>JAZUBG010000036.1:0-33027 GCA_045638405.1 Eubacteriales bacterium | reverse complement strand
TCTGCTTCTGTGCGGCAATGACTCCCATTGATTCGGTAGTCATCTTTTCTCCGAAATCGTCATTGGTCATTATTTTTTCGAAACCAATGTCATAGAGAAGTGTTCTTGCGTTCTGAGCCTGATTTTTATAGTCTTTCTTTGAAGTTGCTTCCAAGCTGGCAAACGCAGATAACTCCAGACAAAGTGACATCGTGGCAAGATGAGGATTGTAGTTGTAAGCATAATCACAAAAATAGCTGTCGCTGTAAAAATACGTTGCTTCGACGTCTCTGTAATCTTCGGTATCTTTTCCCGGTCTGTATTTGAAAGTTCCCGTGACACTGCTCATGATTACTTCTGCGACTTCACCGAATACGAATTCAAGATCTTCGGGGTTTGCAGCGTCGTAGTAACCCGCATTGGCAATATCACTCATGACTTTTATGAAAAAATTATAGTTTTCCGGTTGTTCTTCCAGATTGGTTACGCATCCGAGAGTGTAAACGTTATAACCTTTCGAGAAAAGAGAACGAGTGGTGTTATAGACAGTGTTTGCATGTGCATAGAGTGGTATTTCGGTGAGTGAAACGTAATAAGAACAGTCATCTTCCGTATATACTCCGTCATATTCGTAATCTCCTCCCGCAGGCGTACATCCGGAGAAATAAACTATGTTTCGGACTGCATTATCAGGGACAAGTGACATAAGACTGTCAGCAAGTTCAAAGGCATAATTAACGTCGGAAAATCCGTCAGGATTTTCTTCCATAGCATAGATAGTATCTTCCAGATCATTTGCATTGGCGGTGAAGTCGGATTCGATAAAGGATTCGTTTCCGCAGTGAACTACTGCAACATAGTTTTCACCACCGATGTTTGCCAGCTTTTCAACAAAACTGACACTTGCATTCTTTACATTATCAAGAGACGAACCGACGACAACCGTATCGTAGTTGCTGGAATTGATGGTATACTCCCCCATAGTATCGAGAATGAGAACGGTATACCTTACTGTTTCATCTTTTACTTTCGCATTTATCTCAATGGACGAAAGAATTCCCGTAACTGACGGCAAAAGCAGTGCCAGCATAATAATAAAGCTAAAAATCCTTTTCATAATTATATCTCCTTGGCGTTTTAGTGTTTTTGCATATGTTTTTTTGCGATCGAATGCTTTGCTGAGACAATTATACCACAAAAAGATACAAAGTATGAGATATTTTGACAAAAATATTAAATAAATCTTTTTTATTCTGTTCTCTTGGAATGTGTTCTTGTTGGGAACATTATATCATGTAACGGTGAGAAAAGTAAGAAATATTGAGGATAATTGTCGGGAGAGGTGGAGATATTTGCGTGTCCGGCATTCGTAAAACAAATTCGCTAAAACTCTTGTTTCGCCATCGGCGAAAAGGACTTGAAGTGACTGTTTCGTTACGCGAAACACAAGTTGCGTCTTGCGGAGTGAAACTCAACAGACGCTGTGCATCTTGGGAGGTGTCTTCGAGCCTGTCACCCGTAAAAACGAAAAAGACCGCTAACACGGTCTTTTTCGTTTTTTGCACCGGATGAAAACAAGGTTGAACTGTTTTCGAGTGCTTCAAGACTAACTGTTTCCTCTTTGTTATTACCGTTATATACGATTTTGAAATGATCATCGTATACATAAATCGCATTGATGAATGTGTCGATGATTTTTCTTTTGCCGTCTTGCTGAGTAAGGTCTATCTTTCGATAGTTTGTAAGAGCCATTCTGTATTCGTCCTGAGTGTAGGTCGGTGACTGAATTTGCTCTTTGATAATGGCGTCGCTGATTTCGTTCTTTGATGCTTCAAGTTCTCCGAGCCGTTTTACCAACGCCTGAGAAGCAATTCCTTGCTGAATAACATTTACAATGTTTTCGATCTCTTTTTCGCGTTCTTTCAACTGTTGCTCCAACTGTGGAAGAATGGTGCTTTCGTTGTACTGCAGATTATAGAGCAGAGCCGAGAGTTCTTCAATTACAGAGTCGTTATTCAAAATCTCCATCGTTTTGTACACGATAAAGTTTTCAAGCTTTTCCTTGTGCATCATCTTTTTATCACACTTATGCTTTTTCTGACGAACACAAGCATAATAGCGGTGGACTTTTCCTGTGTGGCTTGTGCCTGCCTGTGCTACCATCATTGCCCCGCATTTACCGCAGAACAATTTCGTTGTGAGAAGATAATCATCGTCTGCTGTGTGACGTGCCGGTGCTTTGGAGTTCTTTTTTAATTCGCCTTGAACTCTTTCAAAACAAGCTTTATCAATGATTGCGGGAACACCATCTTCAATCAATACACCCGAATGATTGTATTCGCCTATGTACGTACGATTGGAGAGAATATAGCGTACTGCATTATAGCGGAGCGGTTTCCCGTTGGAACGCGTGATGTTCTTTTCTTCTAAATAACGATGAATCTCTTTGACGGTCTTACCGTCATAAGCCATATCAAAGATTTCACGAACAACATCTTCTGCAAGTGGATCGATTTCCAACTTCTGAGTTTGCTTGTTAACTATATATCCGAAAGGAACGGTCCCGCCGTTCCAAACACCTTTCAGAGCGTTCTCTGTAAGTCCTCGTTTGACTTTCTCGGCAAGTTCTACGGAGTAGTATTCTGCATAGCCTTCAAGCAAGGATTCGAGCAGAATGCCTTCTGCGCCTTCAGAAATGGTTTCTTTAGCAGATACCACACGCACACGGTTCTTTTTAAGAAGTGCCTTGTAGTGCGCTGAGTCATAGCGATTACGTGCAAAACGGTCTAACTTCCATACGATCACCACATCAAAGTTGCATTTGTAGCTATCTTTAATCATTCGCTGAAACTCAGGACGATTATCTGTTTTTGCAGACAGTGCGCGGTCAATATAGGTGTTAACAACGGTCATTTCGTTGTATTTGGCAAATTCCATACACTCACGGAGCTGACCATCTATACTTTCTTCACGCTGACTGTCCGATGAATATCGAGCGTAAATTACGGCTTTCAATGTGCTTTCTCCCTTCTGTGTTTTAATAATAATCGTCCTCCAAATCGTGTTCTCTTACAAATCTATCAAATTGCCATTCGGGTCCATCAAATAGCAATTCAAGTAAAGCTTGTTGGGCTTCGCTTTTCTTCATTTTCCAAACGTATTGGCAGATCCTATCCGTTAATTCTTCTTCGCGTTTTTCTTCCTCTTCTTGATAGGCAATCATTTCATCATAGATTCTCTGAGCTTCTTCCGGAAAGGCAGTGAAATATACCGCCATCATATGCTTACACACGATGCGTTTACCATCTGCATGAGGGCAGTTGCATTTTGACGTTCTTGGATGTGCAACATCAATAAGTACCTTATATGGTTCGCTCATTGTGCCGACAACATCGGCAGCATACTGAGTATCGTTGATTTTTTGAAAATTCTTTACCTTGTTCCCTTTGTAATAATCATATCCGCGCCAAAGAGATGCACCGCTTGTACATTCAATCAGTCCCATATCTTTACCTCTCACTGTGTTCTAAAATTAATCGGGTTGCTTTGTGCTATCTTGCATCAACTGCACAAGCATCTTTTTTAGCTTGGCGTTGGCGGGAGATGCAGGATCAAAGCAGAACTCTATAAAGTCATTAATACTTGCATCGGAAGGCAAGGACGGCTCGTCTTTTTCGTACAGATGCCCCTTGGGATCATCTGTTCTTCCAAAAATATAATCCAAGGACACCTCAAAGGTTTCTGCGTACCAAAATAGCTTGTCCAGAGCAACGTCAACAAGTCCCTGCTCGTATCTTCCGATAGTTGCCTGGGTCGATCCACACATTTCTGCAATCTGCTGCTGGGAGTAACGGTTTTCTACACGCAGTTCTCTCAGTCGTTTGCCAATAATTTTCGTCATTAAAATGCACCTCGCTTTTCGTATATAGATATTATAACACAAAATCAGCGTAAAGTCAATACGGAAGAAGATTATATAAACGAAATATGCATAGAATTTTCGTGACGAAACGTTTTGTTAAACTAAAAACAAAAGCCACCATCATATAATGAAGCGTTTGATGGTGGCTATATATTAGATTTATTTCGATCAACCAATTCACATTACGGTAAAATCAAGTTGTCACTAAAGAAAATATATTCTTGAGCTTTTTTAGCTTTGTTGGCACTATAATAAATATCCACTGTACCACCACGATATGAAGAATATAGCTCTGCAACCAAGTCACATATATCATATGTTACAATCCATTTGCGATTGCATTGAGCGATATGATCTCTTAAAATTCGATGATCTTCTTCGGTGAACGAGTTCTTGTATAATTCACCGCCCTTATCGACATAAGGTGGATCAAAATTAATAAAAACTTTGTAGTAATGTCCTAAGACCTCGGGTTTTATAAAATCAATCGCATCTAAATTATAAAGGTCAATTTTATCAGAATAATTTGCTATTTTTCGTATTCTCTCAACGAGTTGCGTTCTATTGAAACGAGCGTCTATCTTATATTTTCCCTCTTGTTTTCTTCCGCCAATCATACCTCCGGTAATCACACCAGAAATATTGGTTCGATTAAGGAAAAATGTCGCTTGGGCAAGTTCCAATTGAGTATGTGCGGCTTGATTGACATAGATATCGTGTTGCTTATCCCATTCATCTAATGTTACGGGAACGGTCGTTATAAAGTTGCAAATATCGTCTGTTTGGTTTAACACAACATACCAAAATGCATATATTGCAGGATCCAAATCGTTTATAACAATCTTCTTAACATCTCCGTTCAATAGAAGTTTCAAAGCAAGACCTGCGCCACCCGCAAAAGGTTCAATGTAAGTTTCTCCTATTAGATTGTTTGCCTTTATAATAGACTTAACATACTCATACAATTTGGTTTTACCACCGGGATATCTCAATGGTGATGGTGTTATTGGCAAATCAATCCCTCCTCTCATATTCATGCCCATTCTTTCGGATTAATCTCGTGATACGGAGCCACTTTCAAAAATACAATGTGCAACTCATTATAAAACCTATCTACTTCTGATTTATTTATTGGATTATGAATCCAATGCTTAAACAGTAGTGTGAAAAAGGTTTTATTATCGTTAAACAACTCTTTATAAAATTTACGTCTTTTGCCCTTTGCCGATTCTCCATTTTCGTGTAAGCTAACAATTTGTGCTTCAAATTCATCAACCGCATTCTTGATATTGTTTATATAATAAGTTTTGGTATAGCCTTTATTGACAATGGTTCTCTCTCTCCAGAAAGCATCATCTTCACTATAGAGTTTTTCTGCATAACCAATCAAAACCGTTTCAGGTGAAGCTTTACCGGGAAGTGCAACGATGAAATTAGTTATATCGGATTTATGATCTCCATCCAAAAGACAAATGGAACGCATTGTCGTATGTAACAGTTTCCCGTCTGTGAATATACCTGTTAAATTTTCCGCACTGATATTTGTAAGAACTTTATGAAACAATCCACTTATATTCCTAAATTCGGGATACGTTTTTTGATAGTAATCAAATAGCAAATCAAGCAAGCAACGTGCTTCATCATCTTCGGTGAATAAAGGAATTACCTTGTCTTCATAAATATCTTCCTGCGTTAGAGATTGCAAGTGCATTTTGATTTTATAGATATCGGGTTCTTCCATAAGGAATACCGAAGTTAAATTATCGACCAAATACAATACGTTGTCTTTTTTAGAAAGCATCTCTTCAAGCAAAGACATACTATGCGTTGTAAATACAATCTGAATCTTGTACAAATCCGACATTTCGCGAAAGAGATTCAACAGCTTAATTTGAAAAGCTGGGTGCAAGGTTGCATCCATTTCATCTATTAAGAGAACACTTTCCACCTCTTTTGTAGAGTTAATTGATTGATAGTAATATTTCAACGAGATCAATGCCGTTAGTATTATACTTAGGTTGTCTTCTCCGGCAGAAATAGTATTGGAATCAATACCTTCTATATTGCTGGAAAATTCACTTCTCACCTTAATGTCACCCATTTGTTTTGTGTCATTGAATGCGATGGTGTAATTGGTAAACTTCTTATACAGTGACGCGATTTCATCTTGGTAAGTTTGGGGTAATTTCTTTTTGATAGTCGACAAAGCATCATCATTTTGAAATTCCCCGAAGGGTACTAATCTCGAAAGACCTAAGTAAATCACAGGGCAATGCGGTAATGTATCTTTTGTTCCGGGCTGATACTTCGGCTTAACAGCATAGCGTGTCATTTGGGTTGAATTGTGACGTCTGAAGTCCAAGGTTTCTGCGCCATAATAATCAACCGAAAACAGCGAACCTTTTATACCGTGTGCAGGATCATTATAGGTTTGATCCCCTCGCGTAAGACTTTCAACCTTGGGATTTGTTACATTATTCACCGATTTAATAATAGGCAAACATTTATCATCGGTTATCCAAGAACACCCCTTAGTTGGTGCTTGCAGAGAATTTCCCAACAAATGCAACAAAGACGTTTTGCACGTACCATTGGTTCCAGAAATAGCATTAATCTTTTTAGAAAAATTTAATGACAAGTCTTTCAACTTTCGATACTGAACAATATTTATACTCTTAACCACGATATGTCCTTCCTTTTACTTTAAACACTCTTGAATAAAATGGCGATGACACTTAAAGAAGTTTTTGAGTGCTTCGCTACTCGGATACGATTCCGTATTATGCATATATCCATTAAATATCTTTCTTAAATTATCAATATCACTAAATATAGCTGAATGTTGGCTGTTATCAATACATCCTTTGTTTCGCAGCTCATTTGCCGCTTGCCTAATCACCTGTTGGAATTCATCACTGGTGTGATCTCTGCCATCCTGCTTTTCCAAATAAACTTTGGCTGACAATTCGAATAAAGTTCTCAAAAGAGTACCGCAAGCATTGGGATAAACACTGGCATCAAGACGTTTGAGTTCGTTGATAATCTTATTTAATCGCATATTACTCGTGCGAATTGAATATTGGTAAGGAATTATTGTAGAACAACCATTAAAAACATCTCGACCCATTGTTTGTGTAGGAATCGTACTTGTTGTGTTATCAGTTGAAGGATAAACCTCCATCTGATCAGAAACACCTTCAAAACTATGATTGATTAAGTTTGATCCGGTTTCTTTTCTACCGTCTTCAATTGGCGTTACAGCCGGGGAAATGGATATTTGTTCGGATTCATCCTTTACTACATCTTGATATGGCTTTCCATATAGCGTATTGGAAATCAAATTAAAAAAGTTTTCTATTCTTTCTTGATCATAAACGATAGCTACAGTTTGCCCATCTAACGCTTGCTGAACTGCTTGTATTCGTTCTTTAAAAATGTCAATATCGGTTGGTAAAACAGAATACACCCCATTATACTGAATTTTCAAAAAAGGAAAATATTTTTCACGAAGAATACGCTGCCAATTTGTTTTGGTCACACGGAATATTTTTTCGTTAGAAAGTATATTGTTTGCAATCATCCAATCCCAAAAATCCAATAGAGCATCTGATCCTGTTTGCATTCTGTTGAACCGAGCTTTTTGAACAGAATTCCACTTGGATAATCCCTTTCCTCCTTGCTCACCCATATGGCGTATTTCCATCCAATGGCGCATAGACTTTTCATCGTTAAAAACTCCGACCTCAATAGAATCGGGAGCTTTAAAGGATTGCGATAATGTGGAAAATTTAGAGTGCAAATTGGGATTGATTTCACGAATACGTTCCGGAGTAATAAGGAGTTTCAGAGCACACATACGACGGTTGCCTTCGCCAACCTCATAAAATCCGTCGTATGTTTCCGAAGGAAATACACCTATCGTATCCAATGGATTTAATCCGTGCTCTACGATATCTGAAGCGAGTTCAAACAATTTATCATTTTGGTCTAATACCATATTACGGATCGCTTCATCTTCTCCCAACGAAGGATCCAACCTTGGGTTACCATCAGATAGTAATAGCGTATCAATTGGAATTGTACGTCGCTCCATTTTCAATGCCTCCTAAATTAAACTAATAGTCCTACTTAATGCTTAGATATATTGCTTTTGCAATTCCTTTTATAACAGGAACACACACCGTATTTCCGCATTGTTTGTATGCACTTTCAAGAGAAATCCCCTTGAAAGAATAGGTCTTTGGATAGCCTTGGAATGCAAGGCATTCCATAGGTGTAAGCTTGCGGATACCGAAATCGTCACGGATGATTGGAATACGGTCAGGGTAAGTTCCCATATTGGCTTTCAACGTGGGGCAGATTTCCCATTTGCGCATTGCGACACCGCTATCGTCAATTCTGTAAATACCCGTCTTATCGACAATTTTCGAATCAAGCTCCTTAAAATATCGGCTACTATAGTCGTAATAATAAATATCGTCGTGCTTTATGCTGCGGTCAATAATATCCTCAATTGTCGCTTCAAGCGGTATTGTTTCGGGGAAGGAAAAGTGGTCACAATCCTCTATATTAAGAAACGCAACGATGAAAATACGCGCACGATTTTGAGGAATATTAATGTCGGTAGCATTTATAACCTTGTACTTGACGGAGTAACCGAACTGTGCCAAAGTATTGTAAATAACAAGGAACGTCTTGCCGTTATCGTGTTCCATAAGGTTTTGCACGTTTTCGAGGAATACTACTCGCGGACGCTTAATGTCAATGAAACGAGAAATCTCAAAAAACAAATTTCCGCGAGGATCTTTGAATCCGCGCCGATATCCCATAATTGAGAACGGCTGACACGGAAATCCCGCAACAAGTACATCTATATCAGGGAGTGTATGAGGATTGACGTCAAGCACATCCCCCTCTATGAGATGTGTTTTCGGAAAGTTATGGCGGTAAGTTTTGCATGCCTCCGAATCAATATCGTTAGCCCAAGCAATTTCGAATCCAGCCTGTTCAAATCCAAGTTCAATGCCACCAATACCCGAAAAAAGACTGCCCACAATCATTCTCTGTAAATATATCCGCCCATACGATATTCCTCGTTAGGTCTGATCCAATCAATTTGCATGTTGTATTTAGCACGAACCAATCTCAAAGTTCTTTCCCAATCTCGAACATTAGCTATTGTGGAAAGTTTTATCGGTTCAATGACGACATTTGGATACAATTCGAAATATGCTTTAAGACGTTTGGCAGCACTGTCCATTCGCATAATCTCTTTAACCGCATCAGCGTTTTCATCGGTAAAGAAAGCCTTCTTGCCGCCGTTGCAGTCTTCGCACAGAGTCCACAAGTTATCTATCGTTGTTGCTCCACCGAGATCAACCGGCACTTTGTGGTCAATTACCAACTTCACGTTAGGGGTGTTTTGAATATTGGCACCGCATCTTTGACAAGTACTGTTATCTTTTTGCAGTACGGCATATTTTAATCTTGCATCTATCGGTCTGCGAATTTGCGGTTCATTAACGGGAACATCTGACGTCAAAATATATCCTGTTCGTGTTGGAACGATGTCAAGTCCCGTTTCCTGACGCAACTGTCTTAACGAACGTTGCCAATCTTGGATATTTCCTGCTACTTCACGAAGAGTTTCTCTTGAAACATCCTCTCCAACATGATTAAGTAAATATATCTTCATTTTTTCTTTTGCACTGGCCATAACTATTCCTCCTTCAAAAAGATGTAAGTATCTGTCAATCTGTTTGAATTTTTATTTGCAGGTCTGTATTCGATATTTAGTCCATATTCAGAGCGTAAATACCTGATAGAACGTGTCCATTCCCGCGTTTTGGCAACAACCGATAACCGATCCACGGGAATTTCTTCATTGGGGTGTGATTCAAAATACACCTTCAACCTCATTTTTGCACTTGTTTGCAAACTTACTTTTTTCATAATAGCGTTATCTTCGCCGTCGACCCAAGCTTGTTTACCTTCATTACATTCGGTACATAGTGCCTGAAGATTGTCAAGGGTTGTGTCTCCGCCCCAATCAACAGGAATGATATGGTCAGGGCTTAGTTTAATCTTGTCGTCTCGTATATTTTTACCGCAGGCTTGACAAGTAAAGTTATCTCTTTCAAACACCATATATTTCAGCTTTTTGCTTATATACGAACGTTTGCTTTTGACGGGATTTTTGGTTAAAGAGCGCAATTTATACCATTCACCTTTTTTGTTCTCAATATCGTAGCCTTCTTGCTGTATAAGATTTCGAATAACTCTGTCCCAATGGTGCAATCCGGCATCACCGCAAATGGTATTTAAAGTATCCAACGGTATCTCTTCACCAACATGTTCTTCAAGATACTTCTTCAAAATGCTCGTCCCCGAAGTTCGTTTTTTGGTAGCTGGGGGAGTACCATTTTTCGAATGTGCATCAAGCACTTTTTTTATCTCTTTGGCGATAGCTTCTATTACATTTACAGTTACACTATTGCCAAATTGTTTATATAGATGTGTATCGGCAAGAGGTAAGTCAAAACTATCCGGGAACCCCTGCAAACGTGCCCATTCACGGGGAGTCATTTTTCGGATGCCTTCCTTGTTGATATTTCCTTTAATGTGGGTGGTAGGTGTAAGATCCTGTTGGCGCTTATCAATCACAAGGTTTCTCTCTCTCCCCATGCCTCCGCACACTATAGCACCTGCTATATCACTCCAATCACGGATTTCGTAACCGAAACCATTGCCCTTAGATTCGTGACGTGCTTTGTGCTTACGCAGCGTTTCTACGTACACATCACTCAAATAATATTTTGCGGGGACAGAATTTTCTTCGCGAATATCACGCAATCGCTTGGTGTCATCGGTAATTTCGGGAAATACAAAGTTTTCGGGAGCAATATCATTTCTGAAAGCCACGATATAAATTCTTTCCCTGTTCTGTGGAACTCCGAAATTCTTGCTGTTTAAAACTTTATGGAACACCCTGTATCCAAGATCTTCAAAGGTTTTGCAAATAATATTGAAGGTTCTTCCTCTATCGTGGATAACGAGCCCCTTTACATTTTCGCAGAAGATTACTTTTGGTTTGTGGTACTCACAGATACGAGCCACGTCCATAAATAGCGTACCGCGGCACATACCTTTATAGTTGTCTTCGAAGCCCATACGCTGTCCTGCAAGGCTGAACGCCTGACAAGGGAATCCTGCGAGACAGATGTCAAACTCGGGGACATCCTTCTCGTCAATTTTGGTTATATCACCTGCGATTGCAAAATTATCGTTAAAGTTTGCTTTGTAGGTTTTCTGTGCGTTTTCATCCCATTCGCATACAAACACAGTGTCAATACTGTCACCGAAGGCTCTGTCAAAGCCGAGCCGGATCCCACCAATACCGGCGAATAAATCTACAGATTTCAACTGATTCATTTTGAATATACCGCCTTTTCAATTATATCTGCGCATTGCGCCGTGTTCTTTTTGATATCATTGCCCCAAAAACGGAGTACCGTCCATCCTTCGGATTCGAGTTTTGCCGTTACTTCGGCGTCTCGCTTTATGTTACGTTCGATCTTCGGTATCCAAAATTCTTGGTGCGATTTGAAATCGTTCTTTCGTTGTTCCCAATTGTATCCGTGCCAAAATTCGCTGTCACAAAAGACGGCAACCTTTTTGCCTATGAATACAATATCAGGCTTACCGTATATGTGGTTTACGTTCTTTCTGTAACGAATACCGCGTGACCATAATTCTTTACGCAACAAGACTTCGATCTTTGAATCTTTATTTTTAACTTGTTGCATATTGTAGCTGATTTGTTCTTTTGTCTTTTCCATATTAGTTATCGACAAGTGAAGTAACGTCTATATTATGTTTCTCACATAAGTCGTTAAAGGCTTTTTGTGCCTTATAACTCGGCTCACATTTTCCTTTTTCCCAACGGTTCACCGTTGCAAAAGAAACACCAAGTTCTTTTGCTATAGCTTCTTGGCTTAAGAACAACTGTTTTCTAACAGCCTGCATCTTTTCGGCAAATGTCATTGTTACACCTCTCAGCGCGATTGATTATAACATCATTATAACATATTTATAACAATATTTCAATAGTAAATTGTAAAAAGATATTGAAAAGTGGCGAGTATTGTATCATCTTCTCATTGACGGGTGCTATCAAATTTAGTTAGCGATATTTTCTACTAGCTAAAAAAGCAATCAATTATTGAACAAGCCACGTTTTAAAATTTCTTAGAAAAATTTGTATCCACCCTTGACGATTGCCTCAAAATCGATCATATTATATATGAGCTTAAAAATATGAAGGAAGCATTCAAAAACAAAACTTAGTAGAACTTTCGAAGTTATGTGTTTCCTTCCGCATACAGCAACAGCAGCACTTATCTTCGGGTAAGTGCTTTTTTGTACCTTGTTTTTGTTCTCCGACAAGCAAGGAGCTTGTTACGGGGTCAAAATATATTTATGACAATGAAGGAGGAATTCAAATGAAAGGACAAATCCCAAGAAAATGTTGCCTGCAATGTTCAAATCCAAGTAACACGGCAACATGACGGTTCACAGCAGACTGCGGCTTGTGAATGAAAAGGTGGATTACAGAGGTACTCCCACATCCAAAGCAAAAGATCTGCCAAGCAGTCAACCGTGTGCGGCACGGTCAATTTAACCGCTGTCTCTGTGCGACAAAGGGCACAGCCGAGGTTTCCCGGATTTCCAACGGTAAATGAAATCCTTGCCGTCGACCGAATTAAGGAGGCGCTGTAAACAGTTACAGTATACGGCACTGCGCTGTCAGTACGCGAGTATCTGACGCCTGTCACGTGGCAGGTATGCGCCGGATTATATCCGCTGTACTCACCTTCATTGTTACACAATCAAATATGATACACTTTTCGACATGCTCTATGATTATCGCTTCGAGATGATATATGAAAAGTCTCGCGTAGCAGTTAACTTCCCCAATAACTGTTTTGTGATAAGCGGGACGACTCAATTTGAAATGATTTATGATTGTCTTTTCGAAAGCGTCGCCGTTTCTATTAGCGAAGAAAATAGAAACGGCGACGAAAACTCCGTTGAAGTCGCCGAACGGCAAGGCATTTTCGGAGCATAGAAAAAGAAAACAGAAGAAATGACACGAAAAATTCATCTCCGTGCCAATGGGATAGCTATGCCTTGCCGCTGTCTTTTTGAAATGAAAAATGATAACCTATAATTTTGAAATGATAAAGAATGACTGTCCCTTCGAAATGATGCCCGTAGATTTATTATAGAGAAGCGTTTTTTCGCCTGCGGCGTTCCGGCTGTTTTATGTGTAATACGGATAAGCGGGATAGGTACAAGCCGTATCACACACAAAACAGTCGGCTGAAAATGAGTCACGTAAAGTTCGAAAGTATGCTGTCCTATTGAAATGATATATGATTGTCGTATCGATATGACGGCGCAAAAATTTTCGTCATCAAAACAACTAAAATAGATTTTGGTCAGCAAAATGCAGAGATAGAAGATAAATCTTTCGTCCCTGCGTTTTTTACTCAAAATTATTTTCTATTTTTCTTGAAAGCCCCCCTTTTTGTAATGCATTACTACAGTACAAACGAAAATATTGGAATTTTCGTTTGAAAGATTTACAGAAAGGAGGTGAAAGGCCTATGGGCGTTCAGATTAAGTATGAATTGACCGAGACCCAGGTGAATATGGCGAACAACCTTGCCGTTCAGTTCAAGCGTGATATTGATAACTGCAACAATGGATCAATTGAAACAAGAAGGCGTTATCACCCTGCGCTTGAAGACCGCTTTGCAAAATTCCTCGCAAGAGATTTTCGTCTTGAGAATGTTAACAATGTTTCTGCCAAGCATATTTTTGCCTACGTTGATTTTCTTAAGGCAAATGGGAAAAGTGCATCGTATATTATGACCGAGCTGTCCGCCATTCGATTTTGGCACAAACATTCAAAGTGTAAGAACAAGCTGCCGGAGAACAAGAAGCTGGATTTGGAGAAGAGAGAGGTCGGCAAGTACAACAAGGGCTTCCTTGACAGTGAAATGACGAAAATGGTAGATATCGCAAATAGCGGAGACAGACGTGGCGTAGTGTTTGGTGCATATATCGTTTACCATTTTGGTCTGCGAAAAAATGAGCTTGTCACATTAAGAATCTATCAATTGGAAGAAGCTCTTGAATCAAAACAGTTACACATTCCCAACGGAAAAGGCGGTCAGGCAAGAGATATTCCGCTTGATACGGAAGAGCAAGTCATAGTGCTGCAAAAGATTTTAAATATTGCCAAGGCGGACGGGAAAAAGTCAAGCAATTATTTGTTCTGCGATAATCACAAGAACAGCGTAAAGAGGGTGAAAACCGCTTTGACCAATTGGATGAGCAATCATATTGACGAAATTTTGGATCCCGATCGGAAGAGTCAAATCAAAGAAGGCAAGAAAGAGAGAGCAGATAGTGGATACGGTTGGCATTCAATACGGCACACCTACGCGCAAAAAGCCGAAGAAAGACTTATTACCCGTGGAATGAATGCGGAACAAGCAAGACGAGAGGTCTCAGAGCGACTCGGTCATCATCGCTCCGGAATTACGAAGATTTACGAAGAGTAATCATAACTAAAAAACGAAAGGATAACTATATCATGCCGAGAAAGAAGAAAATTCCTCGCAATGATTTAGGTATCCCCGAATATGAAATGGAATCTTTGGCACGGATA
Source organism: Eubacteriales bacterium (assembly GCA_045638405.1). Lineage (GTDB taxonomy): Bacteria > Bacillota > Clostridia > Oscillospirales > CAG-272 > RUG11130. The sequence goes on along the minus strand of JAZUBG010000036.1, from coordinate 18,388 downwards.
CTGCTGCCGATTATGCAGGAGTATCTTGCATCCGAAGAAGGAAAACGAGACTATGCAGAATGGAAAGCTCGTAAAAAACAGGGTGCTGACAGTACCGAGAAAAGAGGAAGCAACCAAGAAAACAAACTTGATGAAATAGAAGCATAAGGGAATACCTGAATACACAAAGCCGCAGGCGAGTTGCCTGCGGCTTTCGTGCGCTTATTAACCGTCGAATTTTTCATACTCATCCATAAAGCAAAATAGCCCGAACATCTTACCAACGGCAAAGAGGTTCAAGCTATTAAGACTTGGTGCGGGTGACAGGACTTGAACCTGCACAGCGGTGGATACCAGATCCTAAATCTGGCGCGTCTGCCAGTTCCGCCACACCCGCGTATTTTCCCAAATGCTTTTCAAAAGCACTCATATATTATACCCCCTCGTGCCGTCTTTGTCAATAACATTCACGGTTTTTGTGGGAAATAAAAATTCAGAAATAAATTTCGCTTTTTTTCGTCAAAATTTGTTTACAATAAGCCGTATATATGTTAAAATGAATTATTGAGAATTCAATGTTTGAGAGGACACACAATGTCAAAAAAAATAAAAGAAAAAAGGCGTCGTCGCAGACTCGGCGACAGAAAAGAAGGAAGACGACTTCGTTCCATAGCTCCCATCACAAGAGTTGCTTGCTGTATCATGCCCACGAGAACAGGTGCCACCAATCAGATGAGGGACAAATTTGACGTAAGTGCAGTTGACAGGTACGTGAGAGAGAAAAAAGCGGAAGGAATGAAAAACTTCACCACCATGCACGTTCTGCTTGCGGCGTACGTCCGTACCGTATCGCAGATGCCTGCTCTAAACCGTTTTATTGCAGGGTACAAGGTTTTTGCACGCAACGACATTCAGATAGCTCTCACCATAAAGAAGGAGATGACTCTTGAGTCTCCCGATACCGTCATTAAATTAACTACCGATCCCACAGCTACTGCCGGTGACATCTATAACGCCCTTCAGCACGAGATCGACACTTACCGTGAACAGAAAACGGGCGGTCTTGACAAAGTAGTAAAAGTGCTTAATTACATTCCCGGGATTTTACTCCGCGGAACTATAAACTTCATCAGATTCCTTGATTATATGGGACTTCTTCCCCGTTTTCTTACCAACGTAAGTCCTTTCCACTGCTCGCTGTACATAACTTCTATGGGATCTCTCGGTATTCCCCCCGTGCATCATCACCTTTACGATTTCGGTACCTGTCCCGTGTTCATCGCTTTCGGTGCAAAACAGAGGTGCTATGAACTGAATGCTGAGGGAGAGACTGAGAAAAAAGAGTACGTTGAGTATACCGTTAACATGGACGAACGAATCTGTGACGGTTTTTACTATGCTGCAGCTCTCAAAAAGCTAAGACGTTATCTCCGCGACCCGTGGCAGCTTGACAATCCTCCCGAAACTGTGGTTGAGGACATCGACTAAAAAAGAAGGCTGGCCAAGTGTATCAAACTTGGTCAGCCTTTGCTGTTTTACTGAAGTATCACGCCTTAGGTGTGTAATCGTCGTAGCGCATGATGATCTTTGCCGCTTCTGCTCTGGTGATAGTGGATGAGGATGCGATAAGGTTTCCGTCACGTCCTTCGATAAGGTGATTTCCTACCGCCCAAGCCATACCCTCGTGAGCCCAGTCGGACACTGCGGACGAATCGGAAAATCTCGTGAAATCCGTCCTGTATCTGACGGGAGAGTCGTTCCATTCGGTGTGGTAACGGTATATGATAGTGACGAATTCCTCTCGGGTGATCTCACGGTCGGGAGCGAATTTTTCGTCACCGACGCCCTCGATGATGTCGTTCTCATACGCCCATTTTACAGCTTCCGAGTACCACTGATCGTCGGGTACGTCGGAGAACACGTTACCCGCATTTACGTAAGGGTAATTTGAGATACGGAAAAGTACTGTCACAAGCATAGCTCTCGTCATGCCCATTTCGGGATAGAAGTTGTGCTGATAGATCTTCAGGTCATCGCTCTCTACGTAGACCACTTCTTCTCCGTTCCAAGTATTCTTTATCGTGACCGGCCCTTTGATACGGAATACCTCGGGCTGCATTAAATTCCAATTTATGACGTAATTGACTGCAGAAGCGAACCAATCTTCCCAGGTATAATCATAAACGTTACATTCCGAGTACGGAAGCTGACCTTCGTTAAATTCAAAATTAGGAAAATGGATTTTTTTAATATCGTCTTCTGCCCTGTGATTAAGTGCAGCAACTGCTTTATAAACTCTCATCAGCTGTTCTTCCATCGTTTCGTGGTACGGAAGAACTTCTTCCATGGATTTCAGATATACAGTGTAGTAGTTATTTCCGTATTTTGCTACCTTGTCTATTTCCGCTGTGATCTCAGGGAATACGATTTCGGGAAATTCTGAGAGGGGGACATCAGGCTCTTTTGAAAACTCAACGGAAAACTCATTAATATCGAATTCCGGACAAATAAAATCATATCTTGTTTTGTATTCGTTGCGGGTAAACTTACCTCCGACATCAAGATAATCGTACTTCGGAGATATAGCCGGGCAAGGGACTACCATGTTTACGATAAGATTGTCCATTGCCGCTATGTTTTCGTAGTTGTTTTCAAGAGCAACGATAGCCTCGGCGACCTCGCGTCTGCCGGGATTTTTTAGGTTGAGAAGGTATATATCCGGCGCTCTGTAATCTGTATGTGTGGGGACGTACTCAACACTCTCAAGTTCGAGGAACGGAAGATCCTTTACAGTGAGCTTGTTGTAGGGTGACTTCTCACTTACGGGTTTGGCGAGGTACACTACCACACATCCTTCGTCAAATGGAATGGTAGGATCGATCTTTGACGAAAACTTGCCGAGCCTTACCACGCTTTCGATGGGGTCTGTCATATCGGGAAGGTTTACTGCGGTGCATACGGGGAGCATCACCGTCAATGCGGCTAAAACCGTGCACGCCAGTTTAAGTATTTTCGTTTTCTTCATTTGAGTCTTTCTCCTTTCGTTTTTATCAAATCGGTCATTTTCATCTCTACCAATATAGACGCATTTCGGACACAAAAAGTCACGCTCATGATAGAACTTTTTTCATTTTATTTTCCCTCGTTTATGTATCTCTCCATGTAGAAAAGGTACTGCTGTGCGATACCTGCCGCCTTGCCGAAAAGCTTCGGATCGGGAGCGGTGCTGAAATGGCGGGCGGTCACCTTCTTCATCCATGTGTCGATGGGGTAAGCCTCGGTCTTGCCAAAGCCGAAGAGAAGCGCGCAGGCGGCGACCTTCGGTCCCACGCCCTTTATCTGCATCAGAGAGGCTTCTGCATCAGCGTAGTTTTCCATCTTCACTACCCTTTCAAGATCTATCTCCCCGTCAGCGACACGTCTCGCCGCGTCGTAAATGTACTTTGCGCGGAATCCCGTCTTAAGCGCGAACAGTTCTTCTTCCCCCGCATCAGCCAAAGCGCGTGCCGTGGGGAAGGAAAATCCTCTTCCGTCCGCAGTTTTTTCACCAAATTTTTCAGAAAGTGAAAAAATTATCTTTTTTATGCGCGGAATGTTGTTATTTTGTGATATAATAAAGGAACAGAGTGCTTCCCACGGCTCCTGACGGAGAATCCTGATACCACGTCCCGCCTCAGCGGCGCGAAGCATGACGGCGCAGCCGTCTTCGTCGAGAGCGGTTGTAACGATACGGTCAATCTCACCATAGTCAGCATCAAGGGAAAGATACTTTTCCCAAATGTTTTTGTAATCATTTTCGTCTGAGCCGAGAATCACGATACCGTCCTTGTCCTCCGTGAAGGTAACGTGACGTCCAAAGGCTACTCCCGAAACGGAGTAAGCACCGTCGGCAGTGTCAGAGACGGGATCAAAGCGGAAGCATTGCCCGCAGTCAAAGGTTTTAAATACGGAGAAGTTTCCCGTGCCTCCCAGACGAACGTAAGGCACACCGCCAACTCTTCCCGTGTCAACGATATATACTTTATCCATAACAGACCTCATGTTTCAAGCTTTCGACATTATTATACCACAAAACTCCCTCGCAGTCAAAGGTCTTTGAAAGGGATATTGAAACCGAATATTTAAAATTTACATATAATACTCAAAGGAGAACTTACCGTGAATCTTAAGTTTATGAATCTTGTTCTCGAAAAATGCACCTTCCCCGAGGAAGCTTGTATATTTTTCAGAGAGCTTGCAGACCGCCTCATCGCAGAAGGCTACGAAGCTGAATTTGATTCCATCGTTGACGAATACATCACATCAAAGTGTCACTGCGACATGATAGACGGAAAGCTGAAGGAATTTGCTGCAAAGGCAGGTAACACAGCGTATGAATACTGGATGCTTCTGCTCATTCTTGCGGTAGAGCAGGCAAAGCCCCTTTACGACAAGCGCGGTGTTCCCGAAGAGGTGTTCTGGGATACGTTTTCAGATCTCAGATGCAAAGCACTTGAATGTAAAGAGATCAAGGGTGTGTGGGGTACCTTCGTTGCAGGATGGTACGGACTCTTTTATCTCTGCCGTATCATTAAATTCGGACGCCTTGAGTATCAGGATGCGGAATATTGGGAAGACGAAGCTAAAACCTACGGCGGCGTGACGTTCACAAAGGGTAAGAAGATGCTCAGCTTGCACATTCCCTCAAGCGGTGAGCCCTTCGACAGAGAAGCAAGACTGAAGTCATATAAGATGGCATACGACTTCTACACCAAGGAGCTCGGTACTGATTATCTTCCCTGCTACTGCGGTTCATGGCTTATGTACCCACCCTATAAGGCAGCGTTCCCCGCAGGTTCCAATTCCCGCAGCTTTATGGATGATTTTGAATACGCTAACATTCACAGCAAGGAACCCGGTGCATATCATGAGTTCGGTGACCGTTGGAGAGTGTTCGGAAAAGATTCAGAGAAGCCTCTCGCGGAGCTTCCCGAGGACACGTCAATGCGTCGCGGATTCAAGAAATACTTCCTTGACGGCGGTTGTCCCGGCAGTGCAAACGGATATTTGATATTTGACGGTGAGAAGGTTCTCACCTGGAGTGAAAAGTAAAAAAACGCTTACCCTGTTTAGCATTTGATAAAGACAGAATTACCGTAATAGCTGTTTGAGCAAGATCATAAAAAACAACTGAAAGGTACTTAATATATGGAACAGATCTATACAATACCCGTCAATATGGCGTTTGAAGAATCTATCGAAGCATCGAAGGAAGGAGTACATATCTGTCCCTTCTGCCGTATGTACGACAGTCTTGAAAAGGAAGAGCTTGACCTTATTCTCGGTGCTTCCATGATGGAGCCCGATACGCGTATCAAGACCAATGAAGCAGGATTTTGCCCCGACCACCTTGCAAAGCTCTTCACCATGGGCAAACGCCTCCCTCTCGCTTTGATGCTTGAAAGTCACCTCGACCACATTGTCTCCGAGATGAAATGCGGACTTTTCCCCGCAAAATCAGGCGCGTCTGCGGCAAAAAGCCTAAGAGCGATTTCCGACGGATGCTACATATGCGACAGGATCGAGCACAACTTCAACCTGAGAGTTGAAGCGGCGGCTCTCCTCTGGCAAAACGATCCCTCTTTCCGCGAAAAGACAGCGGCGCAGCACCACTTCTGCCTTGACCATTACGTGCGTTTTCTTGCGGCGGCTCAGGAGAGAATGTCAAAGAAGGAGTTTGCCGAATTCTATAAGACCGTAGGCGCGGCTGAGGAGGAGTACGTTGCTTCTCTCAGAGACGACGTAAGCTGGTTCTGTAAGAAGTTCGACTACCGTTACACAGACGAGCCGTGGAACGGTGCCAAGGACGCTCCCGAAAGAAGCGCCTTCTTCCTCAAGGGTGACGTTGTTCCCGAAAAGTAATATCACGATAATTTTATAACATATTTACCCATAAAGGAGCATTTTTATGAATTTAGAGTTTATGAACCTTGTCCTTGACAAGTGCGAGTTCCCCGATGACGCAAAAGTTTATTTCAGAGATCTTGCGGACAGCGTTATTGCGCAGGGCTTTGAAGAAGAGTTCGACTCTTTCGTTGACATATATTTCGAATGCAGATTCAATTCAGACAAGATGGACGAGATCTTCCTTGAATTCAAGGACAGAGCAGGAAACCACTCTTATTCATATTGGATGCTCATGCTGTTCTTTGCTCTTGAGAGAGCAAAGCACCTTTACGAAAAGCGCGGTGTTCCGGAAGAAGTGATTTGGGACACCTTCACTGACCTTCGCAGTAAAGCGTACGAGTGCTATGAGATCTACGGTTATTGGGGTACCTTCGTTGGCTTCTGGTTTGGACTTTTCATGAAGTGTAAGCTCATCAAATTCGGACGTTTTGAGTATCAGGACGGCACATATGACAACGACTTCAACCGTGTATGCGGTGGATTTACCATCGAAGTGGGCAGACCCTGTCTCGGAATCCATATTCCCTCCAACTTCGGTCCCGTTGACTATGAGTCAAGAATGAAGTCCTACAAGATGGCGTATGACTTCTACTCCAAGGAACACGGTCGCACAGACGCTCTCGTATGCGGCTGCGGTTCATGGCTCCTCTATCCCGGGTATAAGAATGCGTTCCCCGAAGGCTCCAACTCAATTGACTTCATGGACGACTGGGATATTATAAAAGTAGAGGAAGAAGATGACTTCGGTGATGCATGGAGACTCTTCGGCAAGAGCTATCAGAAGCCTCTCGAGGAGTGGTACGAAGACAACTCTATGAGACGCAGCTTCAAAAAATACTTCCTTGAGGGCGGAAAGTCCGGAGAGGGTATCGGATACCTGGTATTCGACGGTGAAAAGATCCTCACAAGAAAAGAAAAGTAAGAATGGCGAAACCTCACGGGTGACCGTGAGGTTTTTTGTGAGCAATCTTGTAATTTTAAGTCGAATGGTGTATAATTAATTATATTGTGTTATTCGGTGACGGGTATATAAATTTGTCGGTGGGATATTTACATCGCGGAAAGGAAAGGCTGCTTTTATGATTGAAATTAAAGATCTGTCCAAAACTTACAGATCGAAAAAAAGAAAATGTTACGGTGCAATAAAAGGAATAAGTCTGACCCTTCCGAGTACGGGACTCGTTTTTCTTCTCGGAAAAAGCGGCAGCGGTAAATCCACGCTGCTTAATATTATCGGCGGTCTCGATAGTCCGAGTGAAGGAAAGGTCTGTTTCAACGGACGAGATATTTCAGCGTATAATTCTGCCGAACTTGCTGACTACAGAAACAGAGAAGTGGGATTCGTTTTTCAGGATTACCATCTTATCGACAACTTGACGGTGTGGGAAAACGTATCACTCGCCCTTGAACTTGCAGGGGACTGTGACACTCAAAAAATACGCGAAGCATTGGAGACTGTGGGAATTGCGGAGCTTTCTGACAGATACCCTTCCGAAATATCGGGAGGAGAAAGACAGAGAGTGTGTGTGGCCAGGGCACTGGTAAAATCCCCCGGTGTGATACTTGCCGATGAGCCCACGGGAAATCTTGATTCTGACGCTTCAGACGCTGTTTTCGAGCTGCTGAGAGAGATCTCGCGTCGAAGTCTTGTTTTTGTGGTATCTCATAACGCCGTGGCGGCACAGCGTTTTGCAGACCGTATAATTGAGCTCTCAGGAGGTAAGGTTCTGTCTGATAGTTCAATTAATCCGAAATATAAAAATCCGGGTAATGACGGTGATTTTCTCTGTTTTGAAGGAGAAGAACTGTCAGACGGAGACAGTACGGTAGAAAAGCAGAACAAATATATTCCCACCGGAGAGACCGAAACTGTTCTTTCTGATCACACCTTTCGCAAATCAGGTATGCCCTTTACACGTAAGATACGCCTTTGCGGCAGAATGCTGCGAGGAAATCTCATGAAAGCTGTTTTATACAGTATTATGGTCGCGGCGGTAATGGTGGTCATGGCACTTTCGCAGACCGTTGCGGAATTTGATGCTTCGGACGTTATGCGACGCGAGCTTGCGGCGACGGACTCGGATTCGATCTATGTGACGAAGACTCTCACCGCGGGTCAGAGGCGTGAGCTTGAAAAACTGAAAAAGGTAGCGAATACTTTTCCGCGGATATATGAAGACGACATCAGAGCTTTCAGAGACGCAGGATACAGCGGAGAAGTTTACGAGGTTTTGAAATATGCTCCGAGTATAAGCGGAAGCCAGAGCTCTGCGGGGATGAAAACAAGTTTTTTCGATGATTCCTTTGGTATTCTGGAACCACTCGGAACGATGGTGGTTGACGAAAAGTTCCTTGAAGATAAGTTTGGAAAAGTCAAATATCTGGCAAAAGCGGAAGAGTTCCACCCCACAGGGGTGATAATCACAGATTATATTGCGGATATTATAATCAACAGCGGTCAGGTATCCTATGCTCACGACTATGATAGTCTTATCGGTGAGTACAGATGGGGTACGAAAAGCGAGTACAGCTGTGTCACCCGCGGATATATAAACGCGGTAATTGACACGGGGTATCGCGATAAGTATAAGAAATACTTTGATATTGCCGAGAAGCTTGATTTCGGTGAAGCTGAAAAGTTACTTGAAAGTGAATCTGTTCTTGATTTTATTGATGACGTTCACTCCTCTTACGGTTTTTGCTATTCACTTAATCCCGATTTCAGGACTGATGCTGAAAATTCACCTGCATGGGATACGGTGTGGCATTATGCACTCAGCATTGACGGAGGAGAAAAGTTTACAACGGATATTCCTCAGGTCAGACGCGACGATGTTTACGGAATCAGTCTTGGGGAAGACGAACTTCTAATGGACTGTGTGACTTATAACCGCGTTTTCGGTACGGATTATAGCGTTGAGAATTTTGACAGTTTCGAGGGACACACCTTTACATTGAGACATTATCTGTATTCTGAGCAGAACGGTGAGCCTCTGTTTGAGAAGGAAGTAAAGGTCGTTGGACTCTTCAAAGATGGATCTCGAGATATGTGCGGAACCTTTATTGTGGGTGAGGGGATTTACAGTGCCTTTCTTGCTGATCACGTTTATCCCATTGGGTTGTATTTTAACGGTAAAGACGGTCTTGATCGTGTGATCAATGTTGCAACAGAGCAAGGTTTTGAGAAAAATCTTGCCGTTACGGACAGTCTCGGTACTATGTCAAAGGCGGTTGAGGTATTTGTACCTGTTTTCAGGCTTATGGCTCTGATACTGTGTGCCGGTGTGATATTCGTGCTTATGAACTTTGCATCGAAGACGGTAACGGAAAAACGGCATGAGATCGGAATCTTGAAAGCTTTAGGTATGAAAAATCCTACGGTAGGATTTGTGTTTGTTTTTCAGGTTGTACTGATTGCTGCTTTAACGGTGATACTCACGTGTGTGGGATATTCGGCGTTTGTTAGTACGGTGAACGGAATTCTGACCGAGTCATTACAGACGTTTGTGTCGGGCAGAGTGATATTAAAGCTTGATTTTATTTCCTTTGACAGTACGATCATGCTGAAAAACGCGGCTTTTACGGTGATACTGGCGTTTATTTCCTTTATTATACCCATGATCAGGATATGCCGTGTTGATCCGGTGAAAATCATTCGTGTAAGAGACTGAAACATCACAAAAAGAGCAAAGTATTGTCGGTACTTTGCTCTTTTTATGTTTGGTTAAAGTAACTGTGAGACTATCGCTGAAAAATCTTCAAGTCCCGTCTGATCTTCCGCAGAGAACCTGTCAAACACGGGACTGTCAATGTCGAGGACACCGAAAAGCTCACCGTCGCGTATCAGCGGTACTACTATCTCCGAGTTAGACGCGCCGTCGCAGGCGATATGCCCCGGAAACTTATGCACGTCGGGGACTCTCTGAGTTTTACGGGACAAAGCGGCGGTACCGCACACTCCGCGTCCCAGTGGGATCTCAATACAAGCGGGTTTGCCCTGGAAGGGTCCGAGGATCAGCTTTTCGCCCTCAAGGAGGTAAAATCCTGCCCAGTTTATATTTTCAAGGCGTTCCCACAGAAGTGCTGAGGCGTTTGCCAGATTTGCGATTTTATACGGTATATCGTCGGTCAGCGCGGAAAGAGTGGCGCAAAGTTCTCTGTAATCGGTCATAACAGTCTCCTTAAACTTTTCGTTGGTTAATTATAGCATACTTTAATGGATCGGGTCAAGGTTAGGGGAGATTTTTTTTGGAACTTGTCCTTGTCAAATGTCGTGAAATGTGGTAAGATATAATCGGTGAAAAATGTAAATTTGACAGTAACAGGAGATCTTCATCTATATGAAAAAACATAAGCTTCCGCTACATATGCTCCCCGTCATATTTGCTCTCGCATGGCCAACCATGCTTGAAGAGCTTCTCATGACGGCTGTTCAGTATATAGATACCGCTATGGTAGGCTCCCTCGGTACGGCGGCTACTGCGGCAGTAGGATCGACTACAACAGTAAACTGGCTTGTGGGAAGTACCATTTCCGCCGCAGGAGTCGGTTTTCTTTCATATATCTCTCAGGCGCGTGGTGCAGGTGAGACGGAAAGAGCAAAAAAAGCCGTTTCCCAGGCGGCACTTGCCGTTCTTGTGCTCGGCGGTCTTTTTACCGTCATTACTCTCTCTCTCAGTTCCTTTATTCCCACGTGGATGCAGGTTGACAAAGAGATTCGTCCCATGGCGTCGAAATATTTCTTCATTCTCTACACTCCCATGTTGTTCAGAGCGTCAAGTATAATCTTTGGTACGGTGCTTCGCGCGGCGGGAGACACCAAAACGCCTATGAGAGTGGGTTTTGCGGTGAATATCATCAACGTTGTTCTGAATTTCCTTCTCATTTATCCCACGAGAGTTATTAAATTGTTCGCTTCTTTCTCATTCACCATGCCCGGTGCGGGACTTGGTGTCATTGGTGCTGCTACTGCAAGTGCGGTGTCATTTGCGGTGGGCGGTATAGCTATTGCCGTGGCTGTGTGGAGACATCCCGAAATAACACCCCGCGGATACTCTGTGAAGCCCGATTTCAGTGTCCTCAGACCTTGTCTCAAGGTGGCTTTCCCCAATGCTCTTCAGAGATTCGGTACATCATTCGGTTACGTTGCGTTTGCGTCTATGGTTAACTCCATCGGCTCGGTTGCAACAACCGCACACACCATCGCAAACACTGTTGAGTCTGCGTTCTACATTCCCGGTTACGGTATGCAGTCAGCCTCCGCAACTCTTGCAGGCAACTGTCTCGGTGCAGGGGACAAGGAAAGACTAAGGGATCTTTCCCGAATGATAATCGCAGTGGAACTGACACTGATGATCATCTCGGGCGGTCTGCTCTTCGCCTTTGCGCCTCAGATGATGACAATATTCTCTAAAGACCCCGAAGTAATTAAGCTTGGCGCTACGGTGCTTCGCATGGTTGCTCTCTCCGAACCCTTCTACGGTGTTACCATCGTGGTTGAGGGCATGATGCAGGGAATGGGTAAGACTACCATGCCCTTTATCAGTAACATCATCGGTATGTGGGGCGTGCGAATTGTCGGTACTTTCATTTGCACGCAGATCTTCTCCCTCGGTCTCGTTTCCGCGTGGGCATGCATGATCTCACACAATCTCCTTCTCTTCACAATGTTCATGGTATACTTTATCTCGGGAAGATGGAACCCTATGAACGGGAAAAAGAAAAGTGTAATACAGCGATAAAAACAAGGTCTCACGTCATGAAGGCGTGAGACCTTATTTTTACCATTTTACATAGTCGGCGTTACGATTTTCGATTGTCTTACTCCTGAGCGGCAGCGTTTGCCTTTGCATCGTATATCTCGCTGATAAGAGTCATCCACTTACTCGGGCTTCTGTCGAATTCTTCGATCTCGGAGATGTCGAGATGATCAAGAGAGTCAATGAACTTCAGTCCGTACTTGCCGAACTTATTGTAGAGAGCGCGGCACATTTCCTGCACTTTTTCGTTATCTGCAGGATCTTCACTCTGGTATAGTTTGGTGAATACCAGGTCAAGCTTTACCCACTCGTACTGTGCCATTACACAGTCTGCATTGGCGAACTTGAATGCGGTATCTGTCTTGAGTCTTCCGTCAGCCATCTTAGCGATCACGTCGTCGATATACGACTTCATGTACATATGCATCATGTTCTCAGCGGGAGTTTTGTTGTCAACTATTACACAGCGGTCATAGTTATTTTCAACCGTCATGATAGCGTCGTAAATGCTCTCCCAGCCGTCACCGTAGAAGCCTGCAAGGAAATCCTGCATATATCCGTAATACTCTTCTTCGGTAATATAAGGATTCCACATTACCTTGGTGAGAAGATATGAGTGAAGAGCGATGAATTCTCCATTGTTAAGCTGGAAATCGTTGTTGTTGAACACGTAGCTTACGTTGTTATCAACGAATAGCTGATAGTTGCTTACAACTTCGTTATATCCCATTGTGGGGTAAGGTGTACCATCGAGATCCCACTGATAAGAGTAGTCCCAGATCTGAATTTCTTTTGTGATCTTTGACCACTTTTCAACTCTATCGCTGAAATTTCCATTTGCGGGACATTCATGTGTGAAGGGATGATTGAAGCAGTTGTAGATAGGACAGAACTGAACTACGATGTTATCTCTTGCGATGATTCCTTCCGGAGGGGTTTCAGTACCTTGGTATGCAAAAGTATGAATCTTAATGTTCGGATAATCCTTTACCAGCTCGTCGGACATTCTGTTTACGAAATCAAGCATAAGTCCCGATTTGAATCCGCCGTACTTTTCTATTGCTGCAAGACAGTTGTCACAGGAACAGAAATTTTCGTTATCATTTTGAGAGATGGAAATTATCTCTGCATCGGGATACTCCTCAAGCTTTTTCTTGGCGTTGGTGAGCATAAGCTCAAATACTTCCGGATCTGTGAGACAGGGCTGGTTTTCGTACTGTACACTGTAGTCTCCGTCAAGCTCGTCGAAGGTGTGACAATGGTTTCCTGCCCATCTTATGTCACGGAGAGATTTGTTTTTGACGGAAATTCCTGAAGGCACAGCTTCGCTGTAGCCTATATGATAGAGTATGCGGTAGGTGATGTAGGGAGACTCACTGTAGTTTGCATCTGTGATGTCAATAGCATCGGCGGGCTTGATGTAGTCAAGATCGTTTGTGATGTATCTGACACCAACGTACTGTTCAAGGAAGTCGTACGCGCCGTAAACCGCACCGAGGTTGGCGTGACCGCTGATGGTAACGGAGCCGTTTTCGGTCTTGATCTCAAAGCTGTCGTCGAACTCCTTGTCAGACTTTACGGTCACGATTGCGATGTAAAGTCCCTCGGGTGTACCGGCCTTAACGGGAAGCTTTACGCCTGTTGCCTCAGCAATGTAGTAGGAGATATCCTCAGCTGCCGCTTTTACGAAATCGTCGGCACCGTCGGGATAGTAAACGGTGTACTCTGAAATATCGTTACCCTCGATTGTGAGCTTCTTAACGGGGTATTCGAAGGTGTCCTTGTATGAGAAGTTTTCTGTGATCTTCAGACCGTTTTCGTCGGTGCAGTCGCTGAGAAACTTTACAGCACCGCCGTAAAGTCCGTCGGCACTCGCACCGTCGATGAATACTTTTTCACCAACGGCTTTTATCTCAAACTCGTCGCGGATAAGCTTTGATGTGTCAACTTTTTCGCCACGGTTGGTTTTACCGAGGACGATCTCGCGGACAAAGCGGCCTTCCGACTGGTCAATGACCTTGATGTCGGTGCCGAAGACTTCTTTCATCTGCCAGGTCATACGTTCAGCGGCAGATACTGCGCCTTCGTCGGTCTTGTCGATTACGATAACGTATTCTTCGTTGGGTGTTTCGGGAATTGGCTTTTCTTCCGTTACGGCTTCGGTCTTGGCGTTAGTTTCGGTCGAGCCTTCGTTGCTCGCGCAGGCGGTGACGGAAATGAGCATCACTGCGGCGAGAAGGAGGGAGAGAAGTTTTCTTGATTTCATTTTGATGTCCTTTCGTTATAATTATTTTTTACCGGGATAGTCAACTGTGACTTCTTCCAATGAATGTACGATACAGGTGTCCTCGTTGTTCTTCCATTCAAGTGGGTTGATCTTGAAGTCGGAGTACCCTGATGAATTGATACACAAACTGAATATATACGGATCACTGTAAGCTTGCAACAAGCTCTTCCCAAAGATCTGGTTTCACGGTAAATTCTTTTACCTTTGAACTGTCGGGCATAATATTTCCAAGATCCATTCTGTACTTTTCGAACTTTTCGAAAAGTGCGCGGCTCATATCCTGAGAAAGCTGTTTTTCTGCGGGATCATCACTTTCGTAGAGTTTATCAAACACAAAATTAAGCTTAATAAATTCGTACTGTATCATCGCACGATCAACGTGTTCCCACTGAGCCTTTGTTACGGTTTTGATTCTTGCGGAATTCATTCCTTCAATCAAATCGTCTATTACTCTGTAAAAATACATACCAAACATTCCGCTTGGTGACGAGTGGTAAACGTCTGCATATTTAACGTGGATAGTTTGAGTCTTTTCCTGCATCAGTGCGATAGTATCGCATATCTCTTTGTAACCGGGACCGTAATACGCCTTAATAAAGGATTCAACATAATCGTTATATTCTTCCTCAGTAAAGTAAGGGTTCCACATGAAACGTCCTGCAAGGTGGTAGCGCATTTCCGCAAATTCGCCTGAAACGTTACCCATATAGCTGTTGCTGTAGTAAAGAATGGGGTCAAGGTCGGCGAAATTACTGTAGAGTCCGTAAAGGTTTTCGTAGGTGTAGATAGGATTCGGAATATAGTGGCATGCCCAGTTTCCGGGATAATCCCATATACCCACATATTTTGCTATTTCGCTCCACTTCTTGAATTCAGCATATGAGTCTGAATTACACTTAGCTGTCAAAGGATGAGACTGACACTCAAAAATATTGCATATCTGTACGAACACATTGTCTCTGGCTTTGATACCGTCAGGAGCTTCTACTGTGTAATCGTATGCAAAGGTGTGTACCAATACGTCGGGATATTTCTCTTCGATAACCTCAGCAATTCTGTTTACAAATGCGAGAAGTGTTCCTGAGGGAGCACCGTATTTAGCATCACTTGCGGCACAATTATCACATTTACAATAGTATGAATTATCGTTTTGGGAAATAGATATCATGTCAGCATCGGGATTTGCTTCGAGTTGAGCAAGTGCTGATTCGAGCATTATTTCATATACCTTTTCATCTGTAAGACAAGGCTGACTTTCATTCATCACTGAGTATCCGGGAGCAAGCGCTTCAAAGGTATGGTTACTACTGCCCGCCCATACGGGAATACGTGCCGGTACAAGTTCATCCCAACCTCTGTATCGATATAAAATCTCGGGCGTTACACTATAATCAAGTCCGCTTATATCAAGCTGATCGACCGGTTCAATATAGTCAACTGTATCTGAATTAAGTCTCCAACCAATACAATTCTCGATAAAATCAATGGCACCGTAAATGACACCTGCGTTTTCGTGACCACTGATGACAACGTTAGAACCCACAGTCTTGACTTTATAGCTGTCGTCGAATTTTTTGTCTGAATTTGCAGTTTCAAGAATGATACCAAATTCATCAGACCTACCCTCTTTTACCGGGATAGTAATACCGGTCGCCTCTGCAACGTAAAGCGAGATATTTGATGCGGCAGATTTAACACTGTCTAAAGCACCTTCGGGGTAGTAAACGGTATACTTTGAAATATCGTTACCCTCGATGGTGAGCTTCTTAACAGGGTACTCGAAGGTGTCCTTATATGAGAAGTTTTCTGTGATCTTTAGACCGTTTTCGTCGGTACAGTCGCTGAGGAACTTAACGGCACCGCCGTAAAGGCCGTCGGCAGATGCGCCGCCTATGAATACCTTTTCGCCAACAGCTTTGATCTCGAATTCGTCACGGATCATTTTTGATGTGTCGATCTTTTCACCGCGGTTCGTCTTGCCGAGGACGATCTCACGGACAAATCGGCCTTCCGCCTGATCGATGACCTTGATGTCGGTGCCGAAGACTTCTTTCATCTGCCAGGTCATGCGTTCAGCGGCAGATACTGCGCCTTCGTCAGCCTTGTCGATGACGATAACGTATTCTTCGTTGGGCGTTTCGGGAATCGGTTTTTCTTCAGTACCGGCTTCGGTTTTGGCGGCGGTGGTTGCGGTTGTCTCTTTTGTGTCTGTGCTTCCGCAGGCTGTTACGGAAATGAGCATTACTGCGGCAAGAATGAGGGAGAGAAGTTTCTTTAGTTTCATTGTTGTCGTTCCTTTCGTTGATATGTAGTTATCCGAACATTTTTACACAAGATATTTATATCATACTTTTGTGCTTTTTGCAACTGTTGCGTCCGATTTTATTGCTTAAAATATCGTTTTTTACAAAAAATATAACGCGATGACGGGATACCGTATTGACAAGGTATCCTGTGTGTGATATGATAGGAACAAAGATGGATCGAAAGTGAGGATTTCAAAATGTCCGTTATGTTTCCGAGAACTACCGTTGGCGGAGTGTCTCTGCCGAGACTTTTGATGGGTACGAACTGGCTCATGGGATATAGCCACAGAACCCCTGCCGCAGATAAGGGTATAAAAGACAGATATTCCACACCCGAGGCCTATTTTCCCGTGCTTGAAGCGTACCTGAGATATGGAATTGATGCTATTATGGGTCCCTTCAGCGGTGATCCTCTCGCAACGGCGGCGATCAAGCATGCCGAAGATAAGACTGGCAAGAAGATCACTATAATCGACACACCTTATTTTAACGTAGACGATACACCGGAGGGACGCCGCGAGGCTGAGGCGGCAATCAAAAAGAGCAGGGAGATCGGAAGCACGTTCTGCCTCGTTCATCACGGATGTGCGGAACAGCTTGTGAACAAAAACAAGCGTACCATCGACCGTCTTCCCGATTATCTTTCCATGATTACCGATAACGGACTTATCCCCGGTCTTTCCGCACATATGCCTGAGCTTGTTTTGTACAGCGATGCAAACGAATACGACGTTGAAACGTATATTCAGATCTTCAACTGCATGGGATTTTTGATGCAGATCGAAGTAGAGTACGTGGCTGAGATAATCAAATACGCGAAGAAGCCCGTTATGACGATCAAGCCTTTCGCGGCAGGAAGATGCACTCCTTTTGTTGGACTTACCTTCAGCTGGAATGCTATACGCGACTGCGACATGATCACGGTGGGAGCGGGAAGCGCTGACGAGGTTATAGAGGATGTGGAAATGTCTCTTGCGATTCTTGAGAGACGTATGCCCGATATAAAAAGTAGAAATTCTCCCGCAAAGCAGGAGATCTTAGGTCACAAGTAAGTTTTAGCATAAAAATAAATCCTCCGAAAAGCTACTTCTCGTAAGGATTATAATCTCCCCCGACAGATTTGTATGTCTGTCGGGGGTAGTTTTCTGTTTGATAAACTCCAATGTGTATACTTGGTTTACGGACATTTTACTTCATCCAACTTTCCTATCAATTCGCACAAAAGGGAGAAGTATTCTAAGGGCAATTGATATTGTTTATTAAAGAGTTTTAATAGTTCAATAATGCTATTACTGTAATTTGCTTTGTCAATAACAATGTTGTGATTATTAAACATAGCTACCTCGTTTGCTATACTTACACCTATATCTTGTTTGCCAGATAAGAACTTAATCAAACTGCGATGAAACAAACGAGATATTTGATAGTATACATCATCTTTTAGAGATAACTCCTTACATAGTTTTTCGTTCCTACTGTAATTGTATAACTTAATATCATCAGTATGGAAGAATTTATTATCAAGAATATCTATGTTTTCGATTATTTCCAAATCTACAGCCACGCCATCTTCATAGATAACGATAAGTATGCCGAGCGGATTATGTGTAAATGATATATACAAAGGTTTTCCGTAACCGTAAATCAGTTTTTTCAAATTATCATAGTTACAAAAGGCACTTATATCTACATCGGAAAACACTGTAGCGGTTCCACGCAAAAAAGACCCGCTTAACCAAATATGTCTTTTGTTTTCTTCCGCAAATCGCATAACATAGTCAATATACTTTTGTTGATTGTTCTTCATATGAGATGTTTTACCTTGTAAAATTTACATTTATCGTTTTTGTGTATCGTTAGTTTCGCTTTAGGATTACAAACGCGTCGGATTAAATCAAACGCCTATTCTTTTATATTTATTTATAATACCATCTTTTGGGGTTCTCGTAAATGTATTTTCTGCGTGTTTCGTAATCTTCCATGTCACGAACGATATGCTCGGCATACGAGCGTTGAAACATTTTTTCAATTCCGTATCTTTGCTTACAAATGCGTGATGTTAATGATTTGAATGCACAGATTACATCATCCAAGGTAGGGGAGGGGCTTGC
>JAZUBG010000035.1:0-25352 GCA_045638405.1 Eubacteriales bacterium | reverse complement strand
GTTGCGGGAATATACATTTTAACCTGTTCGATAGGCATTTTGTATGCGTCAGCAATTGTCTGATATTCTTTTTCGATATCCTCGTCAGCAACAACAACGCCCTCAAGACTTGCAACCTTTTCAAGTGCAAGACGGGTTTTAACCTGCTTTGCTGCCTCGGGCTCGTAGTTTTTCTTGAATGCGTCAAGATCCATACCCATATACTGTACGTATGTTTTAAGGTCAAGACCTGAACCTGCAAGACGGCTCTCGAAATCGCTCATCATCATATTTACTTTATTGTCAATCATAACCTGAGGAATTTCTACCTCTGTGTTTGCAAGGAGTGCCTCGATGATTGCGCCCTCAAGTTCTGCCTCTGACTGCTGTGCTTTTTGCTCTTTGAGTTTTTTCTTGATATCGCTCTTGAGTTCTGCGAGTGTATCAAACTCACTTACGTCTTTTGCAAACTCATCGTCAACTTCGGGTAAAAGTGTTTCTTTAACAGCGTTAACCTTTACCTTGAATACTGCAGCCTTACCTTTAAGGTCTTCTGCATGATACTCTTCGGGGAAAGTAACGTTTACGTCGAACTCGTCGCCGATGTTGCGGTCAACAAGCTGATCCTCAAAGCCGGGGATGAACTGACCGGAACCGAGCTTAAGGTCGTGACCTTCAGCCTTACCGCCGTCGAAGGGAACACCGTCAACGGAACCTTCGTAGTCGAAGTTTACAACGTCACCCATAGCGGATGCACGGTCGGTAACCTCGATCATTCTTGCATTGCGTTCACGAACGCGGTTAAGGTCAGCGTCAACGTCAGCGTCGGTAACCTCAGCTACCTTACGGGTAACTTCGATACCCTTGTAGCCCTCGATCTCAACTTCGGGCTTAACGAAGAACTTAGCTACGAGAACAACGCCGTTTTCGTCGATTGTCTCGATGTCAAACTCGGGTCTGCTTACGATAGTCTTGTCGAAATCCTTGATTGCATCCTCATAAGCCTCGGGAAGAAGCTCGTTGATAGCATCCTCGTAGAATACTTCCTTACCGTACATCTTCTCAACGATGGAACGGGGAGCCTTACCCTTTCTGAAGCCGGGGATGGAGATGTTCTTTGCAGCCTTCTTATACGCCTTAGCGAGAGCTGCGTCAAATGTTTCCTTGGATGCATCGAAAGTGATGCTGTACTGGTTTGCACCAATCTGTTCAGTCTTTTTCATACTCATGATCTTTATGTCCTCCGATTATTTTAATTTATAATCATAGCTTCTCTTATTGTATAATTTTTTTGTCAATATGTCAATATGTAAAACGGAAAAACAATAGGGAAAATTGATTTTCCTAATGGTAAAAATCACAAAAACGGATGTTTTCAGCCGATTTTAGTCAGCATGGGGATAAAGTTCAGATAATCCGCGGAGATAATACTTACGGGGATACCGTGGGAGACAATGCTTCGCGGCACGCTGTAGTTTCCGTGAATGTGTCCGTAGAAACACGCACTGACACCGTAAGACGCCATCAGCTCAAGCATATCCTCTGAGATAAAATCTCCGAAAATGGGCGGAAAATGCAGATAGACTACGATAGGAAGAACGCTTCCTTCTTCGGTCTCACGGAGCTTTACGGCTTCGTCGAGGCTTAGCTTCAGTCTCCCGCATTCCCTTGCGGAAATGAGAGAATAATCAACGGTCTTATCACTTTGGAGCCTTTCTTCAATAAACCAACCTCTCGTACCGCAGATAATATGCGAGTCACGGACGTAAGCATTGTTGTGAAGGAAATCAATGGTCGTGATTCCGTTTTCCTTGAGAAAGCCTCGCATCTTAGAGAGCGTCGTCCACCAGTAATCGTGATTCCCCTTGCCGAGAAGCTTGCGTCCCGGCAGAGAATCAATGAATTTAAAATCAGCGAGAGCTTCGCTGAGGTGCATCGCCCATGAAATATCACCGGGAATCACCACGGTGTCATTTTCCGAGACGACGGCACGGCAGCTTTTTTCGAGCTTCTCGGTGTATCCCTGCCACCTTTGACCGAAGATGTCCATAGGCTTCGGTGTGGACAGTGACAGGTGAAGGTCAGATATGGAGAAAAGCGCCATATTTACCTCCGTTTGTATTTTGTCAGAATAAATTACTTTTCGATCGCAACTGCAGGCATCTCGGAAGGATCAACTGTACGGCTGAATCTTACGGGAAGCTTAAGTGTGCGGAGAAGGGGAGCGGGAATCTCTGTAGATGTTGCCTTTGAAAGAGTTTCAAGGATAACTGCGGGCTCGTCGGAGTCGATCTTATGACCGATAGCCTCAGCAACGTCAGCGGCAAACTTGTAGGGGCTTGCTGTGGAAGCAAGGATGGTTACCTTGGTATCTCCGGAGTCCTTAATGTACTTTCTCGCACAACCGAGACCTACTGCGGTATGAGTATCGGCAAGGTAGCCGTCGTGCTCAAATGTATCGCGGATAACTTCGGAAGTCTCTTCCTCGGTGAGATAGTAACCCTCGAATACCTCACGTATTGTATTAAGGAGAGAGGTGGGAAGAGTGTACTTTCCGTTTTCCTTAAGCTCGCCCATAAGCTCACTAGTAAGAGATGCACCGCCAATAACGTAGAGAAGTCTTTCAAGGTTACTGGAGATAAGAATGTCCATAGAGGGAGACATTGTCTTGAAGAACTCGCGTGTTCTGTCGTATGTACCTGTTTTGATGAAGTCTGTAAGTACGCAGTTGGAGTTGGATGCGCAGATAAGCTTAGCGAGGGGAAGACCCATACATCTTGCGATGTAAGCCGCGAAGATGTTACCGAAGTTACCTGTGGGAACGCATACGTTGATCTCTTCTCCGTCAGCGATGGTACCGTTTTCGATAAGATCGCAGTAAGCGGAGATGTAGTAAACGATCTGAGGAGCGAGTCTGCCCCAGTTAATGGAGTTGGCGCTGGAGAAGAACATACCGTCCTCAAGTGCACGTTCTGCCAGCTCTTTGTCTGAGAAGATAGCCTTAACACCGTTCTGAGCGTCGTCAAAGTTACCGTATACTGCGCAAACGTTTACGTTGGAGCCTTCCTGAGTAGCCATCTGCATCTTCTGCATACGGCTTACACCGTCAACGGGGTAGAATACTGTGATGTCAACGCCGTCAACGTCACGGTAGCCTTCGAGAGCAGCCTTTCCTGTGTCGCCGGACGTAGCAACGAGGATACGAGCCTTCTTGTCTTCACCTGTCATGGTGAGAGCGCGGGAGAGAAGACGGGGCATGATCTGGAGTGCCATATCCTTGAATGCGCAAGTGGGACCGTGCCAAAGCTCAAGAGAATTGATGGAGCCGTCGATCTTCACGATGGGAGCAGCGCCACCGGGGAACTTTTCCTCGGAGTAAGCCGCTTCACAGTCACAAAGGAGCGCATCCTTGTCGTAATCTGTGAGGAACATGGAGAGAATGTATGCCGCGCGCTGAGCGTAGTTCATAGGTCTGAGGGTTGCCACGTCAAGACTTGAAATACGGGGGAGCATCTCGGGCATATAAAGACCGCCGTCGGGGGCAAGGCCCTTCTTGATAGCCTCTGCGGAGGAAACGTATGCGGGGGTATTGCTTGTGTCTCTTGTACTGCGGTAATTCATTTTTTCTACTTCCTTTTTCGATAGTTTATTATGAATTGCTTTGCTTTTTTTATTTATTTGAGTATTTTTTCGGCGAGCCTCAACGCGTTTGAAAAGAAGATCTTATCAAGCGTGTCTTCGGAGTATCCGTGGAGTCTCAGCTTTTCTCTGAGGTGCGGTATACGTCCGAGCGTTTCAAGGTCCGTTGTGAAAATACCCATTCCATCGAAGTCGGAACCCATTGCCACATGGTCCGCTCCGACAGTATTAACGTAGTGATCAACGTGACGTATCACGTCGCATATGTCAGCCGAATCTCCATTCAGGTGAGGAGGATAGAAATTAACTCCCACGATACCGTCAAGGTCGGCTATTTTTTTGAGATGTATGTCTCTGAGGTTTCTTGGATGACTGTTCACACTGTATGCGCAGGAATGACTTGCTACGACCGGCATATTATGTTCTGACGCCGCTGAAATTATCTCATCGGCGCTTTCGGGGGAGGCGTGGGAGACGTCAGTCAGGATCCCAAGCTCACCGCATCGGTGAAGCATCTCTCTTCCGAAATCGGTTAGGCCTCCGTCACATTCAAAAGACGAGCCTATAACTGTACGACCGCCCCAAAGTGGAGTTAAGAGCCGCACACCGCATTCGTAAAGCTTGTCGAGTCGGCTTAAGTCGCCTTCAAGTATTCTCGCATCCTCTACGGTGAGGATGAACGAGGGTTTTCCGCTTTTTATCCCTTCAGCAAGCTCTGATTTTGTTGTGCAGACATTAAAACCACACGTTTTGCATTCGGCGAGGAAATAATCTCTCACCTTGAAGAACCTCGCATATCCTTCTGCAGCCGATAAATTTTCCGGTGCGCAGTATGCGGCAAATTGAGCGTAGCTTTTGAAAAGGCCGAAGTGTTTGCTTGAGAGGTTCAGCCTGTCAGAGTTGAATTTAAGTCCGAAAGCCTCAAGAGGCAGTGGTGTATCTGCATGAAGATCAAAATATTTCATTTTATTTTCAGACTCACCTCATCTGTGAACGGCATTTGGAAAATGCTTGATGTCAAGAACACGGTAAGCAGAGCTTGAGGGATCGACGTATACTTCGATAATATCGATCCTCGGCTGAAGCTCAGCGCAAAACTTTTTGTTTTCGTGCAGGTATCTCATCGCCGCATCGAGCATATTTTTACGCTTTGTAAAATTCACTGCCGATGCCGGTCTGCCGTAAGGGGAGCGCTTGTCGGGGAGCTGCCGTCTCGTTTTGACCTCTGCGAAAATTATCAGATCGCTGCTTTTTGCGATAATATCAATTTCACACTTGCCAACGTAAACGTTCTTTCCGACGATTTCAAACCCATGGCTTTCGAGATACAGCACGGCGGAGTTTTCGCCCACGTGTCCAAAGCTTCTTTTATTCATCATATGCCGTGATCACGCATTGCGAAGCTTTTCCGCTTCAATTTCAAGCTTTTCGCGGTCACGTTCAAGGAAACTTAGAAAGCTTCTTCTGTGGCAGGGGGATGGTCCGTTCATGTAAACGGCAAGTTTATGGGATTTGGTGGGATACCCCTTGTGTCCCGCAAGACCGTAACCGGGGTACTCTTTTTCAAGCTCTACCATCATTCTGTCACGGGTGACTTTGGCGAGAATGGAAGCCGCGGCGATGGAGGGAGACTTTGCGTCACCGCTGACGATCGCTATGGCGGGAGTCTTAAAACCTCTCGTTTGATTACCATCAACGAGAAGCAGATCGGGGGTTATCCCCGCCGCTTCAACGGCACGGCGCATAGCGAGAAGGGAAGCGTTGAGAATATTTATCTCGTCGATCTCTTCGGGAGTTGCGATTCCGATACCGTAGTGAAGAGCCTTCTCTACGATCACGTCGTAGAGGGCTTCACGCTTCTTTTCGGAAAGCTTTTTTGAGTCGTTGAGAGATTCAATTTCGATACCGTCGGGAAGTACACACGCTCCCGCAACAACGGGACCTGCGAGGGGACCTCTGCCCGCCTCGTCAACTCCGCAAATGAGCTTGACCGTATCGCTTTTGAACTGAAGGTCGAATGAAAAGTCCATTATTCTTCCTCCGTTTCGGAGGGGCGGACGTCCCACGGTCTCTCAAGGGAGATCCTGCCGATCTTCGCGCTTCTGAACTCGTCAAGGACGATAGCGGAAGCTCTCTCCGTGTCAAGCTCACCGCCTGAAATTAGGAAACCTCTCTTTTTTGCAACGGCACCGAGTAACTCGTGAGGCTTCATGCCTTCAAGCTTTGCCGCTTCAAGCTTGTATCTTGTGCAGAACTTGTCGGGGGAAGTTTCGAGAAGTCTTGCGCAAAGCTTTCCCGCGAGAGTTTCAACGTCAAGGATAGCATCCTTGATGGCACCCGTGAAGGCGAGGTTTTCACCTATCGTCTCGTCCTCAAACTTAGGCCAAAGGATACCGGGCATATCGAGAAGCTCGATGCCAATGTTGGTGGTTACCCACTGCTTTGACATGGTAACACCGGGACGGTCTTCTACACGCGCCTTTTTTGATCCGCTGAGTTTGTTTACAAGGGACGATTTTCCGACGTTTGGAATACCGACGATCATCGCTCTGATCTTGCGTCCCGCCATACCCTTCGCTTCGTATCTTTCAAGCTTTTCGGAGAGTATCTCACGGCACGCGGGAGCGATGTTTTTGAGTCCGTCACCTGTTACGCAGTCGATGGCAAGTGCGTGGCGTCCCTCGGCTTTGTACTGCTCGATCCACTTCTTTGTGACGTTGGGGTCTGCAAGTGTGGATTTGTTAAACAGCGTGAGTACGGGACGGATAGCGCAAAGAGTGGGGATCTCGGGGTTTTTTGAGCTTTGGGGGATTCTTGCGTCTATAAGCTCGATTACGATGTCAACGAGCTTGATGTTCTCGGAGATAAGGCGGCGTGTTTTTGCCATATGTCCCGGGAACCACTGAATATTCTGTGAAGGCATACTTTGCAGACCTTTCTTTGTATTTTAACTATATCAGTTTTCGTGAGGATTCTTGAACCAAGTGAGCTGATTCAGAGGGAATACTCTCGCGTAGACTTTACCTACGATACAGCGTACATCAACCTGACCGATTACAGGTTCTCTACTGTCTGCTGAGTGATTTCTGTTATCACCAAGAACGTAAACGTGACCGGGTTCTACAGTGATTTTGTAATGCTTATTTCCTTTATCGTTATTATCCGCATCAATATGTGCATAAGATGATTCGTCAATTACCTTACCGTCAACACTGACAGTCCATTTGTCGATTACGTCATCGATTATACGGATATCAACCACCTGACCTTCGGTAGCTATAACTCTTTTAACAAGAGGATGAGAATAGTCACGTCCGGGTTCGTTGGGATCCTTTGCGGTAATATCGTGGATTACAACGATGTCTCCGCACTTAGGTGTGTAAAACAGATCTGAAACGAGAAGATAGTCGCGTCTTTGCTCGTTACCGTAGAGAGTTTGTTCCATTGACTGACCCTCAACGATGTTGAGGCGGCACACAAATGCGAAACATATGAGAATTACGATGGTAACGAGAGCGAGCATTTCGACAAAATCATAAATTGTGCGAACAAAGCTGTTTTCCTTGGGGGATTTTTTCTTTTCCTTTGTGAAGAACATATCGGCGTCGTAATCCGCTTCCGAATGGAGTACCTCTTCGTCGGGAATCGAGCTAAGATCGTCATTATTTGTTTCCGGATCGTTATTTGTACCGTTTACGGGCTTCTTTTCATTATCGTTCATTATTGTTACCTCTGATCAGTGAATAAGATGTGAAAGTAGTGTGGAACCGTCGTCAATTTTTACGTCTGTAGCATTGCAAGCAGCTTCCGTGAACGTTTCTACTCCCTTGACGTTTGCCTTGGAATCATAAATAAAGAACGGAACGCTTTCGGGAGAGTGGGTTCTGATATCAAGGGGAGTGGGATGGTCGGGAAGGACCATGATCTTAAAGTCGTCACCGCAGGACTCGAGATAATCGAGGACCGGCTTGAGGATAAGAGAGTCGATCTTCCCGATAGCGAGGTGTTTTACGTCGTACTCGCCTCTGTGACCGCATTCGTCGGGAGCTTCAACGTGAACGTAAACGAACTCACGTCCTCTCTTGAATGCGTCGATTGCGGCATCAGCCTTTCCCTTGTAGTTGGTGTGGTAGTTACCCGTTGCACCCTCTACATTAACTACTTCCATTTCAGCGCAGATACCGATGCCCTTGATAAGGTCAACTGCGGAAACGACCGTGCCGTCAACGCCCCACTTTTCCTTGAATGAGGGGAGAGAAGGATTCTGACCGGGACTCCAGAGCCAGGGGGAGTTTGCGGGACGCTTGCCCATTTCGCGGCGACGTACGTTTACGGGATGATCCTTAAGCACGTCATAGCCGCGGCGCATGAACTCTAGGAACTCAGCTCCGCCGTTATCTTCCTTCGGGAGATATTCGCCGATTCGTCTCCCGATTATGTCGTGGGGACGCGCGAAGTCATATGTAGCGGAAGCGTTCTTCCAGATAAGGCAGTGACGGTAACTGATACCGGTGTGAAGATAACGGTCAGCCATGGGGAGAGCATCGTTCAGAGCCTTTGTAAGCTCATCCGCCTCTTCCGTCGAGATCTCATCGGCACTGTGGTCGATCATGATACGGTCCTCGTAAGCATCTTCGGCTTCGGAGACGGTAACGAGGTTACAGCGGATGGCAGTATCGTCATCATCAAGCTTGATGCCGAGGCTGACAGCCTCGAGAGGAGAACGGCCCTTTGAATATTTTCTGGGGTCGTATGAAAGGATTGCAAGGTTAGCGGTATCGCTTTCGGGAACCATTCCTGCAGGTACGTTAAGGACGGTACCGCACACGGACTTTGCCGCGAGAGCATCCATTGTGGGTTTGATTGCGATCTCCATGGGAGTCTTGCCGCCAAGCTTTTCAGAGGGGCGGTCTGCCATGCCGTCGGGGATTAAAACAAGATATTTCATATATTAAAGCCGATCCTTTGCTATAGATTCATTTATAAAAAATCAGATAATTTACGTAAAATTACATAAGTATATAATTAGACATTATACTGAAACATTATATCATATTTTCTCCCGATAAACAATGATTTTTTGTGAATAATCGGTTGCATCAATTAACAAATAAATGCCCGAGATACAGCGGTATCTTGGACATTTTGCGGCATCCGTCAAGGTTTTCACGAAACTCCGTTTTTTCTCTCGATACTGATTTCCCACTGAATGAGAAAAGCAAGGGCGGCGCGGAGCAATATCACAGCTCCGAGTGTGGCAAGTTCTGAAAAACTCCGCGCCACCACAGTCCGTAGAAGTTCACTTCCCATTTTAAATTCGAGGGAAAGTGCGATACCTTCCGCAAGGTGAAGCCGCAGTTTTTTGTCTTTAACCGCGAATCCCACTACTGCTTTGAATACGGCTGAGTAAAGGCAGAGTACTCCGACAAGTTCAATTATGATTATGCCCCATGAGATAAGACTAAGCAGGATCTCTTCAAGTACTTCCATTTTAATCTCCATTCAGCCTACTGCTGCACAAAGTAAAAAAAACACCGTTTTACCGTAAAGTGATTCTCGGTAAAACGGTGAGGCTTTATTCAGTTAAGCTCAACGCGGTTGAAAATTTCTCCTCTCTCCCATGCGCGAAGATTGTCGGCAACCTTTCCGATAAGTCTCGTTCTCGCTTCGAGCGATCCCCACGCTACGTGAGGAGTGATGATGATGTTTTTTGTGTCAAGGTAAGGATGCCCCTTTGTCATAGGCTCCGTATCAAGTACATCGATTCCCGCGCCGCGAAGCTTGCCGGAGTTAAGAGCTTCACGCAGAGGTTCCTCTTCGACAACACCTCCGCGTGAGGTATTGATAAGGACAGCGGAAGGCTTCATCATGGCGAGAGTCTCGCGGTTTACAAGACCTCTCGTCTGATCGGTGAGGGGGCAGTGGAGGGAAAGATAGTCACTTCGCTTGAAAAGCTCCTCCTTTGTGACGAATTCAACCCCTTCAACGTACATTCTGCGTCTTGTTGTGGCGATTATGTGCATACCGAAGGCACGGCCGATACGTGCCACAGCCTGACCGATGTCGCCGAGACCGAAGATACCGAGAGTCTTGCCTGCAAGCTCTGTTATGGGGTATGAAAGATAGGAGAATGTCTCCGAATTTGCCCAGTCTCCGCGTGCTGTGGATTCGCTGTAGCGGTGTATGCTGGTGGCAAACTGCAGAATAAATGTGAATGCAAGCTGAGCTACGGATTCGGTGGAGTAGCCGGGAACGTTACACACGGCGATGCCGCGTTCACGTGCGGCAATTGTATCAATGTTGTTATATCCCGTTGCAAAAAGTCCCACAAATCTGAGACGCGGGCAGGCGTCCATAATCTCAGCGGTGATCTTCGCTTTATTAACGATCACAGCGTCACTGTCACCGATTACTTCGGGAATCTTCTCGGGCGAAACCGTATCGAAATATTTAACTTCCCCCACTTCTTCAAGTGCGGAGAGGGAAACGTCTCCGTTTGTAACGGTGCATTTATCAAGAACTGTTATTTTCATAATATTTTCCTTTCACTTTTGTTGTATACACGGATTATAACATATATTTTACTGATTTTCAATCAAACATCAACTTTTTATGAATAAAAGACGTAACATATTAAGACAACATATTGAAATTGAAACGAAAATGCTGTATCATATACCTTAGCAGACGATGTTTCAAATACGTCGGAATTATACATGACGGAGATTGCCATGAAAAAAAGAATAATATCAACTATCCTTGTGGTATTTATGATAAGCTGTATGCTTGTTTCTTGCGGAGACACTAAAAATCCGGCTGAGACGACTATTGTTCCCATCGGAAATTCTGCTTCGGGGGAAGATACTCTGACAGGAGAGATCGATAGCTATATAGCAGAACTTGCATCTGAGAATAATTTTAACGGAAAGACATTTACGTGGATCGGAGAGGGTGTGGAAACCCCAAAAGCTGAAGAGGAAACCGGAGACATTCAAAGTGACGCTCTATATAACCGTCAGCGTGCCATAGAAGAAGCATTCGGACTTAAATGGGTGAACTACGTTCCCGAAGCCTTTGAAGGTTCATACAACTGCGGTACAGTTGATGCTGTAATAGAAGACGTAATGTCGGGAACCGGGGCGTTTAATGCCGGATACGGTATGGAAAATCCCATAACTCAGCCTTTGCTTTCGCAGAATGTTCTTGCTGATCTGAGTAGTTTCAACTACGTTGATTTTAATCGTCCATGGTGGCCTGATTCTCTCCTTGAATCATATACAATAGGTTCGGCTCTGTATCTTCTTAACGGTCCCATTGTTACCTTCTACTATCAGGATGCCGCGTGTGTAATTTTCAACAAGACCGTAGCTGCTGATTATGCTATCCCCGATCTTTACTCAATTGTAAAGTCCGGTGAGTGGACATTTGACAAGATGTTCGAGATTGCTGAAAAGATTCCCACGAATCAAAACGGAACGGGTGCATACCGTTACGGTGAACCTGACGGTATTTCTATACTCGTGGCACATGGAATGGATATTGTGAAGTTTGACAGCCTCGGTAAACCTTATGTTGAAGAGACCCTGACAAAAGAACTCTCGGATCTTTCAGATAAGTTGTCTCCTATATTCAGCGACAACGCACAGACTGTTCACTGTAAATCTTTTTCTGTCTCAAAGCATGAGAGCTGGGAAAGTAAGTACGGTTACGAATCCTGCGAGAGTATGTTTGCCGATAACAGAATGCTCTTTATGTTTATCCCCATTGACGAGGCGGCGTGGCTGAGAATTGAGGAAGTAGAGTTCGGAATTTTACCGATGCCGAAGGGAAGTGTGTCTCAGGAAAACTACGTAAGTTATGCTTCACGCGAAAGCACACACGAAGTATTCGTTCCGAAATCATGTGCTGATTTTGAGATGACTGACGTGATTCTTGAAGCTATGGCGGCTCTGGGCAGAAAATATTTTAAGCCCGTGTTCTATGACAATATTCTGAAAAGCAGATCAACTTATGATACTCAGTCAAGAGAGATGGTAGACATTATATTTGAGACTAAAAAATACGATATGGTGGCTCTTCTTGACAAGAGTGGCGGAATCAACGGTGACGGATCCTACACAAAGCTTGTCAGCGGTGCTGTAGTTGAGACGAATGAAGGACTTGCTTCAAAGTTCAAAATGCAGGGAAAGACCGTAAACAGGCATATAAGCGATCTTCTCGAAACAATTGAATCAAAATAACAGAAAAAAGTATCCGCAAACCGAAAAAAGGTTTGCGGATATTTTCATTCAATGATACACGCTTGACTGAACATTATTTCGTGTGAGACTTTTACAGCCTCTTTCGGGTATTCAGCGATTCCTATAAGCGGATCGCAAAAGATATACGTGTCGCTTGTATAGCCTATCATAACAAGACAGTGAGAATAAGTATGCCAAACGTATTTTGTACCGTCTGTAAAACGTTCCCAATAAACAGCACTGTTTGCGTTCATGTTTACTGTACCCCAAAATATGACGGGTGTTCCCTCGGACAGTAATTTTTCATAATACGAAAAGCCTGTACCACTTATGTCGGTGACAATTTTTGAAGTCCCAATTTCGCTGAGATAAGAGTTCCCGGTTTCAACTACACACGGTGCATAACAACCGAGTCCCAACCCTTTTGCGTTTCCAACGTAAGTGTTCCACGGATCACCGCTCGTACAGGTGGACTTTGGCATATAATTATCATAGAGTTCAACCGGATCAATGTAATACCCTGCATATTTAAGTGCGATTGCAAGAGAAACAACTTCGCAACCGTTGGGGAGATGCGGTTTTTGAAGGATGTTTTCTGCATTCAGGAGTACAGAACTCGGAAGAACGGTATTCTGAGCATCGGGCAACGGAATTTCCTCACTTGCGCTTTCAGATACTTCTTCGGGTTCATTCGGATTATATAGCGATGAATATGCGACGATTATATTTGATGTTTTATCGCTTTCGGGAACAATTGTCTGTCGGGAATAATACTCAGTATGTTTCATTGTCGATGGTTCAACTTCGATGGGATAATCGATGACTCTTTCTTCATGTGAACTTAATAATCCGTTATCGAAATAACTTACATGAATTTTTCGGCTTTTTCCGAATAAACCGTAAAACGGGAGAATGACAGAAACAGAAAGTAAGCTTATGACCAATTTGGTATTCTTTTTCATTTTACACCTCGGATATTCATTGGCTTTCTACAACTAAGACGATGAATATACACAAAAGGTTACATATGAAAAACAAAAACCTCCACGTGACCGTGAAGGTTTAATATTTTTAATTAGTCGCTGATGTAAGGCATAAGAGCGATGTGACGAGCTCTCTTGATAGCAACTGTGAGCTGTCTCTGGTGCTTAGCGCAAGTACCGGAGATACGGCGGGGAAGGATCTTAGCTCTCTCGGAAACGTACTTTCTGAGTCTTGCAGTATCCTTGTAATCGATGCTGTCGATCTTGTCAGCGCAGAAAGCACAAACCTTCTTTCTTCTGCGGTTGTTCTTCTGAGCAGGTCTTGCGGGTCTTTCGCTTCTTGTATTCTCTCTTGCAGGAGCTGCCTCGGGAGCAGTCTCAACTACAGTATCCTTGATTTCGTTTTCCATATTAACGATTATCCTTTCTTATTATTAGTTTTCTCAGAGCTTAGAACGGGAGCTCATCATCGTCTGTGATCTCTTCAAAGCGGGGAGCTGTGGGAACAGACGCGGTATTGTATGCAGGAGCAGACTGTGCGCCGTAAGAACCGTAGCCTTCGGGCATGTAGCTTGCACTCTGACCACCGAACTGGCCGTAAGCTGCAGCTGCCTGCTGTACTGCTGCAGGGCTTTCGCTCTTTGCGTCAACGAACATAACCTCGTCAACAACAACGTCGGTAGCGTATCTCTTATTACCCTGAGGATCTGTCCAGCTTCTTGTCTGGATGGAACCTACGATGCAAATAGAGCTTGCCTTGCGGAAGTAACGTGTAATAAATTCGGCCTGCTGTCTCCAAGCAGTAACGTTGATGAAGTCAGCCTGAGGCTCTTCACCGTTCTTGCTGCCGAATCTTCTGTTTACGGCGATCGTAAAGGATGTCACAGCTATGCCGCTGGGAGTTGTTTTGAGCTCCGGGTCGGCAGTAAGTCGTCCGCCAAGGATTACTTTGTTAAAGTTAAAGTTTGCCATGATCTCTCTCTCTTTCGATTCGGTAAATCAGTAATTACTCGTGAGCAACAACGATTTCTCTGAGGATACCGTCGGTGATCTTGAAGATTCTCTCGAGCTCAGCGGGGAAATCAGACGCGCTCTTGAAGTTAACGAGTACGTAGTAACCCTCTGTCATGTCGTTGATGGGGTAAGCAAGTCTGCGGCGACCCCACTCGGAAACTTCACCGAGTTCACCGTTCTCTGCGATAAGACCTGTAAACTTCTCAACGAGTGCTTTTGTTGCATCCTCGGAGAGCTCAGGAGAAATCACAAAGAGTGTTTCATAAGAGTTCATAATCTTTTCCATATTTTTTACCTCCCTATGGACTTCAGACCGCTGCTTAAGATTTTCAGCGGCAGAGAGACGGCCAAACAGACCGTTCAAAAACTATAATATCATAATTATTAGTTTTTGTCAATGGTATTTTGAATTATTTTTCGACTTTTTCTATCGAATTCTTGTTAATATAATAGATACTGTCAGGCGGAAGATAAACAGTGGAAGAACAATTCTTCAAATCATCTTTCAGTTTATCGGTGACCTCACCTGCTGATACAACTGCGCGTTTTACTGCCTGAAGACTGAATTCTTTGGTTTTCGGATGATGGTTTCCGAGAAAGACCGTGTCAGCGGTAACTGTAGCTTCGCAAAAATCTTCACTTTCCGAACGGGATCCACCACCGTAAAGATATTTTTTGCCGTCAAGGACGAATTCAAAGGTAACGACCGGGTGTGTAGAACGCGAAAGTTTTGTGTAACTGTGAAAAGCGATATTAAATGCACCGTCACTAAACGTATCTTCGTTAGAACGTGTATATGGGAGAATTTCAATATTCTTTTCTCGGCACAATTCGGTCAACTTACCGTAAGTGTCTCGGTCATTGTCGTTTTCAGCTTCGGGGAGTAAAATTTTCCTGACTATTATTCTGCCCGTGAGGTCGTTTACGGACGCGACGTGTTTGCTGTGAAGATGGGTAAGAACGAGAGTTTCAATTTCTGAGGCACAGTCTTCGGTGGCGTTCTCATACATGGTATATGCCATTTTCTTTGAACCGTCTGAGATGTCGATAAGAGTATAATCCAGCCCGTCTCTAATGATAAATCCTTCGTTTTTACCGCTTGTGACGTAAAGTGCATCTATTGATAAGGCTCTTTGGATTGTAAATAGTCCCGTGTGCAGTACGATCAATGATACAAAAACGAATCCGGAAACTTTGAGATATTTCTTTATCTTAATACTGACTATGGGAAAACCAGCTATACATATAAACAGGAGAAGTGCAAGAAAAAATACGGTAAGACCTTTTACAGGAACTGTAATTGAAGGAAGATGAGATATCTTTGATGCGGTACCGCAGATTACTTTTTCGGTGTTTGACAATATAAATGTTACGGCAGGACCGATAAACGGGACTTTACAAGTGACTAAATGAATGATCGATAAGCATAGAAGCAATGTTACCGCAGGAATAAATATAATGTTTGTCAGCGGCGATATTAGTGATATGCTACCGAAATAACGTACCGTGACGGGTAAAGTATTAACGGTGATCCATACGGTGAGCAGGGCAGTACTAAAACAAGTACGAAGGAATTTTGATATGCGTGACGTACTTTCATCTGTGTTCCTTCGTGAAATTCCGAAATATCCGAATGTAATGCAAGCGTAGGCTGAAAGCACCGACAGAATAAGTCCCACATCGTAGATAGAATAAGGATCAAACAGCGTAATTAATACAGCCGCTATGCCGAGGGAAGTGAGAGGATCGCTGTGCCTGTCAATAAAGTCCCCCACAGCTTTTATTAGATGCATGATACCTGCTCTGAGTACCGAACCCGAAAATCCGGTTACCCCCATGTAAAGCAGAATAACGGGTATCTTTATGATGCTGCGATTTTTCAGAGATATACCGCTCTTGCTCATCAGAGATTCGACGATTACAACTATAAGTGATAGATGAAGTCCGCTGACTGCCAGAAGGTGAGAGATACCGAGACGGGCAAAATCTCTCCGAACATCGAGATCCAGTCCGTCTCTGTTACCAAGAAGAACAGCTTTTCCCAGTGCTCCGCCTCCGTACACCTTCATACGTGCGCTGAGTCGAGAGTTTACTTTCTCGAAAAAACGATGTATGGAAAACGTGTCGTCGTTTCCTATGTTTGATATATTTTCCGTACTGCATGACAGAAAGATCCTTTCAGCTGCAAGACGTTCCGCTTCATCTGAGTTCAATTTATTGAATTCAGCGTTACATTTGATGATATCACCGACAGTAAGGGAACCGTCGCCTGCGGTGAACGATACGTTAAGTCCTGCGGCGTCTCCGGTCAGAACTTTTCCGTAATAGCTCCCGAAGTTCGGAGTAGCCCCGACGACGGAAGTTACCTTTATTTCACAGTTTTCGGTTCTGCCTAAGGCAAGCTCGGCTGAACGTTTTTCTGTATTTACCGAAATAAGTATAAGTGCGAGCGCAAGAGTTATTCCGATGAGTACGGGGATTAAAAATTTCTTTATATTCCGCTTGAGTTTTGTGAAAATACTTAAAAGTAAAACTGCGGCTGAAACTGCCGTAACTACAATAAGCGTTTTAAAATTTAAATTGACTGATAAAATGCCGCATAGAAAGAAAGCGGCTGAAAATGTAAACATAGGTCTGACCGACAGACGGCTTTCGGACATATCACACACTCCGACAAATAGCGTTGATATGATTTTATCAGAAAAAAGTGCATATGTCAATAATCAAAGGATCATACCTCAGAGAGGTAATCTTCTGCTATATCAAGTAAGGTCATGGGAGTTACGCTGCCGTGTGCGATCAAGGAAAGAAAGTCCTTTGCCACGTTTTCGAGAGATGTTAAATTATATATTGTAGCTTCGTCAAAGTATCCTGTTTCCTGATTTTTTACCGAAGTATATATGGAGTATGATGGAAAGATACCTTCATCATATTCAAGTTCGGAAACACCGAGACGGTATAAAAGCTTCAGTCCTCCTTCACACTTTGTCTTTTCCGCAATTATTTTAACATTCGTTTTCATGGCTTGCACCTGCCTTTTACAGAAATTGGTTTTTTTGTTAATTATACTGTAACATATTTTCAACGTGCGTTAAGAAATTCACATAAAAACATGGTGAAGTGTGAAACGGGTATTTTTGCAGTGAAAAACGGAAAATGAGCTTAGTTTAGATGGGTAAAACGTGAATTATATTGTCAAAATCTGTAGAATTATGGAGTATGTTTGGATTCATTTGTAATTGCTTGTAATTGCGAGGCTTGAAATTAAACGTAATTCCTTTGTAAAACAAGATGAATTGTGTGAATAACGGTGAGAAGTTGTATATTTTGTTTGGAATAATGTTTTTTTGACGAAAAAAACGCTTTGTGAAACCATGATAATCCAAGTATTGACAAACGAGTACTCTTTGTCGTATAATAGACGTGTGAAAAACGTGTTAAGTTTTTCTTATCTTGTATTTTAAATACCGATTATTTGGAAAGGTAGAGTGTTTACATGAAAAAATATGTAATTCGTAACACAAATGATATAAGTGCCGCTGATACCGATTTTGTTGCATCATGGCCTTGGGACTATAATTACAGCCCTAAAACTTCTTTCAGAGTTGTACATACCGATGACAGACTTATTATCTCCCTGAGAGCATACGAGAAGGATCCATATGCAGGTGTTACCAAAACTAATGGATTTGTATGTAACGATTCTTGTCTTGAGTTCTTCTTCTCTCCCAGCGAAGATAACACGGAAGGTTACTTCAATTTTGAGGTAAACTCAAATCCTACCTATCTCTTTGGATTCAATCCCAAGGGCGGGAAAGAAATCTACGTTGAATGGGATGACAGTGAATATAAGCTCACTTCTTCCGTGGGAGCCGACACTGACGGTGACTACTGGCAGATTGATTTTGAGCTTCCTTACGCTCTTATAAGAAAGTACGTCCCGAGTGCAAAGCTTGAGTCCGGCGACGTTCTCCGCGGTAACGTCTATAAGTGCGGTAAGCATCAGCAACCCGAGCATTACGGTACGTGGAATCCCGTTGAGACTCCCGGTCCCAATTTCCACAAGTGTGAGTTTTTCGGACAGTTTGTCCTTGAATAAACTGATAAACTAAATATCAAAAAGTTCTTTCGGATATATGTCCGAGAGAGCTTTTTTTCATCCGTTTCACATTTATCGCTTAATTATTACGGAATTATTGTCATATTACATATTTCCTGCCAATTTGCCGTTTGTTCTTGACATACGGAAGCTTTTCTGTTACAATCAGAATCAAGAACAAATGTTCTTTGAGTGATCCTGCCTATGACGCTGACCCGGAAATTAGCTTGAAAGGAAGAGGATCATTTGAACAAAATAATTCATGAAATCGCTCTGGATTTTTCGCTTCCGTGTGCAAAAAAGCGTGTGTATACTACCGGAAGTGACAAAGGTAGCAGGGTACTGAAATTCGTACTGACTGATAAGAATCAGCCATACGTTATAAGTGAAACATCACGTGTTTTACTTTACGGTCTTACAGACGGAGGTGAAATAATCCTTGCTGACTGCGAATTTGAGGGCAATACGGTTACGGCGAATATGAATTCTGTGATGAATTTACCTTCCGTAACTCATGCGTATCTGAAAATCGTGTCTTTAGAAGGTGCGGTTCTGACTACACCGTCATGTATTATCGTCAATATACAAGGCTTTGATATTGACGAAGCTGTTAAGGATACCGAGCAGTATTCCGCACTGATCACAGCTATTCGTGAAGCAGAAGGAGCAAAGATTGCCTCAGTGAAGTCAGAGGGGAATAATATCATTATTACCTATGCTGACGGCGATACGGTAAAGCTATGCTTTGAGGATTATGCCGGAGAAAAGGGCGACAAAGGCGAGAAGGGAGATGCGGGAGAACGAGGAGAAAAAGGCGATCCCGGAGAAAAGGGCGACAAAGGTAACCCCGGAGACAAAGGAGAAAAAGGCGATCCCGGTACTCCCGGAGCAGACGGTAAAGACGGGGTATCCGTCAACATCGTAAGCGTTACCGAATCAACGGAAAGCGGTGGCGAGAACGTTGTCACATTCTCCGACGGTACGACTCTCACTGTCATGAACGGGCTTAAAGGCGAAAAGGGTGACAAAGGTGACACGGGGGATGCGGGAAGCGGCGGCTCAGGCGGAGGTGTAACGGACACCTTCCCCGTTGGGTTTGTTATAAATCTCGCAGACTTTAGTGCAACGTGCGATAAGAGTTTTGCTGAGATATATGCGGCTGTTGGCGAAGGTAAATTCGTTTACGGAATGTTCAGCTACATGGATGCACCTGTTGCGATCCCGTTTATTTGTATTGCGGCGGACAATCAGCCTTTCGTGCTGTTTGAAGGCACGTATGAGCTGATGGGAATGAAGGCGAGAATCTTTGTGCTTGCCGACGGTACTGTGGAGACTCAGGTGTCGCAGATTACCGATGGCGGTGGTGGCACGTCTACTCCTCCGACGAACGTTGATCTCTCAAGGCTTGAGAGTGACGGTGTGATCGAGGAGACTTACGCTGACGGCTCGGTAAAGACAACTACCATCGAGTATGACTCGACGGGCAATCCCGTGAAGATCACGGACGGTGACGGCAACGTCACGAACTTCACTTGGTAAGGAGGGACGAAGATGGATATTACATCATTTGTGCTTGGTAATAAGCTTGGCTACAAAAAAGGCTATGATGACGGGGCGGCAAGCGGTACACATCCCGATCTGAGATACGTTACCTTCATGAACGGGGACGAGGTACACTATGTCAAACCCGTTGCCGTAGGTGACGATTGCGTGGATGTTGTTGCCAAGGGACTTTCGCGAGTACCGACAAAGGAAAGCGATGTTCAGTATAACTACCACTATTCGGGATGGAGCAGAACAGACGACAACACGGTTGACGAGAATCTTTTGACGGCAGTGACAGAGGACAGAACAGTGTATGCTTGCTTTGAGTCATCCGTGAGAAGTTACTATGTTTCTTACTACGACGGAGACACGCTTCTCAAAAGGGAATATCTTCCTTACGGAACAAAGCCTGCTTATACACCCGAAAATCAGGAGGGTAAACGATTTGATAAATGGAGTCCCGCTCTCAGTACAGTAACAGGTGACGCATCATACTACGCTCAGTGGACTGAAGTGCTTACCTTCGCCAACGGTACTTGGGATGAGATAGCGGACATCGTTGAAGCGGGCGAAGCACAGGATTATTTCAAATTAGGTGACGAAAAGGATGTTACTGTTGGAGAACAGATACTGAAAGCCAAAATTATCGGCTTTGATCACGATGATCTTGCTGACGGAAGCGGTAAAGCAGGAATGACTATGGTGCTTGCTAATGCACCTGACGGTGAGTTTACAACCAACGGCGGATGGGCGAAGGTTTCATCGGATATGGAGAGTATAATACTTCCCAAACTTCCCGCGGATCTTCAGCCTCTCATCAAGTCTGTGACAAAGCAATGTGACACGTGGGAACAAAAAGTTGTACAGTCTCCCGTTAACGTAGATTTCAAGCTGTTCCCGCTGTCGCTTGATGAGATGAAGATAGGCTCACACGGTACTCTGAGATATACTGATGAAACATGGCGTACACGATTCACCGAACTTGGTACACCTTATGAGTTTTATAATCAGAATTACTCCAGATCCTATTACGGATCATTCTACGGTGCTCACGGTGCAGCATCACCCAGAGCGTGGATCAGACAGTATGACCGTAATCCTTATAATATGACTACATTGCGCGGTCAGCCTTCGCTTCTGATGTCAATGCAGAATCTATTCACTTACTGTGAAGCGAAACTTGCTTCAGAGGTCAATCCCGTGCAGGTAGCATTCTGTATCTGATAAGTACCTGTACTGCTTGTAGTTAAGCGATAAGAAAAACGTGATAAATGATAGCCAACCCGGAAATATATAAACGAAATCAAGGAAGATTCAGACAATGAAAACAATGGTAATGACAACATGCGGTGTGTTAGGCAGTGCTGTTTCTTATCTGTTCGGTTCATGGACTGCTTCTATGACTACTTTATGCATATTTATGGCTCTTGACTTTATTACGGGCATCGTAAATGCGGCAGTGTTT
Organism: Eubacteriales bacterium; assembly: GCA_045638405.1. Taxonomy (GTDB): domain Bacteria; phylum Bacillota; class Clostridia; order Oscillospirales; family CAG-272; genus RUG11130. Next base: position 4,388 of record JAZUBG010000035.1, on the reverse strand, counting down.
AAAGCGTCTCCGAAAAGTGAAAGCGGCACTCTTTGCAGTCACGCGGCATTTGAGGGACTTATCAAAAAAAGTATGATACTCGTTTTTGTGCTTGTCGGAGCGAGGCTCGATCTGATTTTCGGCTTTAAGGTGATCAGAGACGGCGTATGCAGTGCGTTTATCGTCAGCGAATTAATATCACTGACCGAAAATGCCGGACTTATGGGACTTCCGCTTCCCGATGTAGTAAAACGAGCCATAGAACTTCTGAAGGACAGAGAAGATTCAAAATAAACCAAAAAGTCACTCCCAACCATTCGGGAGTGACTTTTGACTATGCTTTGTTTTTCTTAAATACGTTTAAGAGAATGTAGACGAAAATGAGAAGTGTGATCGTTCCTCCAAGGATCAGATACATCAAAGGAATACTTACCGCTTCACCGGATATGTACAGGTTACAGTCGAGAGCGTCTTTGAATGACGTTATCACCTCATGCGACACACCTTCACGTTCAAGCTCAGTCAGTGCGCCGTTTAACGAGTGCGTACGTACTAAAGCAGTACCGTATGTGCCCGGGGAAAAGAGGAGAACCTTTTGAAGGCCGCTGCCGAAAGATGATATGGGCATATATGCTCCGCATAAGAATCCGTAGCCTGCACTGATTATCGTTCCTACTGCAGATATCTGTCCCTGAGTTGATAAAAAGAAATTGATAACCGATGAAAGAGATGCTCCGAAAAGGGCGAGAAGTGTCACGTCAAGGAAAAGATATAAGGCATCTGAAACGGAAATATAACTGCCGACGACAGAAACATATCCGATACTGATCCCGTAGGCTGCATAGCAGATGATCAGGGTAGAGAACAGGTTAGAGAGATAATACCCCGAGGCAAGTATGGACGGACGTACGGGGGTGATCGACAGATCCTTCAATGTACCGTTATACTTGTCCATTACCATTTGGAAATTGGAGCAGAACGCAACGGTAACACATGATACCGCAAGGATAGATGAAATAAGCTGGCTTGAAACAAGGGAATCAATGATATTTTCGGAAACAGTAAATCCTTCGGGCAAATTGGACATGAATGTGTCTTTATAAAGACCTTTAAGGAACGTTGTATACAGCACAAGGAGTATTGCAGGTGTGATGAGTGACGAAAAAAACATACCGCGGTCTTTGAAAAAGATCTTGGTGTTTCTTTTTACCAGAATAAGAAGAGTTTTCATTTTTCAATGTCTCCTTCCGGAATATTTCCCGTAACACTCAGGAACACGTCGTCCATTTTCCCCTTAGTGATCTCGTAATCTTTGAAGAGTGACGGGTACTTGAGAATAAGTTCGGTAGCTTCAGCTGTATTTCCCACGCTAATACGGTAAGCATTACGGATGATCTCGTACTTTCTTCCGAGGAGTTTGACCGCGTCTTCTTCAGCTCCGTAAAGTGTTATATAGTCTCCTGTGTAGGCATTTTTTAATTCCAGCGGAGTACCTTCGGCGACTATTTTTCCGCAATTCAGAATCACAACGTAATCGGCATCCGCAGCTTCTTCCATGTAGTGAGTGGTGAGAAAAACAGTCAAATTTTTGTTTTTTCTCAAGTCTGCTATAACGTTCCACAGTTTTTTTCTGGTCTGGGGGTCAAGTCCCGTTGTGGGTTCGTCGAGTATTAGTATCTTTGGGTCATTTATAAGTGCTCTTGCTATGTCTATACGTCTTCTCTGACCGCCGGATAGCTTTGAAATGGGACGTGTAAGCAGTTCTCCAAATTCCAGAAGAGAAGAAAGTTCGGCAAGCTTTTCCTTAAATGCCTTTCCGGTGATACCGTAAAGTGCGGCACGGCTTTGCAGATTGTCGTATACACTGAGTACGGGGTCGAGCACCGATGATTGAAACACAACACCGATCTTTCCCTTGATGCTGTTGATGTCACTGTCAAGGTCCGTACCGCACAGCTCCACTTTACCGCTGTCTTTCGAAAGCTGACCGCACATTATATTTATGGTGGTGGATTTGCCCGCACCGTTGACACCGAGAAATGCGAAGAGTTCTCCCTCTTTTACTCGGAAACTGATGTCTGACACAGCTTTGACGTCACCATAGGATTTGTAAAGGTTTTCTATTCGGATTATATCATTCATGTTTAGTTCTCCGATACGTTTTATTAAAATCGAATCTTTAGTTACAGCAGGGATTCAAACTTTGAAGTGTATTTTTCTTTGTCGGCGTTATCTCTGAGTACAAAGCTGAAAGAGAAGTGTTCGAGTCGTGTCAGCTTAAAGACGAGACGGTTTACACCTGCCTTGAGATGTGCAAGAGGACTGTCGTTAAAGGGGGTGTAAGTGAAATAGTCTCTGTTTTCGTGGATAAGCTTACCGTTTTCCCAAATTTTAAAAGGTGTGTTACTGCCGAAATGGTATGTACCTTCGGTATCTTCAGGGACGTAAAAATCGTACACCACGTAAACACAGGCGGCGCCTCGATAAGTTACAGTGCTGTCGACGTCAAATATATCTCCATGGAGATTTGCTTTAACAAACGGTATGTCGATTTTCCTTTCGATTATTCTGTCGATGTCCGACATATCTTCGTTAATATATTCTCTGTCGATATTAACGTAGCATCCGAACATGGCACGAATGTCGGCTTTCCCGTCAGGGAAACGTTGCATTTTTCCGCCATACGGATCGGAATCGTAAACGGTAGTGTCGTAGTTATCCCAGAAAGGTCCGATGATGTTTACTCTGTATGCTCCAAAAAGTCCCGCACTTACGGTTCCTTCACCGAAATGAAATTTGTTTACGTTTCTTTGAGGGAAACGGGAAATATTGTTTTTTGCTTTAAACGTAAATGTCTCGGAAACACTCTCTCCGGGTGATACGGTGAGATATACACTTTCGGGCTTACAGATAAGAGACGGTGCAACTTCAGCATGAAGCGTATCGGATACTAAGGTGCTACCGTTATTTGTTACGGTTATCGTAACAGAAGCACTTTCTCCAACACCTATCATAGGCTCGCCGTTATATGTGACTTTGAGTGCAACGTCATGCCTTATTGGCAAGGGGAGGGAAGGAGACGTACATTCAGGCACGTCGGTTATCTCAACTTCAAACAGTCCGTCTCTCATAAAAGCGAGTCCTGCTCTGCAGGTAGCCTCAGCAAAGCTTTTGATAGTTTTGTACGGACATTCAATGTCAACGGTCCCTACGACCAGCTCGTCTCCGATCTTTTCTTTCCAGAATTCAGGAGTGTTTTTCGCTCCCGTAATTATTCCGAGGACAGACAGGGCGGTTGCCGCCGTACAGTCGGTGTCAAATCCACCATTTACGGCATAAAGTAAAGTTTTGCCGTAATCATATTCACCGTACAGAAGCGCGAGGATGGCAAGACCTCCGTTTACGATGCTGTAGGAAGCATCCTGGGAGCCGAATCTTGTAACAAGGCGTTTTCTGGCGGCAAGCCAATCAACGCCGTCTTTGTAACAATCAATGGCAAGCAGAGCCGCTTGGGATATGAGTGCATCGCTTGGAATATTGTTTATTGCGGTATGGATAAGCTTTATAATATCACTTTCAAAGAACGCGGCGGATTCCATGACAGAGTTAAATATCTCTGCTTCAATACTCTCTTGTCCGTGGTCAACAGTGCCGTCGGTTTCGGCAAGTCTTTTTGCAGTGTCAAGGCTTCCGGGAGCGACTGCCGCCCAGATCTCGCTTCTGATGGGACAACCCTCGGAATTCTTAAAATAGTCGTTCATGAAGATTCCGCTGTAGGGAGGCATGATACCGCATTCGATATTTTTAATGGCAACTGCATATTCGTTGGCGATACAGAGATTGTGCTCTGCAAATGAGAGTGCAAGGTCCTCTGAAGTAAACGATGTACCTTTCTTCTCAAGCACGTCAACGAGCCACAACACCTGAAGATCAAGGTCGTCATTTGGCGGAATTGTGTCGGGGAAAACGTTGTCCAGTGTGTACGAATGAACACTTTTGTTGTTTTCGGGAAGTGCTCCGCAAGCTCCACCGATACATTTGCCGAGCCAACAACCGTATACTTTGTCGAAATATTCGCTGTAAGAGATTTTTTTCATATTTGCCGCCTGTTTGCGTAATAATTTGTGATAAGTCTTATTTAGTTAATTATACATTACTTTTGGGACATTTGCAACGGGTAAAAAACAAAAAAGGAACGCTTTTGCGTTCCAAATAGAAAACGGAATCGAACTCAGCACTTCACGGTGTGAAGTGCGACAAGTCGCGCATAGTTTGGTAAGAAGGAGAAGTGTATATGGCGACTTGCGCGAAAATCTTCGATTTTCGCCAAGAGTACTCAGTCTCGTGTAAATTAAAAAAGAAGAGACACAGTTGTGTCTCTTCTTTTTTTGACCCGTACGAGAATCGAA
>JAZUBG010000034.1:0-4428 GCA_045638405.1 Eubacteriales bacterium | reverse complement strand
ATCACCGACGACGCTCAGCTCAAGGTTACCCGTATGCTTTTCGAGGGACTTACAACTCTTGAGGACAACGGTAAGTGGGAGCCTGCTCTCATGGACAGCTACACTGTAAATAAGAACGACAGTGAAGGATACTCTATCACAATTAAACTAAATAATACAAAGTGGACTGACGGCCGTACCGTACAGGCAGGTGACTTCGTTTATTCTTGGAAGCGTCTCGTTGACCCAGGCTTCAAGGGTGAGGCGGCATCCCTCCTTTACGATATTAAGAATGCAAAGAAAATCAACCTCGCTGAAGTATCTGTAGATGATTTAGGTGTAGCTGCAGTTGATGAATATACTCTCAAGGTCACATTTGAAGACAAGCACGTTGACCTTGACAGATTCTTCACGAATCTTTCCTCTATCGCTCTCGTTCCTCTCCGCGAGGACGTTATCACACGTCACGGTGACAACTGGGCAAAGGTTCCCACAGCTATCACCACAAACGGTCCCTTCGCTCTCAAGATGCTTGAGGACGACGGTGAAGTAATAGTAGAGCGCAGCAGCTACTACTATCGTGATACTGAGGCTGACGAGTATCTTGATAAGTATGTTATCCCCTACAGACTTGTTACAAAGCATGACGGTAAGCTTAATGATGTAGCTAAGCTTATCGAAAACAAGCAGATCTTCTATGCTGACAACCTTCCCCTCGCTGAGCGCGGAAAGCTTAAAGATGACGCTGAAGTATCTGACCTTATGATGACTCATACATACTTCTTCAATACACAGAACGAGCTTTTCAAGGATGCAAACGTTCGCCGCGCACTTTCTCTCGCTCTTGACAGAAACGAGATCGTAAAGATCCTCACATTTGCCAAGGCTGCTGAGGGTGTAGTTCCCGCGGGTGTATTTGATACAAACTACAAGACATCCTTCAGAGAAGAGGGCGGTGCGCTTGTTAAGCCTTCCGCAAACTTGGCTGAGGCTGAAAAGCTCCTTAAGGGTGCTAAGAAGGGCTCCTTCAGCATTCTCGTCAGAGATAACGCAGCGGACGTGGATGTTGCGTTGTACGTTAAGAGTGTATGGGAAAGTCTCGGCTATAAGGTTACCGTTAAAATTTTCTCCACCGAGGAAGGTAAATACATCGACTCCGCAACAAGCGTTGAGTTCTCTTACGTCGCAGATAAGTACACTGAGCTTTACGCAAACGGTGAGTTTGATGTTATTGCAGTTGACATGAACGCAGCATCCCCCGATGCATTCGGTATCCTTGCTCAGTTTGCTGAGGACTTCTCAGGAAACGGCATTGATATGCACGATACAAATTATCCTGCATTACCTCACGTAACAGGCTACGACAACAAGAACTACACAGCTCTCATCAAGAAGGCATATGAGGCTAAAACAGAGGAAGAAAGAGCTAAGGCTCTCCACGATGCTGAAAAGCTTCTCCTCAAGGATATGCCCATCTGTCCTCTCGTAACACTTCAGTCCGCATACGTTAAGTCTGATCTCCTTTCCGGATTCGACACCGACTATTACGGTGTAACAGACTTCAAACAAGTAAAGATGAAGGATTATATGGACTACAAGGAATAATCGAAATAACCGATAAAGTAATTATTTTCAAAAGATAAATAATTTCAGCAGGTATATATCCCAATAACACACAAATCACCCAAAAGGAGTGGTAAACCTACCATGGCAGAAAAAAGAAAAAACATACAAAACGATAACATAGAATATCCCGAGCAGGTCATCGTGCCTGTGAACATGGAAAAGCGTGTCCGTAAGGCGTTCCTTGAATATTCCATGTCCGTTATCGTTTCCCGTGCTCTCCCTGACGTACGTGACGGTATGAAGCCCGGTCAGAGACGTATCATGTACGCTATGTACGAAGATAACCTCACCCACGATAAGCCCTTCCGTAAGTCCGCTACCACAGTTGGTAACGTACTCGGTCGTTACCATCCTCACGGTGACGCGGCTGTTTACGGTACCATGGTTCGTATGGCGCAGGACTTCTCATATCGCTATCCTCTCGTTCAGGGTCACGGTAACTTCGGTTCAGTTGACGGCGACCCAGCGGCTGCTTACCGTTATACCGAGGCGAGACTGTCAAGGATCGCTTCCGAGCTTATGGCGGATATTGAGAAGAACGTTATCGACTGGAACATGAACTTCGATAACTCCCGCCGCGAGCCCAGTGTACTTCCCTCAAAGTTCCCCAATCTTCTCGTAAACGGAAGCATCGGTATTGCCGTAGGTATGGCGACCAATATCCCCCCGCATAACCTCTCCGAGGTTATCGACGGTACTATCCATCTTATGGATAACCCAGATGCGGGTGTTACCGAGCTCATGCAGTTTATCAAGGGACCCGACTTCCCCACAAAGGCTACCATTTTCGGTCAGCGCGGCATCATGGAGGCGTACGCCACCGGCCGCGGTAAGGTAATGGTTCGCGCCAAGGCGGACGTTGACGAGGAAAAACGCCGTATCATCATCTCCGAGATCCCCTACATGGTCAACAAGTCCGAGCTTGTTAAGAGTATGTACGAGGTTGCAAGAGATAAGAAGATAGAGGGTGTTACCGACATTCGTGACGAGTCCGGCAGAAACGGTATGCGTATCGTTATCGAGTACCGCCGAGATGCCAACGGTCAGGTAATCCTCAATCAGTTCTATAAGTATACACAGCTTCAGGACACCTGTGCTATCAATATGCTGGCTCTCGTAAATGGCGAGCCTAAGGTGTTGAGTCTCCGTCAGGTGCTGGGTAACTATATCGCCCACAGAACAGACTGCACACGCCGCAGGATCCGGTTTGAGCTCGACCGCGCACTCCACGAGGCACATATTAACGAAGGTTACAAGATCGCCACCGACAATATCGACGAGGTCATCACCATCATCCGCAACTCGCCCGATACTCCCACCGCTAAGGTGAGACTCCAGGAGAGATTCGCTCTTTCCGAGGAGCAGTCTCAGGCGATAGTTGCCATGACTCTCGGCCGTCTCTCCGGCATGGAGCGTCAGAAGGTGGTTGACCGCCTTGCAGAGCTTTACGCGGCGATAGCCGATTACAGAGCTATCCTTGCGGATCCCGAAAGGATCAAGGGTATCATCAAGGATGAGCTTACCGAAATGAAGGATAAGTACGGCGACGAGAGAAAGACAGAGATCGTTGAGTATCACGACGAGATCATGCTTGAGGACCTTATCGAGCGCCACAACTGCGTAATTACTCTTACCCACGCGGGTTACATCAAGCGTCAGCCTGCGGACTCCTATTCCGTACAGTCAAGAGGCGGTAAGGGACGCCGCGGCATGGCGACTAAGGAAGAGGACTACATCGAAAGCGTGATGAGCGTGGATTCCCACAGCAATATTCTCATTTTCACCAACTTCGGTAAGGTATACACCAGCAAGCCTTACAGAATCCCCGAGGCAAGCTACAACGCAAAGGGAACGAACATCGTAAACCTGCTTGAGCTGTCCGAAGGCGAGAAGATCACCGCGACACTTGCCGTTGGCAGTCTTGCTCCCGAGGATCTTGACGAAGATTACCTCGTAATGATCACACGCCGCGGCGTTATAAAGAGAACGAGACTTTCCGAGTACTCCTATCAGAGAAAGGGAGGAAAGATTGCCATCAATCTCGACGAGGGTGACGAGCTCATCTTCGCGGCTCACACTCACGGAGACACGGATATTATGGTTGCAACCTCTACGGGACTTGCGGCGCGATTCCCCGAGGAGAAGGTCAGCGTAATGGGAAGAACTGCGCGAGGCGTTCGTGCAGTGAAGCTCATGGGCGACGATTATGTAGCTGGAGCAGTCGTAATCGAGCGCGACGAGGAGTGGAGACGCTCACACAGACTTCTCATGATCACCGAGGGCGGTTTCGGAAAGCGTCTTGACGAAGCGCATTTCGAGAACAAGGGACGCGGCATCAAGGGTATGTGCTGTCAGAAGGTAACCGATAAGACGGGACCTCTCATTGGAATCGCCACCGTGACCGAGGACGAGGACGTAATGCTCATTACCAACGACGGTAACATTATCCGTATGCACTGTAAGGGAATCCCCGAGTACGGCAGAACAGCGGCAGGCGTTATCGTTATGAGACTTGGCGAGGAGTCAAAGATCGTGAACTTCACCACAACCGCATCCGAGCAGGATGACGGAGACGTAGTTGAGGTTGAAGCCATCGAAGCAGATGCAGGCGAATCAACCGTAGTTGAGTCTGCGGATGACGCAGAGGAATAAAAAAATGTCAGAGGTGTAAGCCTCTAACATTTTTTAATGCAAAATGCAAAATGCAAAATGCAAAATTGGGGTGGGAAATCACGTCCGCTGACGGATATGGCGTGCGGTGTTAGGTGTACGTGGCGGACGAACACAGTTCGTCCCTACGGGAAACAGAACGGAGTTCGGGAG
>JAZUBG010000033.1:0-4849 GCA_045638405.1 Eubacteriales bacterium | reverse complement strand
GTCTGTGTGGGATGGTTGTGTCCGCCGTCACCTGCATTGATAACGGGGATGGATGCATTCATTGATGCAACGAGGGGGGCGCCTTCCTTGGGATGGCGCATAGCGATAATGTCAGCGTAGCAGCTGATAACCTTTGCGGTATCAGCCACGCTCTCACCTTTACTTGCGGATGAGCTGGATGCCTCTGAGAAGCCGATGACGTTACCGCCAAGCTCCATCATAGCAGCCTCAAAGCTGAGACGGGTACGGGTAGAGGGCTCGAAAAAGAGAGTAGCGAGCTTCTTGCCGTGGCAAACTTCGCTGTATTTAGCGGGATTTTCAATAATATCCAGCGCTGTGTTAAGGAGGGAATCTATCTCCTCAACGGAAAGATCAAGTATATCTATAAGACTTCTCATGCTTTTGCTCCGTTAACTGCGAGGTAGTTCTTGATTCTTTCAACGTTCTCGCGGTTTGCTTCATCCTCTTCGAGGAATTCGATAATGTCGTAAACGTCAACTACGGAATATACGGGGAAACCGAACTCGTCTGCAACCTCCTGCATAGCGCTCTTGTCTGTCTTACCCTTTTCCTTACGGTCAACCATAACGAAAGTAGCAGCTACCTTTACGTCAGTGAGGGGAGCGAGGATCTCCATGCTCTCGCGGATAGCGGTACCTGCGGTGATAACGTCCTCAACGATAACAACCTCTTCGCCTGCCTTCGGAACGTATCCTACGAATACACCGCCTTCACCGTGGTCCTTTGCTTCCTTACGGTTGAAGAAGAAGGGAACGTCGATACCTACTCTTGAAAGTGCGCCTGCAGCGGAAACTGCGATCGGAATACCCTTGTAAGCGGGGCCGTAAAGAACACACTTTTTATCACCGAATTTTTCGGTGTAGGCCTTAGCATAGAACTCACCGAGACGGCAGATCTGGTCACCGGTCTTGATTTCACCGGCGTTGATGAAATAGGGGATCTTTCTGCCGCTCTTGGCGGTGAAGTCACCGAACTTCAGAACGTTCGCACTCTGAAGAAATTCAATAAATTCTCTCTTGTAGCTTTCCATTTATATTTCTCCTCTTTACAGTATTATTTATATGTTTAATTACCCGCTTCGTCGGCAAAACGAGCGATCATCTCGTTTTGGGAATCGGGGATAAGCTCAATGAAACGGTTGCTGAAGCCACCGACTCTGACGATAAGGTCAAAGTGATCGTGTGGATGCTTCTGTGCGTCGATGAGGTCCTCGAGAGTAGCCGTGGTTATCTGTGCCATCTGTCCGCCATGCTTCATATATGTACGGACAACTCCGGCGATCTTTGCTCTCTGCTCCTCGCTCGCGGTAGCAGTGATGGGAATACGGGTGTTTACCGTAGTACCACCGAGACCAAGGTGAAGGGGCAGCTTCATTATTGAGTTAAGCATCGCGGTAAGTCCCGATTTATCTGCACCCGTTCTCGGACCGATGGTGTTTCCGATAGGGTCACCGAGCCTGTGACCGTCGGGAAGCGCCCAGGTCAGACTGCCGTAGAGTCTGCCGCCGCCCTGAAGGGAGCAGGCACCCATGTACGCGCCGCCGCGTACGGAGCGGTACTTTCCAAGTTCACCCCAGAACATCTCAAGGGTACGTGTTGCCCATTTATCAACGAGGTCAATGTCGTTTCCGAACTTGGGAGCATCGAGCATGATTTTTCTCAGCTCGTCATATCCCTCGTAGTTCACCTTCATAGCTTCAAAAAGCTCAGTGAGTGTAACCTTTTTATCGCGGAATACAACGGTTTCAAGTGCCGCAAATGAGTCTGCGATAACTGCAAGACCTGCTGTCTCAATTACACCGTAGTTATACTTTGCTCCGCCTGCATCCTGATTTATGCCTCTTTGAGTACAGTCATCGGTGATAACGGATTTGACAAGCTTTGCAAGATTCTTGTCTCTCACAGTCTGACCCACGTCACAAAGATGGAGGAACGTAGGCGTTACGTGACGTACCTGCTTTACAAAAGCTTCCCAAAGCTCCTCTACAGAGCCGTAATCGGGAAGATTTCCCGTTGTAAGCCCTACCTGAATACCCGTTTTTACGTCAACGCCGTTGTATAGGGCGTATTCAAATGTTTTTGCAAGGTTAAAGGTTCCGTCCTCGCAGCCGAAGTTGCTTTTTCCGGGGATCTCGATCTCCTGACAGCCGAGCATGGTGTAGTCTCTTGCATCTTCAAGGGACACACCGTAGCGGCGGAGACCGTCGATAACCAAAGTGTCGCTGACGATGGTGGGATCACTCATTCCCTCGCTCCACATCTTAACAAGAAGATCAAGGAGCTCTGCGGGAGATTCGTCGTGAATTCTGAGAGAGATTCTCGGATGCACGTCGTGTGCGGTACGAAGAATTTGAAGTATAAGGTATGTCAGCTCGTTTGAAGCATCCTTGCCGTTTCTCGGCAGAACACCGCCGAGAGTTATATTGTGACTTCCGTGACGGCGGATCTTTGTGAGGAAATCACACATGATGTCCTCGCGGCTTACCTGCTCGTCACTGCTTTCGTTATAGTAAGGGAACAGAGTTTGGTCAAGTCTGCCGAAGCAGTCAACCCAGTCCCACAGACCGAAGAACCACATGAGCTGTGTCGCTTCAAGGAGGTTCTCTGGAGCATCGTGGGCAACCTTGCGGCAATTTGATGCGATAAGCAGGTATCTTTCCTTCTGCCATGCGTCTTCTTCGGACATGGCAAGCTCATCTGCCTTTTCTGCGTGGAGAACGGCAAAAGAGGAAAGTCCTTCAAGTATGATCCTTTGAGCCTTGTAGAACTCAAGCTTTTCGGGATCTGTCGTGTTATATGCGTAGGAATTAAGTCTGTCAAGGAGTCCGTCAATGCCGTAACGGAGAAGGGTAGGATAACCGGGTACAGTATGTCCCTGATAACCTCCACAGCCACCAAGTCCTGCCTCCCAACCCTTGCGATAGACCTCTTTACCGAGGATGCGATCGCCTTCCTCGTGCATCACTTCCATCGTAGCGGGCCATAATCTGTCGCGGAGAGAGTCGATTCTTTTGTCAATGGACTCCTTCATTTCGGCGTATTTTTCACCGCCGCGATATTCAACAAGGTCTTCCCAATCCTCAATGCCGAAGGAATAGTGTTCCGTAAGACGCCTGTCGGGTCTGTAATTACCGACAAGGATTTCATAAGGGCACACAGTTATCTCAGAGGTTGTCCAGCTTCTGACAATTGCATGAGCGAGACACTCGGAGTAGGGAGCGTCTGGCATTTCCTCGAATACATCAAGGAAAGGTGTCTTTCCGTCAAACAAAGGACCGGTAAAGGTTTCCTCTCTGTCATCCCAACCGTGGAAGAACATGAGAGAATCTTCAAGAGCTTTTTTAGCTATGGGAGAAAACTCAAACTTTTTGTCAAGATAGGTGTATTTCATACGATCAACCTCCTTTGTGACTAATCAAGTTTGATCAGTCAACAAATTCAGCGACACATCTCTCGTATGCCGCAACGGGGTCTGCCGCTGCTGTGATGGGTCTGCCCACTACGATGTAGTCGGAACCGATCTTCTTAGCTTCAGCGGGAGTCATAACTCTCTTCTGGTCACCGATGTCGCCATCAGCGAATCTTACACCGGGAGTTACGGTTACAAAGCCGTCACCGCAGGTCTCGTGAACCTTGCCTGCCTCAAGGGGAGAGCAAACAACACCGTCAAGACCGGCTTTCTTTGCGTTAGCCGCATAGTGCATAACTACCTTGTCGATAGGCTCGTTGATGAGAAGGTCAGCACTCATTGCTTCCTGATCGGTGGATGTAAGCTGAGTAACAGCGATGAGAATGGGACGTGTGCCGTCGGGACGTGTGCGACCCTCAAGCGCGGCTTCCATCATGCGAACTGTGCCGCCTGCATGGAGGTTTGTCATATCTACATCAAGGCGTGAAAGTACCGCCATAGACTTCTTTACAGTGTTGGGAATATCGTGAAGCTTGAGGTCAAGGAAGATCTTGTGACCGCGGCGCTTGATCTCGCGCACGATTTCGGGACCTTCGGCATAGAAAAGCTCCATACCGATCTTTACAAAAGGCTTTCTGCCTTCGAACTTATCAAGAAACTTAAATACATCTTCTGCACTTGCAAAGTCGCAAGCTACGATTACGTCTCTTCCCATAATATATATTCTCCTTTTAGGTGTTGTTTGTTATGTGTGGGAGGACCGTACTGCTTGCAGCGCAAGCAATGACGCCGGTCCCTACATTGTTTTTTTATTTCGTTTACCGCGGGAGGATATGGAATCCTCCTTCGCATCGTGGTGGTTATTTCACCGCGCCGATGATGTCGGAGAGGTTTTCGATGCCGTACTTTTCCATTACACGGGGAAGGTCAGCGATAATATCACGGCACGCGAAGGGGTCGATGAGATTTGCGGCACCTACTTCAACAGCGGTAGCTCCTGCCATCATCATTTCAATTACATCCTCTGCGGAGGAAACGCCGCCCATGCCCACAACGGGAATATCAACTGCGTGAGACACCTGATATACCATTCTTACGGCAACGGGGAAGATAGCTGGACCGGAGAACCCGCCCATTTTGTTAGCTATAACGGGAGCCTTCTTCTTAAGGTCGATCCTCATGCCGAGAAGAGTGTTGATAAGGCTGATTCCGTCGGCACCTGCCGCCTCGCAAGCCTTAGCGATAGAGGTGATGTCTGTTACGTTGGGTGAAAGCTTAATGATAACGGGCTTTGTTGTAACGCTCTTTACAGCCTTTGTTACCTCGGCAGCCGCCTCGGGAGATGTGCCGAAGCTCATACCACCGCCGTGAACGTTGGGACAGCTGACGTTTACTTCAAGCCAACCGATGTCGTCGATCT
>JAZUBG010000032.1:0-25794 GCA_045638405.1 Eubacteriales bacterium | reverse complement strand
TGGCTACGATCCGACTTAAGATCTCGTCACCTGCACAGCCGATAAAGTCAGCGTACATGAGCTCAACGATAGCACGACCGCCTGCCATAGCGTAACCTACAGCGGAGCCAACGATTGCAGACTCGGAAATGGGAGCGTTGAAGAAGCGGTGGTAAGGCAGAGCCTCTGTAAGACCGCGGTATACTGCGAATGCGCCGCCCCAGTCACGGTTGTCTTCACCGTAAGCAATGGTGGTGGGGTCTTCGTAGAACTTGTCAAGGATAGCCTCAAAGAGACCGTCGCGGAGACCGAAGAGCTTCATCTTGGGAACAGCCTTACCGTTCTCGTCGAATGCAAAGCGTGCCTTTGTAGCAAGCTGCTTAACTCTGGGGTTCTCTTCCTTGGGCATGAGAACCTCGGGCTCACGTGTGGGATCCATGGACTTAACGTGCTGGTTAGAGAACATGATGGAGGAGATCATGTCAGGCTGCTTGTCGAGGTCCATTCTGGGAGAGAGCTCGTCGTTGATAGCAAGCTTGATGATCTTTGTTGTACGTGCGATTACAGCATCGTCGATAGCATCGAACTCAGCAGCTGTTGCGATACCGCCCTCGATCATCTTGTTACGGTATGCGAGGATCGGGTCAGCAGCCTTCCACATCTCGATCTCTTCCTGTGTACGATATGTGGATGAGTCAGAGGGAGAGTGACCGGATACACGGTAGGTAGCAACCTCGAGGAATGCGGGACCGGAACCGTTTACGAGAAGCTCCTTCTTACGTGTTGTAGCGTCGATTACTGCGAGAGGATCATAGCCGTTTACCTTCTCTGCGTGAAGCTGAGAGGGGTTGAAGCCTGCTGCAAGACGTGCGGGAACGTCATAACCCATGGTCTCACCCTTGGTCTGACCGCCCATGCCGTAGAAGTTGTTGAATACGTTGAAGAGGATGGGCATACCGCCGTTAGGATACTTGCCTTCCATGCCCCAGAGCTTTGTGATCTGGTCCATAGAGGAGAAGTTGAAGCTTTCGAGAACGGGACCACGACCGCAAGCACCGTCACCGGAGTTAGCGATAACGATACCACTCTTGTGGTTACTTCTCTTATAAAGAGCAGCACCGAGAGCTACGGGAGCCGCGCCGCCTACGATAGCGTTGTTGGGGAAAATACCGAAGGGAATGAAGAATGCGTGCATGGATCCGCCGAGACCGCGGTTGAAGCCTGTGGTACGAGCGAAGATCTCAGCAAGAGCACCGTAAAGAAGGAAGTCCTTAGCAAGCTCCTTAATATCAGTGGTCTTACATTCCTTCTCAACTACGTTAAGGATAGTACCGTCGAGGAACTCACGCATGATGTCGTAAAGCTCCTTGTCATCAAGCTTGTTGATGGAGGAAAGACCCTTAGCGATGATCTCACCGTGGCTTCTGTGAGAGCCGAATGTAAAGTCGTTGATGTCGAGGCAGTAAGCCTGACCTACAGCGGAAGCCTCCTGACCGATGGAAAGGTGAGCAGGACCGGGGTTGTTGTACTTAACGCCGTTGTATTCGCTCTTAACCTTGATGTCGTTAAGCATGGACTCAAACTCACGGATAGTTCTCATATCGTGGTAGATTCTGAGGAAGTCATCCTTGGAGTAGATCTTCTTTTCCTCTGCAAGTGTCTTGTTATAAGTACAGAGAGGAATGCTGTCAAAATTAGCAAAGCCACGCTCGAAGGCGATCTCGGGGCTGATAAATTGACTCTTAGGCATAGTTATATATCTCCTTTAATAATTAATTACTTGATAGAAAACATCTCTTCGCGGATGACTTCGCATACGCTGGGATGTGGGAACACGATCTTTGTTACGTCCTTAGCTCTCATCTCACGTGCAACCATCATTGCCGCACCGTAGATGATCTCGGAAGCGTAGCTGCCGATCATGTGGATACCGATGATAGTGCTGTGAGCCTTGTCAACGACGATCTTAACAATGCCGTCGCCGCCCTCGTTCTCAGCGATATATCTGCCGCTGTAGCGGAGGCTGATGGTGTGCTCTTCAGCATCAATTCCTGCTGCCTTAGCGGAAGCGAGAGTCTCACCAACAGTACCAACTTCGGGATTTGTATAAATTACAGAAGGAATTGAACGGTAGTCAACTCTGTCCTTGATGCCGAGCATATCGGAAACTGCAACCTCACCCTCGCGGTAAGCGGTGTGAGCGAGCATAAGCTTTCCGTTTACGTCACCTGCCGCCCAGATACCGGGAACGGAGGTACGGCAGGACTCATCGGTAACGATAGCGCCGCGGTTAAGCTGAACGCCGATCTCCTCAAGTCCGAGCCCCTGTGTTCTTGCACGACGGCCTGTGGAAACGAGGATAAGGTCAGCATTTACACCTTCTACCTTACCGTCCTTTTCGTATTCAACAACGCCCTTGCCGCCGTTGTCTGTTACTTTAACAACCTTTGCACCGAGAATAAAGTTTACACCGCGCTTTGCGTAGTTGTTCTGAAGGTTCTTGGAGATCTCAGCGTCTGTGGGGCCTGCGATCTTGTCGAACATCTCGATTACGGAAACCTTGCACCCTACGGAGTTGAAGTAGGATGCCATCTCAAGTCCGATTACGCCGCCGCCGATAACAGCAACCTCACCGGGAAGCTTGGTGATATCAAGAACCTCTCTGTTTGTAACTGCGAGACCTGTACCAACTGCCTCGCGGAGACCGGGAATAGGGGGAACCACAGCCTCAGAGCCGGAGCAGATGAGAAGCTTCTTTGCAGTGTACTTTTCGCCGCCACACTCAACGGTGAAACCGTCAGCGCCCTTGCCTGCGATCTTTGCAGTACCGTTTACAACGGTAACGCCTGCACCCTTCATCTTTCCGCCGATACCGGAAACGAGAGTCTTAACAACTTTATTCTTTCTCTCAACTACCTTAGCATGGTCGAGCTTGGCGCCCTCTACGGTAACACCGTACTTATCACCGTGCTTTGCGTAGTCGTAGATCTTTGCTGAGTAAAGAAGAGTCTTTGTGGGGATGCATCCCTCGTTAAGGCATACACCGCCGAGAGCTCTTTCCTCAAAAAGAAGTGTTTTCATACCGCTGTGAGCGGCTCTTTCAGCAGCATTATATCCACCGGGACCGCCGCCGATTACTATAAGATCGTACATTTTTTCTACCTCTTTTCTATTACTTAGCGAGAAGAAGCTCAAAGTTTTCAAGTGCTGTGCAGAGTTCCTTTAAGAACTTAGCCGCGGGTGCACCGTCAACTGCTCTGTGGTCGAATGTGAGGGAGAGACCCATAGCGGGATATACGCTTCCGTCAGCCTTCAGGCGATTTGTTGTGCAGCATACGCCGAGGATCGCTGTCTGAGGAGGATTGATAACGGGAGTGAAGCTTTCAACGCCCATGGAACCGAGGTTAGAAACTGTGAAGCTTCCGCCGTTCATATCGTCGGGAGAAAGTGTACCCTCTCTTGCACTACCTGCGAGAGCCTTTGTCTTCTGAGAGATCTCAGCGAGAGAAAGTGTGTCGGAGCCGAAGATAACGGGAACGAGAAGTCCGCGGTCTGTGTCAACAGCCATACCGATGTTTGCGTGAGCAAACTTTCTGAAGGTGTTGTCTACAACGTTAGCGTTGATCTCGGGGTAATTAGGAAGAACACGGGAAACTGCATAAAGCACCATATCGTTGATGGTAACCTTGGAAAGACCCATTGCCTCACCCTTATCCTTGAGAAGCTTTCTGTAGTTAAGAAGGCTTGTAGCATCGAAGGAGGAGTTGAGTGTAAGCTGTGCCATCTCGGAGAGAGAAGCGTGCATAGCCTTTGCAATAACCTTACGAACATTGCTGAATGGAGTTTCAGTGTATGCCCTGAAGTCGTCTACGGGAGCTGCAACGGGAGCCGCTACGGGTGCGGGAGCTGCCTCTGCAACCTCTTCTACTGTTGTGATCTTACCTGCAAGGAAGTCCTCAACCTTCTGAGTTGTTGCAACGTAGCCTGCATCAAGAGCCGCATTTATATCGCGCTCGATGATTCTGCCGTGAGGGCCTGTGGGAGCAACCTTGGTCATATCTACTCCGGTCTTAAGAGCAAGATTCTTTGCTCTGGGAGAGATTCTGATAATATCGCCCTCAACCTTAGTGGTTACGGGAGCATCTGCCTTTACTTCGGGAGCTGCCTCTGCTGCCGCCTCAGCGGGAGCCTCTGCAGGAGCTTCAGCGGCCTCCCCGCCTGCCTCTGCGATAAGAGCGGAAACGTCTTCGCCTGCCACACCTACGATGCATACGGGCTTAAGGCAGTCTACAACGTCGCCTTCCTCTGCGAAAGAATGGAGAATAACACCGGAGAACTGGGAGGGTTCGTCGAAAGCGGACTTGTCCGTCTCATAAGAGAAGAGAACGTCGCCTTCCTTAACCTCATCTCCGACCTTCTTGTGCCAGGTTGTAATGATACAACTCTCAACACTCTGACCCTGACGGGGCATGATGACAAAATTAGCCATGGTTATATCCTTTCAAGAAAAATAATTACTTAATTTGGTCTGCTATGATAACTCTGACGCCCTGCGCCGTAACGTTTTTAACAAGCTCACGCGGGATAGCGGAATCGGTGATGATAATATCCGCCCCCGTTATACCGCAAAAGGTATAAGGCAAAGCTCTGTTACATTTCGACGAGTCCATCAGCATTATAACAGTCTTGGCTTTTTCCACGACGATACGCTTCAGTTCACATTCGTTGAAGCTGGCAACGGTAAAACCGTCGTCGAAACTGAATCCCGTGGGAGTGAGAAATGCTATGTCGATATTGATGTCGCTGAGAAAACGTGTCGCCTGAAGTCCCGTAACCGTCAGGTTATCGCCTTCAAGCCTTCCACCCACCATATTCACCGCAGACGGTGTACTTCGGCAAAGCTTCAGTGCAACACGCGGGTCCGTAGTGGTAATGGAATAACGCCTTTCGGGTATCATATCACTGAAAGTGGACATGGTGCTTCCCGAATCGATGAAAACGGATCTGCCCGTTTCAAGAAATTCGATAGCTTTGGATGCAATAGCACGCTTTGCGGCTAAATTCTCCGTCATCCTTCCGGTCATACGACCCGTTCCCGTGTCGGCATCAAATATGAGACTTTTGCAACCACCGCGCATTTTCACGGCGGCGTTTCTTTTTTCGAAATATTCGATATCTCGGCGGAGCGTCATTTCGGACACATCCGGAAACATCTCACAAAGTTCCTTAAGAGACACGAAATCTCTTGAAGAAAGTAGAGATTTTATCGTTTCTCTGCGTTCCTTATGCAAAGCGCCACCGCCTTTCAAACAATACTTCGACACATACTCACACACAATTATTTTACACCATATATGTTAAGTTGTCAACTTAATGTGTGAATATAGGTGTGAATTTTCACACCTATTTACGTTTTATTTCAAAGAATACCGTCAAAGATCGATGCCGTCCCATACATATCTGTCAACATTCAAAAAAGCACCCGCTTCCCTTTTCAGAAAAGCGGGTGTAGGTTATCGTTTGTCAGTCTTTGAATGCACCTTCGTAGAACTCGGAAAGCCACTCTCTCGACTCTTCACTCACCTTAATCACACATGACAGATATTCCATATCGCCTTTTTCATCTGCGGTTTCGTCGTAGAACTCAATCTCTACCCTCATGAAAGTGTCACCAAGTTCAAACTTGTTGTCGTCACGGCTATTCATCACAAGTTCGGTTCTGTCTTCATCGTAAAACGAGTTATTTGTTCCGTAGTAGATGTAGCTACCGTTTTCGTACACCAGAAGCTCCGCATACTGAACGTGTGAGTTTTCGTAACTTTCGTAAGCTTCTTTTATTTCCTTGAATATCTCATCGGAGTTTACCTTAGCATACTTCAGTATCATATCGGCAGTTTTTGGGAAAAGCTCTGCGCTGACGGGTACTGTAAGGTAAATGTCGTCTGTCTGATAGTGAAACCAAGCGAAGGTGGGGCCGTATCCCATGTTAAATTCCACCCACTTATCGAAATCAACACTCACAAGCTCACGGCGGAACACTTCAAATATTTTCTCAGCCTGAGCGTTTGTGATTTCAAAAGCTCCGCCGTCCATGGTCAGCGTTCCTCTGTGAGGTGTGGGAAGTGACGTCCATGTTTCGGTGTAACCGTGAAGCTTCTTAAGAGATTCTCTGACAACAGTCAAGTCCTCACTGTACAGTCTGACATTACGGTATTTTGTAATACCACCCTTGGTTCTGATCTTGAAAGTGCAAACCGCTGCTTGTTCTTCCTTATCAACGTAACCTCCGTTATGATTGTAGCTGTACCAATCGTCGATGCTGCCATGTTTTTCATAAAACTCAAAAGTCTCGTCAAGACACTCCGCAACTGTCTTCACCGCATCCTTGTCGGTTATCTTCATCTTTGAAGTTTCATCTTCAACATAAGCCCTGAAGTCCATACCGATACCTTCATGACTGTAATTATTTCCAACAAGCTGAACGTATTCAATGTCACCTGCTTCGGGACGGAATGCACTTTCAATGGCGGTTATACCGTACATTGTACCGAAGAAAAGCACATCGAGAAGCAATACAATAAAGAACCCGGGGATGGCAGTAACAAGGTTCTTCCATTTTCTCGTTGTCAGTATTTCATATATAAAGTACGTGAGGGCAGAGAGAACAACAAGAAGGCCCACCAGGAAAAATTCGCTTACGGGGTCGTTTTCAAGTCCGAAGATAACGTAGCAGAAGGGTACGCTTACCGCAAAAGCGAGAATTATACGGTACACAGCCTGCATACGCTTACTTGGAGCTGATCTCTCAGCGCTTTCGCTCTTTCTTCTGCAAAACAGTACAGCTCCTACAGCAAAGTAGCAAATAGCAAGAATAGCTGTATATATTTGAGACGCAACCTCAAAAATGCAGGGGGATTCGACGTAGTACATATCTGCCGCCTGCGTCAGCATTCCCGTTAAGATATTCAGTCTCGGTGAGAGGAAAAAGTTCACGTAATCCACGGGGATAATGGGTAACTTCGCTGTAACTCCACTCGTTATAATAGCCATAATGAATCTGGGGAATACCATTATCAGTGCGATTATAACGAGGTTCGAGAACACCGTTCCCGTGATACTTTTACCGATAATAATGCACGCCGCGATAAGCAGTGACAGTGCAAAGCATCCCACCATATAGGGAAAATACGTTCCCGCTTCAACGCTTATTACCTTCGGAAACAGAGCCGCTGTAAAACGTGACAGTCCGCTTGTTACAAGGATGATTCCACCGAGCCACGTAACGAGAGCAGCCACGTTACTTACATAAAGCGACAGTCTCGTATGAGGAAGTGAGTGGTAATAGTCCGAAGCGTTTCTTTTATTGAGGAAGGAGAAGAGCATCCAGGTAAACACGGGCGCGCCTATTACCGCCACAAGGAAAAGGAGCACGTGAAGCTCGGCTCCGCTGAGTACTTCGGGAGTGTAATTATCACCGAATATCTCTGCTCCGTACATATGCTTGTTCATAACGTATCCGATCTCAAGCCCTAACGGAATAAGAATAGCTTCAAGGGAGAGAATCACTGAAAGGATTATACCCGGAAGTCTGATACGTTTGATAGCTTCGATATATAAACCAAGGCTAAAAAATTCTTTTTTTCTTTTAGTTGTTAAGTTATTTGTCATTGTTCTCTCTCCTTTCAGTTAAGTTCAAAGGAATAGCCAAGGGCTTCCATTTCGTAGGTGAATACCTCTTCAAGGGTAAGGGGAAGAACGTCAAGTATGAGAGGATGAAGCTCCTTAAGAGCCGCACAGATAAATTCCCTGTCGCCTTTTACGATCATGTTTGTAACACTTCCGTGCTTTGTAAAGTGAAGTATCTGCATACCTTCGATATTCTCGAACTTTTCGCGGTTGTAGTCTTCACCGAAAGCGATCTGCACCTTAAACTGCGCAGTTTTCAGATTCTGAATATCGCTCTGCAGAACGAGTCCACCCTTGTGAAGAAGCGCAAGCTGGTCGCAGGTGTCCTCAAGCTCACGAAGTGAGTGAGAGGTTATAACTGCAGTAGCACCGCGGTCGATAACGTCCTGACAGATGATAGACTTGACGTAATTACGCATGATAGGATCAAGTCCGTCAAATGTTTCGTCAAAGAAAATGTAATCGGGTCTTGTTGCGAGCGCGAGAATGGTCGCCGCCTGACGTTTCATACCCTTTGAGAAGGTGGAAACTGACTTTTTAACGTTAAGTCCGAATGTGTTTGCAAGAGAGAGGAATCGGTCTCTGTCAAAGGTGTCGAAATTGTGTCGGTACAGTTCAGCCATGCGGTTCATGGATGCTCCGGGGAGAAAATAAAGCTCATCGGGAACGTACGCGATACGCTTTTTTACCGCGGGATTGTCCCAAACCGGCTGACCGTCAAGAGTAACGCAACCGCCGTCAGCTTTATATACTCCGGTTATGATTCTTAAGAACGTAGATTTACCCGCGCCGTTTGAGCCTACCATTCCGTATATACAACCGTCGTTGATGGTACAGGAAATGCTGTCAAGGGCTGTGAAATCGTCAAATTTCTTAGTTAAGTTTTCGGCAACTATCATCTGTCATCTTCCTTTCTGATACATTTACCGTATGCTTCTTCAATCTTCTTTATTACTGTCTCCATGGGAATTCCCGCAAGAGCCAGCTCGGACGCAAGAAAGGAAACTTCCCCGAGGAGCTCAGCTTTGCCCTCACTCAGCTTTTCTTTGGCGTCATTACACACGAAATATCCTCTTCCGGGTACGGACTTTACAAGTTCCCTGTTACTGAGGTCGGTGTACGCTTTGAGTATGGTTACGGGATTCACGGAGAGCTGTACGGATACGCTTCTGACGGAAGGAATCTGATCTCCCGGGTTGATCGCGCCCGTGAGAATAAACTTCTCCGTCTGTTCGATTATCTGTTCATAGATGGGTGTTCTCGACATTGGATCTATCTGAAACATTCATCCGCCTCCTTAAATTCTTGTATACAAGTATTACGATCGCATTATAGGTGTTATACCCTACATATAACACCTATATCATATCATGTGAGATCGCATTTGTCAATGGTTTTCCTGAAGTTATTTTGTTTTTTAATAATTATATTGACAAGCCTCGTTATGTATGATATTATTATGATATCAGATGAATATCTGAATTCTATTAAAGAAAGGTAATTTATTTATGCAGGAAAAAATTTTGAACTCAAAAAGAAACGGAATGGTTGCTCTTATTCTGACCACGATTCTTTACATATTAGCTTTTGCTGTACTGATTATCGGTGGACTTAACATGGACGGTGACCTTAATGTTATGCCTCACGGTGTTGACGTTGCAATTGCAGTGCTTGGCATCATATGGATCTGCATCGGCTGGATACCCTATCTCGGTCTAAAGGTGCTCAAGCCTCAGGAAGCTCTCGTTCTCACCCTTTTCGGTAAGTACGTTGGCACTCTCAAGAACGACGGTTTCTACTTTGTAAATCCCTTCTCCGTAGCCGTTAATCCTGCGGCAAAAACAAAGCTCGGTCAGAGCGGAGACGTAGACGGGTCACAGCACAAGTCTCCCATCGTGCTTTCAGCAGGCGCTAAGCAGGCAGAGATTATTGACAAAAAGATTTCTCTCAAGATCATGACTCTCAGCAACAGCCGTCAGAAGATCAACGACTGTCTCGGCAACCCGATTGAGATCGGAATCGCTGTAACCTGGAAGGTAGTTGACACCGCCAAGGCTGTGTTCAATGTAGACAACTACAAAGAGTATCTTTCACTCCAGTGTGACAGCGCGCTGCGTAATATCGTACGTATCTACCCCTACGACGTGGCTCCTAACGTAGACACAACGGGTGACGGAGTCGCTGACGAAGGCAGTCTTCGCGGCTCAAGCGAAGTCGTTGCTGAAAGAATAAGAAACGAGATTCAGACCAAGGTTGCGGAAGCGGGACTTGAGATCGTTGAAGCTCGCATTACATATCTTGCATATGCTCCAGAAATCGCGGCAGTAATGCTCCAGAGACAGCAGGCATCTGCCATCATCGATGCACGTAAGATGATCGTTGACGGCGCTGTAGGTATGGTTGAAATGGCTCTCGAAAGACTCAACGAAAAGAGCATCGTTGATCTTGACGAGGAGCGTAAGGCGGCTATGGTATCAAATCTTCTCGTTGTTCTCTGCGGAAACCACGATGCTCAGCCCGTCGTAAATTCCGGTTCTCTTTACTGATATGGCAGAGAAGAAGCAAGTACCGCTGAGACTTTCCGCAAAACTATACGACGCTATCGCAGCATGGGCTGAAGACGATTTCAGAAGCGTCAACGGACAGATAGAGTATCTGCTCACGGAATGTGTCAGACAGAGAAAAAAGAACGGCCGTCCCGTGCCGCATAAGCTGGACGTACCGCCGGATACGGACAGTAGTAAGAATCAAGTTAATTAATTTAGATAAACGAGTAGAAAGTGAAAGAAATTCACTTTGATAAACATAATCATGGATATAAACAAAGTAATTATTCCTCCCATAAAATGTCAAGGGATAAAAACCAAAATTGTACCGTTTATTGCGGAACATATAAAGCCATCTAATGATGGCATATGGATAGAACCTTTTGTTGGAACTGGTGTTGTTGCATTAAACCTTAACCCACCAAAAGCTTTATTAACAGATAAAAATCAATATATAATATCTTTCTATCAAGGAATTCAAAATGGACTTTATACCGCTTCCGTTGTTCGAGCTTTCTTAGAGTATCACGGAAAGAAATTGGAACAGTTTGGAAACAAGTATTATATTGAGATGAGAAATCAATTTAATCTCAATGGAGATCCCTTATATTTTCTTTTTCTAAATCGATCTGATTTCAATGGAATGATTAGATTTAATCGTAAAGGAGAATTCAATGTTCCATTCTGTCAGAAACCTAATAGATTTTCTAAAGCATATATTACGAAAATTTGCAACCAGGTTGATTCATTCATGCAGGTATTAAAAGGAAAAGATTGGACTTTTAAATGTTGTCCTTGGCAAGAAGCGTTTGATAATGCTACCGAAAATGATTACATTTATTTAGACCCCCCATACATTGGCAGGGACACCTCTTATGTCGGAGAATGGCCAGAAGAAGAAGCTATACTATTAGCCGAATATGCGCACAAAACGTCTGCAAATGTATGTTTGTCAATGTGGAAAGAAAACGAGTTTCGCCGAAACAATCATCTGTACGATCATTGGTCCGATTTTACTTGGTTTGAACACAACCATTTTTACCATATCGGAGCTAAAGAAAACAATAGGCATCCAATGATAGAAGTTTTAGCAATTAAAAGAGTTTAATTTAAAAAGTGTGAGCAAATTAGTTAAATTTGCTCACACTTTTTTATTAGCACCTGTGTTTTGCTATATATCTGCCAACACTATCCAAAACAGCTTTTTTGTCAAATGAATGTAACAACTCTATAGAATCAATACGCTTTGGTAACCACTTTAAAAACTCTGACAAAGAAGTATATTCTTTATTAGCAGCTCTGTATTTTGGATAATATTTCCAATAAATATCAAAAACATCTTGTCCTAATTCACTAAATGGACCACAACCATTTTTGAGGTCAAGAAAAGTCTTTACAGGAAAAGAACCAATATTTTCTGTGTTACCAGACCCAGGCTTATCGCCTGCAATCTTAAATTTTTCAACCATAAAGTATTTAACATCATAGTATGGAAAAGCAATTTTGTTACGATCCTCATATTTATAAACACGACTCTCCTGTGCATGATCGTTACGTTTGTAAACGAAACCAATAACATAGTGTTTGGTATAATCAGTATACCTATACTCGATATTTTTTGTATTGTTTCGCATGTATGACCCAAACGACCCTAGCGTAAATTTTATTGTTGAGTTATCGGAAGTTATGTAAGTTGTCTTTACGTCAATAGCAATCTTTGCTTTAGAATCTTCACTTTTCATCATAACAAAATCGGGGTATACAGTCTGTGAGTCAGGGGTCTTTAAACAATAACCATTTTCATCAGCAATTTCTTCAAGTACTGGTTGTACTATCATCTCAAAAATACGTCCAATAATTTTTGAATCTGTTCCCAATGTATGAATAAGGTTAGTTGAATCTAAAATACCAAAGGTTTCAAAATTAACACCAGTCATTTTCTCATAAAAACTATTGATTAAAAAATCCATAATTTCCTCCTAAAAAAGCTTTAGTTATTCCTTTCATAGTCAAGCACAAAAACAGTTATTTTTCAATAAAGAGTTCAAAAGTAGCAATCTCCAATGCATCTGCAATCTTTTGAATATTACCGAGTGAAATACTTCGTCGAAAACACTCTATATCACTTATATATGTTCGATGTAATCCACACAGTTCGGCAAATTTTTCTTGCGATATTCCTTTTTCAGTTCTATATTTTCTTACATTAGAGCCAAAAACTTCAATAATGTCCATGTAAATCACCACCTAACATCTTATTTACATTATACGTTACCGCACACTATAAGTCTACATACAATAAGTGTATATTATGATGTTTACCAATTTCCCTATCACTCCTGTCTCTCACAAAAATCTATATAATTTCTATACTTACATACTGATCCCTTATTTATCAATATACGGACATTTAACAATTCAAAATATATTTAATCCGATTTTGATAATCATATATCGTTATATTAAACTTGTAATCAATCTAATAATACATGATTTCCCTTTAATAAACACATAATAATAATTTATTCAGCGCTCTACTATAAAAAAACCAAGCACCGTATTTCCACAATGAAAATACGGTGCTTTACTATTTACTATTCACTTCTTACAGCAGAATAATTCCCGCGTCTTCGCAGAGCTTCTTTGTTTCGTCATCCCAAACGGATGCCTGAACCTCACCGATGTGGGCTGTCTGCATCATGAGCATACAGATTCTGGACTGACCGATACCGCCGCCCATTGTAAGAGGAAGCTTGCCTTCAAGAAGAAGTCTGTGGAACTCCATCTCACGTCTTTCGGGACAGCCTGCAATCTCAAGCTGTCTCTCAAGAGACTCGGCATCAACACGGATACCCATTGACGAGATCTCAAATGATCTGCCGAGAACCTCGTTCCAAACCATAATATCGCCGTTAAGCTCCCAGTCGTCGTAGTCGGGAGCGCGGTTGTCGTGAGGCTTACCGCTCTTCAGCTTGCCGCCGATTTTCATGATAAACGTAGTACCGTGCTCTTTAACGAAAGCGTCCTCTCTCTCGTGTCCGGTCAAATCGGGATACATATCCTCGAGTTCCTGTGACGTGACAAAAGTCACTTCCCTGTCAATTTTGCAGTTAAGTGTGGGGAATTCGTCAATTACAGCTTCATTGGTGTCGCAAAGTGCACCGACAATTCGACGTACGGTATCCTCAAGATAATTGCGGCATCTCTGGTCACGTGAGATTACCTTCTCCCAATCCCACTGGTCAACATAGATGGAGTGGATGTTGTCAAGATCTTCGTCACGACGTACGGCATTCATATCTGTGTAAAGCCCCACTCCGATGGGAAAACCGTAACGGGCAAGTGCAAGACGCTTCCACTTTGCAAGTGAATGAACGATCTGAGCGTTGGCTCCAACAGAGGGAATATCAAACTCAACGGGACGCTCAACACCGCTGAGGTTGTCATTAAGTCCCGATGCCTCGAGAACGAAAAGGGGCGCAGAAACTCGTCTCAGGGCAAGCGCACCTCTGAGATTGCGGCTGAAAGTTCTTTTTATAAAATCAATAGCGCACTGAGTATCATAAATGCTCAGACGCGGCTTATATCCTTCGGGAATTATAGTTTTCTTTTCACTCATTGGATTCTACCTCTTAAAAATGCTCTTATAAATACATATAAAGATATTTTACCATAATATCTTCTTCTTGTCTACAGATTACAGAAAAAACCTCCCGAAATTTCGAGAGGTTCACAGGTTATTTACAGCAACTTGTTTGGACTCGTATAATTTTGCGTTCCTGACGGCAACAAAAAACATCAAAAATTAAAGAAAAATCTCAAAAAGGGGAAAAACATCAAAAAAATGGACCAAACGGACAGCATAATCTTTATCTCCTTTCTGTAAACTTAACAAGTTAATTATATACTTTGAAGATGTATTTGTCAATAGCAAAACCTCCCGTAAATCGGGAGGTTTTTGTTATACATAAAATTACTGTCTGTCAAACTCGATCATATCGTCTTCAACGAGACCCTCAAGACCAAGACCTACAGTATCGAGAAGGAGGGTATCTTCACCGTCAAACTCGAACTCACAGCCTTCGCCTTCGATCACGATCTCATTGCCGTCGATCTCATACTCAGCTTCAACTTCAATATTGGAGTTGTCAGCAAAATCCTTTACAAAATCATCTGCATCGGACTCAAATGCTGCATAGAAATCATCAGCATCGAAACCTGTTTCATCTGCGTAGTCTTCGATTCCGTCTTCAAGGATCTCAACAAGTCCCTCAGCAAAATCGGTAAAGTCTACAGCAAATACAACATCACCGTTCTTCTTGAATTCAAAGTCAACATTTATGTAAAGACCGTCAAAATCAAAGTAATCGGAAATGTAAAGGTCATTGGTAGCACTGAAGAAAGCATCTTCTGCAAATTCAGAAGCGTCAACCTTAGCAGACCACTCGCCTACGATAAGATCTTCGGGATCATCGTTCTTGGAAGTTTCTTTGTCTTCATCCTTGGAAGGCTTGTCATCTTCTTCATCCTTGGAAGGCTTGTCGACATCAGTCTTACCAACTTCGTTATCCTTTACTTCGTCAGCATCGGGAGGATTGAACTTACCGCTGCGTTCGAACTCAATATCTTCACCGAATCCCATCTCGAAATCTTCGCCGGAAACTACGAATGTGTTAACATCCTTGAATTCAACAGCAAGACCGTCACCGTCAACAACGATCTCATTACCATCGATCTCGTATACGCTTTCCTCTTCCATAGTCATTTCACCGAGACCCATCATATCAACAAAAGCCTCAGCAAAACCATCCTCGTCGGTACCCATTTCTTCGTAGATTTCTTCCATGGTAAGGTCGTTTGCTTCAGCATATGCGGGGAATCCCTCTACAATACCTTCAACGAAAGTATCGATAGCATCATCCATGGAGGCACTTACTGTAACGTCACCATCCTTGGTGAAATCCATTTCAACGTAGAAGTACATCTTGTCGAAGTCAAAATACTCTCCGCCATCTTCCATACCTTCAATGAAAGCATCTCCGATAAGCTCGGTAACGTCAAGCTTAGCTTCCCATTTACCAACGATAAGCTGCGCTACGCTGTAATCATCAACGTCCTCTTTCTTGTTATTTCCCTTGCCTTCATCCTTTTCGGAATCGGTCTGTTCTGTCTTTTCATTGTCGTTCTTATCCTTCTTGTCATCTTCAGCGGAGCCGCAAGCTACGAGTGAGAAGATCATAACAAGAGAAAGAAGAAGAGCAATAATTGTCTTGAAATTTCTCATTTTGAAAATTTCCTTTCTTTAAGATACTTTCATTGTACTACTTTTTATACACTTTGTCAACTTGTTTTTCTTTATTTCTCACCAATTAATGAATAATTGTAATCTTACACGCTAATAATTCATTGTCGCAAACAAATCATTTCACACGGAGGTACATTATGGAATTCAAGAACAGTAAAACAAGAGAAAACCTTATGAGGGCATTTGCGGGAGAAAGCCAGGCTCGAAACCGTTACACCTTTGCAGCCGCACAAGCGAAACGGGAAAATCTCTACGTAATTGAATGTATTTTCAACTACACTGCAGGACAGGAGAAGGAGCACGCTGAGATTTTCTATAATTTCCTCTCATCCGAAGCGGGAGAGACCATCGCCATCGACGGCACTTACCCCGTTGATATTTCCAAAAACACCGCGGGACTTCTCCGCATGGCACAGCATAACGAATACGAAGAACATGACGACGTGTATAAGGCATTTGCCGAAACAGCCGATTCCGAAGGTTTTTCGCAGATTGCCGCCGCTTTCCGTATGATTGCTAAGGTTGAAAAGCTTCACGGGGACAGATTTGCAAGATTTGCAGATCTGCTTGAAAGCGGAAAACTTTTTGTTGCCGACTCCAAGGTGTCATGGATATGTCTCAACTGCGGTCACATACACGAAGGCAAAGAAGCTCCCCTGAAGTGTCCCGTCTGCTCCCACGACAGAGGCTATTTTATCAGATTTGAGT
This sequence comes from Eubacteriales bacterium, assembly GCA_045638405.1. GTDB lineage: Bacteria > Bacillota > Clostridia > Oscillospirales > CAG-272 > RUG11130. The sequence continues at coordinate 9,570 of JAZUBG010000032.1, read as the reverse complement.
TGTCACCCTTTGAAGGAAAGATGAATTAACGAAAATCATAGCCGGCGATAAACCCTAATTTTGAAAAAACAAATAGGAAGGATTCACAACATCAAGGCTCACCCGGTAAAAAGATTGAAAACGGGAGCAATGTCATTAATTTAAGCCTCCCCCCTCGTGGGAGGTGGCATACCGTAGGTATGACGGAGAGGGTCCCGAATAAAAACTGCCCTCTCAGTCACCATACGGAGACAGCTCCCCCGGAGGGAGATCCTTTTTCTTTGTGCAATATGAAATTGCAGTTTAGAACAAGTTTTTCTCATTTCACTGACTAAAAAACAACTTTTTTTCGAAAAAAACATAAAAATTTAAATCAAAAGTCACAATCCGCACCGTCTGATTCGTTATTATATATAGAGCCGGTTCAAATGAAGAAAACGGAGGTGAGACGTTGAAATGTCAAATGAGTGAGGCCAAAAAGGCAGAGCTTTTGTATTCGTTGTATGAGCAAGAAATGTACCGCGTATGTTTTAAAATCCTTAACGACCGCTATGCCGCTGAGGATGCTGTCAGCGAAAGTTTTTTGAAGCTTCTAAAAAAACGTGACAGCATAGTTGACCCATACGCAGACTCATGCAGACGGTACGCTGTCAAAACGGCAAAAAACACCGCCATTGATATGTACAGAAGAATCTCACACGAGCGAGAAATGTTTACTGAGCTTTCAATTATTACGGACAATGAGACCTCAAAAGGGTCTTTAGACGTAGAATACGAGCCTCTTTACATAAACGGTACCCTTGACTGTCTCACGAAAAAGCACCGAGACGTTGTTGAGTGTATCTACATCAGCGGACTCACGGTACGCGAAACGTCGTCTGTCCTGAAAATCAGCGAGGCTTGCGTCAGAAAGCGGCTGGAAAGAGCCAAACGCCAACTTGAAAGCATTAAACAAAAGTAATAAACAAGAAATACCCACAAATAATATTCAGAAAGGATATAATTATGGATAACAAGCATATTTTCTCAAAAGAATACACAGAAAAGAAGAATGCAATCATTGATTGCATAGAAAAAACTGAAACTGTCCCCGTAACGAGCAAGCGTTTCCCCGTAAAGGCACTTGTTGTAGCAGTTGTGTCATGTATAATCCTTACATCATCGGTTTTAGCAGCTAACATAATCGGTAATGCTCGCGTAAGCGATAAGCAGCAGTATTCATTACGCGCTGACTATCTTCCCGAAAGTGTTGAGGAGATCATCGACATTGGAGAACGTGCTGATGATTTTCTTGAAGGTCCCACCGAACTTGAATATACAGTTATTGACTTGGAAGGCGATGATTTCCTTCATATTGAAGATTGCGAACCCGAATTTAAGGAATCGGTTGAATATGAAGTATTTACCGTTAACGGACATTACGCTCAGATCATATATTTCCCCAGGGAAAATATCCCCGAAGACGTGGATCAGTATAGAGACAAGCAGCTTATCATTCATTTTGAAGACAAAGATCATTTAATACAGGTTTGGGCTACAAATCTCGTTTCAATGGAGGATCTTCGTAAGGTTGCTGAAGGTCTTTACTTAGAAACCGTCGATGACGGCTCTCTTGCAATCAAATCACACTGATTACAAAGTATCTTCTTCATTCGTATTTACATAGTTTAAAGGGCAGGAGCCGTATGGCTTCTGCCCTTTACTAAAAAACTACCGTTCGGGATTTCCGAACGGTAGCTCTGTTTTTATTTTACTTATAAAGTGCGAGCTGATCTTCAACGATCTTCTTGATCTCAGCTACTGCACCTTCCATTGCAAGCTCACCCTTCCAGGACTTATCGCGGAAGGAAACCTCAAATACGCCCTTCTCACAGGTCTTGGGAGACACAACAACTCTTACGGGAATACCGAAGAGGTCAGCGTCAGCAAACATTGCACCGGGACGGATGTTTCTGTCGTCGTAAAGAACCTCAACGCCTGCTTCCTTAAGATCCTCGTAAAGCTTAGAAGCAGCAGAGTTTACAGTCTCGTCGTCGCTTCTGAGGTTACATACCTCTACCTGCCAAGGCGCGATAGACATGGGCCAGATAGGACCGAAGTTGTCGTGGCTTTCCTGACAAATGGAAGCACAGAGTCTGCCCACACCGATACCGTAGCAGCCCATGATGGGATTCTTAGCTACGCCGTCTGCATCAAGATATGTCATATCCATGGACTTAGTGTACTTTGTGCCAAGCTTGAAGATGTTACCGATCTCGATACCCTTATTGATGGTAATGTGGGGCTGTCCGCATACAGGACAGATAGCGCCTTCAAAGATCTTCGCAACGTCAGCGAACTCTACGTCGCCAAGGTCACGCGCAATGTTAAGACCTGTGTAATGGTAATCAGCTTCGTTAGCACCGCAGATAAGAGAATCAATTCCCTTGAGAGATGCATCAAATACAACCTTAACTCCACGGGGTGCATCTACGGGACCGATAAAGCCTGCAACGATACCGCTTTCCTCGGTAACGATACCGGGGTGGATCTCATACTTAAGATGGTTACGGAGCTTTGTCTCGTTAACCTCAAGGTCGCCTCTGATGAATACGATAACGTAGGAGTCGTCGGAATTGCGCTGATATACAACTGCCTTCATGGAAGTCTTGGTGTCAGCCTTAAGGAAAGCACAAACGTCTTCTATGGACTTAGCGTCGGGAGTGTGAACCTTTGTAAGTTCAAGTACACCTGTGCTCTCGTTCTTTACAACAACGTCAGCCGCTTCCATATTTGCGCTGTAGCCGCAAGTGGGGCAGATCGCGATAGTGTCCTCACCGATGTCGGAAAGAAGCATAAACTCGTGAGAAACATTACCGCCCATCATACCGGAGTCACTCTTAACGGCAACTACGTTCTTAGCACCTGCACGTCGGAAGATGTTCTCGTAAGCCTTGAACTGAATATCATAGTATCTGTCAAGATCCTCTTCGGATGTGTGGAATGAGTAAGCATCCTTCATTGTGAACTCACGTACACGGATAAGACCACCTCTGGCACGGGGCTCGTCACGGAACTTAGTCTGGATCTGATATATCATAAAGGGGTAATCAGCATAAGATTCAGCAGTATTGCGAGCGAGGTGAACAGCCGCCTCTTCGTGAGTCATACCGAGAACCATCTTATTGCCGCTTCTGTCTTTCCATCTTGCAAGCTCGCTTCCGATGGAGTCGTATCTGCCGGATTCCTCCCAGATAGATGCGGGCATAGCTACAGGGAACATAACCTCCTGACCGTCAGCCTTATCCATTTCATCACGGATGATAGCTTCGATCTTCTTGGTAATGCGCTTTGTGGGCATATAGAGAGAATAGATACCGTTAGCCATGTGCTTCATGTAACCACCGCGGGTCATAAGAGCGTGGCTTTCAATAATACAATCGGAAGGAGCATTTTTAAAACGCTGTCCGAGGAGCTTTGATACCTTCATTTTAACCTCCGTTATCCGTAATACGGAACAGTAAATAACATAATTTGCATATATAGTATATTATACCGCGAAGTCGCTCGGATGTCAATAATTTTTAATCAAATCAGGGAAAATGAGCAAAGGAAAAAGCGTGTAAGCACAAACCGTGTACACGCTTTTGTTTATTTTACTTTCCGATGATTGACCTGATAACTGAGTCGACTTCCACAAGTTTATTTTTCACGATGGGAGAGTAGAAATAATTAAACTTCTCACCCGATCTGAGGTATACTGTGTATTCGGGGAAAAGATGCATGGCTGTTGCTGAAGAAAAGGCAGTGTCAACAACGTCGTAAACGTTAAATGTATGAACGTGCTTTTTGCCGATCTTGGGAGTGAAGGTCACTACGTTACCCGAAAGCTGAAAACGTCCCGTTGTCTGACTAAAAAGACCTGAACCCTTACCGTAACGGTAGTCAATGTCTACGTAGCATGAGACAGCAGCTCCGCTATTATGTGTGGGAGGCACGTTAGCACCCATGTTCGAACTGCTGCCCATCGTTGACGTAAATCTCACATCACCACGGGCATTATTTTCTGCATTTGCCGAACTGTTTGTGATTGCTACGGGTGCGCCGCATTTGGTACAGAATTTGAAGTCACCAGCCAGCTTTGTACCGCACTGATTACAGAAAGTTTCGGGGGGAGTTGTCTTTTTACCGCAATAGGGACAAAATACACTTCCGTCAGGAAGCTCACGATTACAAAAATTACATTTCATTTCCTGTTACCTCGTATGCAATATATAATCAAATAATAATTATTTAATACTCACAGCTAATCTTTTATCGATCACTGAACATCAGCCCAATGACCGACTTCAAAGCTTACAATTCCGGACTTCTTACCGTCATCAAGAATCTGAAGAGCAACGTAGCACTTCTTTTCACCGAAATTGAGCTTAATATCATAATAATAGATTGTTCCCTTTACGTCTCCGGTGCTGTCACCGGATGATTCATCTATATATCTATGAATTTTATAGCCTTCGCTAAAGTCGATCTCATTTTCAATTTCATTATTTTGACAATATTCCTTAAAGCTGTCAACACTTTCTGAGGAATAGAGGAACTCTGAAACCTTTTTATAATCATCCGCTACGAGAGCATCAAGGAACCGGGTGATCATTTCCTTGTTTTCCTGCTTCTTTGTATCCTTGACTTCTACAGTTTCTTCCTCTTCTTTTTTACCGCATCCTATAATAGTAAACAACATAAAAATAGCAAGAGATGCAGCTACTAATCTTTTGAGCATAAAAATAACCTCCGTAATGTATTACAGTTATGATTATACCAAACTGAAAACATTTAGTCAAGTGCTTTTGCTAAAAACGAAAGCCCCCCCGATTGCTCGGGGGAGCTTTTTGTTCAGATCATAAGATCCTAAATTCTCTAATGGAAGGAGAATTACTGGGGAGCTACGATTTCAGCAGTACCATCCCAATCTCTATCGTTCTGATATGTGAGCTTGAGAGTGTAATCCTGAGTTGCACCGGAGATAGCACCACGAATTGTGAATGTGAAGTCACGAGCAGTGCAGAGTGTACCGCTTTCGAGTTCACCTGTGTTCTCGTGGAATACCTCTGTCCAGTCTGCCTTAGACATACAAGCATAGAGGTATGCACCGTCGTACTGGAACTGAGTTACGAGACCGGAATCCTTGAAGAGCTCTTCGATACCGGGGATGTAGAAGAAGATACGGTTAGAAGTACCGGGTCTCCATGTGTGCCACATGTTGTAGCTGTTGATCTTAACAGTAATTACGCCGTCCTTAGCGTTAGCAGCATAGATACCGTCGATAATTGCCTGGATGCCAGCCTTCTCTGTTGCCATAGCTTCATCGATAGACTTGCAGATTGCCCATGCGTCACCCTTGTTGTAGCCGGGGAATCCAACTCTGTTGTCCTTACCGATTGTAAGAGTTACGGGAACGATAACTTCCTTCTTAGTTGTCTTAGTCTGGAAGTAGAGGTTTACTGTCTGACCGTCGATTACGAGAGCCTTATCAGCGAATTCTCTGAGATCGCCGCCGCCGAGAGCGTAGCCCTTGTCTTCGAATGTATCCTTAGTAAACTTACCGGGCCACCAGTCACCGTCGTCCTCGATCTGAGCTGTACAGTCAGAGAAGTCAGCGTAACGGAGCATTGTCCAATAAGCTGTCTGAGCACCGGAGAACATGTATACGCGGTCTGCGGGAGTACCGTTACCATCGTCCCATGCGCTCTGATCCTTGAAGCCCTGACCGAACCATGCGTAGTACTTACCGTCAACACCCTTTTCAGCTACGATCTTGTTAACCTTAGCAACGATGAGGGATTCCTCGAACTCTGTGATTGTCTCGAGGTTGTAAGGACATGTTACGAATTCCTCACCGGAGATCTCGTTAACGAGAGTCTGAGTGGGAACGATTGCTGCGCCGTAAGTAGCGTCAAGTCTGATGTCAAGAGTAACAGTTGCCATAGCAACGTCGTTCTTAGCGGATACGCCGTAAACGATTGTTACGTCCTTGGTAAGTCTGCCGTTAGCCTGAAGAGCTGCGAGCATGTTAGCATCTGTGAGGTTGTTACCAACAAGTGTCTTGTTGTCAGATGTAACGAATACGCTTCTCTCAAAATTCTTCTGAGTCATAGCGGAGAGAATAGCGCTCTGAAGCATGGAAACCTTAGCGTTGGAATCCTCATTTACGTTGAAGTGGATTACACCACACTCAGCGCAAGTGTTGTCAGCGATGAACTTCTCGAGTTCGATTGCTGCGAATACGCCCTCTTCATCGGGACATACATTGAGAGTTGCTGTGAACTTACCAGCCTTACCGCTTCCGTCGGGAGCCTTGGTGATAGCTGTGTTCTTCTGGATTGTGAGGTCGATTTCAACGTCGATAGTCTTGCTCATAGAGTAAGCATCCTTGAATGTGAATGTTGCCTTACCGGAAGCGATCTCGAGGTTGAAGAGGTTAGCGAGGTCTGTCTTGAACTGATCGTCAAGCTTAAGACCTGTAACGATGTACTTGTTCTTGTTGAAGAGAACCTGGTTCATGTCGATGAAATCAGCGAGGAGAGATGCCTCAGTGATTGTAGCATCGGAGCAGATGTAGTGGAGCTTGCCGCAGTCTTCGCAGAGTGCGTTAGCTGTGATTTCGTCTGCCTTGAGCTCAGTCTCAATAACAACAGCAGACTCGTCACCGTTCGGGAGAGTTGTCTTGTCAGTTACGGGATGGAATACGAGGGTAACCTCTTCCTCAGCAAGAGGCATACCTGTGTACCACACACCTTCGTCGTTAGCTTTACCTGTGTTAGTAGTGAGAACGAGTGTATCTGTGTACTCAAATGTAGTATAACTATTCAGGTTAGCAAGAAGAGAGTCATAACCAGCCTGAAGTTCTTCAGTCCAAAGATCACCCTTTACGCCTTCATCGTTGATCATGTATCTTTCGTTGTCGATCTGACCTCTGAAACCAATGTGGTAGAAGCCGTTACCGAGACCTGTGTTGAATAATGCAACGTGGAAGGGGTTCTGGATCCACTGTGTCCAGCCGTATTCCTTAGTAGCGTCATAGTTGAGGTGGATCTTGCCGTCAGAGGACTTGATAGCAGCCATATACTCAGGGAAGATTCTGTCGATCTCAGCCTGGATAGCCTCTGCATAGTTCTCTTCTGTGTCATTACATGACCAGTTAGCGATTACGATACCGGAGTTGGGGAATACCTGGTTGCCGTTTACCCACTGTCTCTGCTCGAAGAATACTTCGATAGTATTATCGATAGCAACAGAAGGATCGTCCCATCTTACGAGGGAGAGCTCTGCGTTAGCAGATCCACCGGCAGATGTACCCTCAACCTTAGAGAAGTACTCGTCACGGTTCTTGAGAACGAGGTAGTATTCGTCTCTGTCGTAGTCGAGAACTCTGTCGATTTCCTTCATAAAGAAATCGTAGCTCTGAACTTCGCCTGCAACGGTAGCCTGGGTTGTACCTCTCATGTTACCCATCTTGTTGTACTGGAACTGAACGTCACCGTGTACTGTACAAGCGTAGTCAGCATTGAAGAGTGCCCATGCACGCTCAGCGCCGAGAGTGGGGATTGCGAGGAACTTGTGAAGTCTTGTGAGAACTGTTGCAGCCTCTGCTCTGGAAGCTGTGCCTTCGGGATCGAAGTTGGGAAGGTCGGGGTTACCGGAATCCTTACCGCCCATAAGACCTACTTCACCTACGTAGTGAACTGCATCCCAGTACCAGTCAGAGTTTACCCAGTCAAATTCGTCGTTGAACATTGTGTAGGAACCTACAGTTTCGTCTACACGAGAGATGTCAATAACGTCTGTGTAACCCTTGCTGTCAATGTAACGTGTGAACATTACAGCCATGGAAGCTCTGTTGAGCTGACCGTCGGGGTTAAATGTGGTAGCTGTTGAACCGGTAATGATACCGTTTGCATAGCACCAGTTGATAGCAGGCTTTGCCCAATCAGCGGTTACATCGGTGAAAGGTGCTGCGTCTGCTGCTTCGGATTCGCCGTAAAGTGCCTTATCAAGATTGTAAAGCATTACAGCCATTTCCGCTCTTGTGAGAATGCGAGTGGGGGCAAAGTTGCCGTCGCCTGTACCGTTCATAAGGCCGTTATCGCTAACGTACTGAACAGAAGCGTAGAACCAATCGCCTTCTTTTACGTCGCCAAAGGACGCTGCGCTTACTGTTGCTACGAGCATTACTGCTACGAGAACTGCAGAAAGCGCTACAAGAATACGTTTCTTCATTGTTTTCTCCTCCATAAAGAAAATATAGTAATTTTTCATTACCTATCGGTAACTATCAATATAATAGCATAACATTAACAAAAAATCAATACCTATTTTCTCTTTTTGGCAATGTTTTTTGAAAAAAAACATTACCGAATTTGCATTATTCTGACTTATATTTAGTTTATTTCAACAAAAAGCTCTATTTTTGCAGTACCTTTTAGACTTTTTGCCTGTTCCAGTAGGCATTGTCACCAATTCATCGGAATGATTTTTATGTATTTTGCTAAAAAGCGGTGTAAAACAAGATTCCCTGTACTTATTTCGTACGAAAAATCGATGTTTTCACCGCTTTCTTTCCTATTTATATATTATATAGCACATTAAACGACAAGCAGGTCATTCAACACATTTAATCTAAAAAACACCGTCGAAACAACTTACCGCAGTTATATTACTCATTCAAATCAGATCACTAAGATACCTGACTGCGTCTGTACATATTAGTTCACCATGCTCAATGATCACATAGTAAAACGACGGGGCGCACCTCACACCGTTATTCTCTACGGCAAAATATGTTTCTCCCGTAAGAATCAAATAATATCGGCATTTGTCTACAATCCTGTACACCCTGCTCTCTCCTTCATATTTCGCCGCTTTCAGACGATTACATGTAAGCAACAGATACTTCATCTCTGCAAACGAGTAGATTATGTACCCGCTGTCATAACGTTCAGTCAGTTCACTGTGATAAAATCTCCCCGGGCGCGACTCCTCAGTTCCACCGGACGGGAGTTTATCTTTCAAAGCTTCACTAAGTTTAGTTACGAACATTTCGCAACCGCCGTTCTTTTCGGGATAATACTGCACAAACACTCTGTCCCCCGACGTATCAAAACCGCATCTGTCTCTTGCATCATTCAGTATATTTCTGAACGCCGTACGCCCTGACAAGTCACACATCTTTGCCGTATCAAGTTCGTAATGCTTCATATCCTCGGGACTCAGCATGATCTTTAGTTTTGTCTGACTTATCTTTATAAGCTCCATCTCAGATTTCCTTCCAAGTTCTTTCTTTGAATCGTTTATAAGCGACGGTTTCCTTTACCGTCATCTCTTTATCATTATAATCTCATTGAAGGAAAAATGTAACCCCTAAATTTATGGTTAAGCTGGCAGAAGTATCACGCAATGGTACCGGGTATATTCTTGTTTGGCATTTGCCTATCGTAATATGTATATAAAAAGTCCCCTTCTTTGTTCAAAAAGGGAACTTTTATATGCATTATTCATTTTCACGCGAGGGTAGCTGCCATAACCGCCTTGATGGTGTGCATACGGTTTTCT
>JAZUBG010000031.1:0-4353 GCA_045638405.1 Eubacteriales bacterium | reverse complement strand
AACCACTTGTCAAGGTCAAAAAACTCTTCCCACGCATCAAATTTGATACCGCGGCGGCAAGCTTCTTCAAGCGCCGCGCCGAGACGTCTGTCACCTCTTGCAAATACCGCTTCGAGGTGGGACACCTTGGCATCGTGGTAGTTATACTTGATCTTTCTGTCGCGGATAGCACCGGAAAGAAGAGCCTGCTTTCTTTCAAGCTCGGGGAAAGTGTTCTGGCCCTCCCACTGGAAAGGAGTATGAGGCTTCGGAATGAAGCAGGCAACGCTGAGGGTAACCTGAGGCATCAGTTTTTTATTTCTTACGGGAGTTTTGTAGTATTCTTCCACTACGTTCTTCGCAACGGATGCGATACCTACGACGTCTTCATCGGTCTCGCAGGGCAGGCCGTTCATGAAGTAGAGTTTGATCTTGTTTTTACCCGCGCCGTAAGCAACGCTTGCGGCTTTAAGAATTTCTTCTTCAGTAACATTCTTATTGATCACATCACGTAGTCTCTGACTTCCCGCCTCGGGAGCAAAAGTTACAGTACTTGAACGGACTGAGGAAATCTTATCCATCAGCTCCTTGGTAAAGGTATCTGCCCTGAGGGAAGGGAGAGAAAGGCTTACCTTAGCGTCATCCGTCCACTCGAGGAGTCTGTCGGTAAGAGTACCTATCTTTGAGTAGTCGCTTATAGAAAGAGAGGAAAGAGAGATCTCATCATATCCCGTAGCGGCACAGATAAGCTTCGCCTGATCGGTGAGCTTGTCCGTGGATCTTTCTCTTACGGGACGGCAGATAAAGCCAGCCTGACAGAAACGGCATCCTCTGATACATCCGCGGTAAACCTCAAGTGTTACTCTGTCCTGAACCGTTTCAATGTTCGGAAGAATGGGAGAAGTAGGCACGTACGCTTCGTCGAGGTTTCCGATAACTCTCTTAACAACTTTGGCAGGCACGCCTTCGTCAGGGACGATTGCGGCAACGGTTCCGTCGGGGTTATATTCTATATTATATAAGGAAGGAACGTAGAATCCCTGAAGCTCGGTGGCTGCTGCTCTGAGGAACGCTTTCTTCGTGTAAGTTCCCTCGTCCTTCATTTTGAGATAAAGGTTCGCAAGCTCACAGAGAGCATCCTCACCCTCTCCGATGGAGAAAATGTCAACGAATGCCGCCATAGGTTCGGGATTATACGCACAGTGTCCGCCTGCAATTACGATGGGCGCGTCGTCTCCCCTGTCTTCGCTTCTCAGGGGGATTCCCGCAAGGTCAAGCATATTGAGCACATTGGAGTAGCAAAGCTCATACTGGAGTGTGAACGCAACGATGTTAAAGTCCCCTATCGAATCTCCGCTTTCGTGAGCAAAAAGAGGAATACCTCTCTCTCTCATCTTTTCTTCCATATCCACCCACGGAGCATAAACTCTCTCGCACCACACACGGTCAAGGGAATTAAGACAACCGTAGAGTATTCTCACACCGAGATTGGACATACCGATCTCATATGTATCGGGGAAACAGAAAGCAACGCGGAGATCGACCTTTGACTTATCTTTATATACAGAGCCGGTCTCACCGCCCGTATAACGTCCCGGCTTAGCTACCGACTGTATGAAACTCTTTATATCTTCACGCATAATGTATTATCCTTTCAATAAATAATATACCCGGTTTGTAAAAACCGCCACCCACCGTATCGGGCAGGCAGCGGCGTTTTTAGAATTATCTGATAAACAGTCTTGATGCAACGTATGCGAGGGCAACCCAAACAAGGTGGTATGCAGTAACATACAGAGAATTAAGAGACTTAATGCCGGATGACATTGCAAAAATTGCAAGGAGCATCAAGGCAATGATCACTGACATTACGGTAAGTGCACCGCAAGTACGTTTTGTATGAATGGTCTTGTCGCAATAGGGAAGAAGCTGAAGGAGTGACTTTGGCGAACCGATTGTCACAAAGCCACTGTCCAGTTTATCCATAACGCCGCCTACATCATCGGAGTTACGGTATCTTACAACCTTAACAGGGGGCTTCTTAAGAGAAAGCTTCGCGCAGATCATATCTTCATCGATATTGGGATCGTAAGTTCTCACACAAAGGTACATTCCGTAATCCTGGAACTGCTTAAGAATAGGTTCAATGTCTCCGTCAAGCACGTACTTGATGTAAAGTTTTGCAATAAGCACGTCCTCTCTGAACATATACATGATACTGAGTTCATCGGAGAAGTCAACGTCGTCGAAGGCGATCTCGTCGGACACTTCAAATCCGCGCTGAGTGAGCACGGGGAAACTACCGAACGTAATATTTACTCCATCAACTACAGTTGAAAGGAATCCCTTATCCGCATCCGTGATCTGAACGTTTTCACTTCTGCCCATTTCCATGGTAGCAACTTCAAAAACATCGGAAAGAGGACCGCCCGCTGTATTAAACGCGCTTGAAGCGTAGTAAAGAACTCTGTCGATCCTTGCGTTGTTGTAAATCTTGATATTCTGAACTTTTACTCCGAAAGAGGGGAACACGTTACCGTCATCGAAAGAAACAACCGCAGTTGCCGCATACTCCTCAAGGGAAGTCTCTCCTATGATCGCGCTTTCACATTCAGAAGCAGCCTTTGATGCGCGGTAGAAGGGATAGGAGAACGCGACGTGAGTTGACATGGGAAGCAGTGCGAGGGTAACAATATAAACATTACTGCAAAGCACCGCAAGAGGTTCACTTCCCTTATCTGAGAATATCGCGAAAAGAACAGCCGCAACGAGAGATATTCCCATAAGTGCCGCAGTGAACGCAGTAGTCATACCGTCGGGAGCCGACATTCTCGAGAAGAAGCCGTCAACAAATCCGACTTTTTCAACTCTCATTACGTCACCGTACATATCATCTTCGTAACTGTCAGGAGAAAGAAGCGTCTCGTTCTCGGGAATACGGTTCATAGCGTACTTCTTGCGTTTTGATCCGGCAACGAAGAATGAAATAAACTCGCGCTTAATGTTTGTCTTTGAATATACGAGAGCCATAACTACAGACATAGCCGCCACCGCATTGAAAAGCGCGGGGACTTCGGATACGTTTGCACGGTAGGCGGTAATATAAGAGCAAACTACTGCAACAATAAGTGCAAGTACACTCATACTCTCCGGTGTGGGAGCACCCGAAAACAAACGTTTAACACCGTGCTTAAGCTCCGGGAGAGCAAACACCGCACAGAGAACAAGCATCTGAAGACTTGCCATTATGTAAATTACGGGATATACCGCAGGATCCAGCACGCCGTCAAACTGCATGGGCTTACCCACCACAACTTCAGCGAGCACAGAAATGTTTTCATAAAGCACAAGAAGAAGAGCAAATACGGTTGCAAAAAGAAGTCTGATGTTAACGCTTCTCTTCTTCGATTTATATTCCGCCGCAATATCCCTTGCCTGACTGGCATCGGTGAATTCCGGGTGCTCGGGCTTATATTTTTTGCCAACTCGAGGATCTACCTCAAAATGGTCCCCCATCTTCTTTACTGCTTCCTTAACCTCATCGGAATCATCTTCAACCTCTTCAAGACCGAAAGCAATTCTGAGGTTCATATCAGTAGAACCGACACCTGATGTGTCAGCAACATTGAAATCAGCCTCTTCAATACCGGCAGGAACTTCAAGATCAACCGGAGCTTCTGACGGTTCCTCAGCAATATTCACCGTATTCTGAGACGCGAAGCTGGGAAGCGGAATACCGTCCTCGGACACGTGTTCAGTATCACCTAAAAGTTCAGCAATATTTCCTCCGAGAGAAACATTCTTAATAAACGCTTCAATCGCTTCATCCGCGGTCATCTCAACAGGCTCAGCAGGCTCGGATTGCTCCTCTGAAGTCAGTTCTTCCGCGGTGTCAGCAAATTCCTCTTTGTCTGCCACTGCAACCTCAACTTCGGAAGCAACTTTTTCCGTAAAATTATCAGTTTCCGTGATGTTATCATCAGACTTTTTCTCAGTTTTATCTGACTCACCGAGAACTGTAGTCTTCTTCATCGGAGCAATGAGTTCATCGTCTTCACTTGCATATTTATCAAGTATAGACTGAAAATCATCGTCTGAAAAATCAGCATTATCAAGCAGAGCGGAAAAATCGTCGTCAGCCTGAGCAGAGAACATTCCGTCAAGGAACGATTCTTTATTTTCCTCACTCTGTACTGCAACATCCCTATCAAGTTCCGCCGCATTTTTGTCTTTTTTCTTTCCGAACAGTGACATTTATTACACCGTACCTTCCTTAATATAAGGTTACTTTATTCGTAACTTACTTAGCTTTCTGCATTCTTGCCGCATGGCAAAGGATAACAGATGCCGCAGTTGACACGTTAAGAGAATTTA
>JAZUBG010000030.1:0-10092 GCA_045638405.1 Eubacteriales bacterium | reverse complement strand
TCGTTACCGCCGATGTAGAAGAAGTAACGGATGTTGTGGCGCTTGAAGATCTCGATAAGACCCTCGAAGAAAGCGGGATCCTTGTCGGGATCGGGAAGCTTTTTACGGCAGGAACCGAGAGCCGCCGCGGGAGTCTGCTTGAGAAGAGCGAACTTCTCCTCGTTAAGCGCACCGTCTGTGCCGAACATTTCGGAGAGGTTTACAAGGTCCTCTTCGAGAAGTCCCTGTACACCGTTTCTCATACCGTAGAGAGTCTCGATAGCACCTGTCTTGTCTTCGATAGCTCCCTTGATAACACCTGCGAGAGTTGCATTGATCGCGGCTGTAGGGCCACCGGACTGACCTACTACAGCATTACCCTTTAAGATTTCCATTATAATATACCAAGCCTTTACTTGAATTTTTGATTTACATACACGATTATTTTACCATATTGAAAGCGGTATGTCAAGATAAAACGTGATATGATATGACGATGTAACGAAATTCGGAAAAAAGTATGGAAATTGTGAATTTTTATATTTTCTATTGCAAAAGTGGGTGGCGTCATGTATAATAACGCTAAGGAAAGGTTTTCCTTAAACGTTATTGAACTAAATTTTGTTAAGATAAAGGAGAAAATTCAATGAAACCCACAAAGTACGCAGGTACACAGACCGAAAAGAATCTTGAGGCTGCTTTCGCAGGCGAGTCTCAGGCAAGAAACAAGTACACATACTTTGCATCCGTTGCAAAGAAGGAAGGCTATGAGCAGATCTCATCTCTCTTCCTCAAGACAGCCGACAATGAGAAAGAACACGCTAAGATGTGGCTTAAGGAGCTTCAGGGCATCGGTAACACAGAAGAGAATCTCGCAGAGGCTGCAGCAGGCGAGAACTACGAGTGGACTGATATGTATGCAGGCTTTGCTGAGACCGCTGAGAAGGAAGGCTTCCCCGAGCTTGCAGCTAAGTTCCGTCTCGTAGCTGCTATCGAGAAGCACCACGAGGAGAGATACCGCGCGCTTCTCAAGAATATTGAGCTTGCTGAAGTATTCGGGAAGAGCGAAGTTAAGGTTTGGGAATGCCGTAACTGCGGACATATCGTAGTTGGTACAAAGGCACCTCAGATGTGTCCCACCTGCGCTCATCCTCAGAGCTATTTTGAGATCCACGCTGAAAATTATTGATTGAACAACGTAAACGGACAGCTTCGGCTGTCCGTTTTTTTTACAAGAACATATAACACCGTCGAAAGTTTCTATATGTCCTCTTAAAATAGAATCTTGAAGGAAGCACAATTTTCAAGACTATAGTAAGTGGGACATATCACGAAGCTATCCCCGACGGATTTTTTTGTAATATCTCCCTCTCTACCGTAATATACTTGACTACAGACAAAACGGACAGGCAAAGAAAGGCTGTGATAAAATGAAAGACTTGACAAATACCGAAAGAGAAGCACTTGAGCTTCTGCCGTACCCGCTTGCGACCGCGGCAGTAAAAACTGCGGCACAAAATAAAGGCGCCCTTCATGAGATAAGACTTCGTCTCGATCAGTACTTGGCGGTAACCTCATTCGGCAGAAACCTAAAATGTAATATCAGATGTACGAGAGATGATATTGATTTCGTCATAAGACGGTTGTGCGGGAATTCGCTATACTCTCATGCTGATACAATCAGAGAAGGATACATATCCGGACCGTGCGGCATCAGAGCAGGTGTCTGCGGAAGGGCAGTTGTGGGAGGAAACGTAATAAATGCTGTGACCGACATTACCTCAGTCTCCATAAGGATTCCCCACAGAGTACGCGGGGCGGCAAACTCGGCGTATGAACTTCTCCGCGAAAGGGATTTTTCCTGTGGGATGCTTATTTACTCAAAACCGGGTGTGGGCAAGACTACACTTCTACGTGAACTTGCAGTTCGTCTTGCTTCCGGAGAGGGTACACACCGTATAGCAGTCGTTGATACAAGGTGCGAGATCATGACGGGAATGGAAGAGTCTCTAATGGCTGATGTCCTTTTTTCGTATCCGAGAGACAAAGGGATCGAGATAGCTATGAGAACTCTGTCCCCCGAATTTATTATTTGCGACGAAATCTCACGAACATCGGATGCTGAGGCGGTGCTTAACGCTGTAGGTTCGGGTGTGAGAATAATTGCCACTTCCCACGCTGAGAGTTTTGATGAGCTGATGAGCCATTCTTTTATCAGGGAGCTTGACTCGAAGAACGCTTTCGGAATTTATCTCGGACTTCTCGGACGTGACGAGACAAGTGGCAAATTTATAACTGAAACATACTTTTCTCATTTGGTGACAAATGATGAGTCTAAAGAGGTAAAATTTTATGATCGTTAAAACTATCGGATGTATACTTATACTCGGAGCGTCGTCCTGTCTCAGTCTGATACTCGGCAGAATGGGTTCACGTCGGCTGTATGCTCTTGCAGAGGTAAAGAGATTACTTATTTTTATCAGCAGAAATATTGAATCGTTTCTGACACCTGTGGGCACTATTCTATCTTCTTACCGTTCGGATTATCTTGATTCATGCGGTTTTTCGGATGCTATGAAGAGTGATGGACTGTGTGCTGCTTTTCTGCGAGGTTATGCTGATCTTCCGCCTGAAGCTGAAGATCTTATGATAAGCTTTGCCGGTGAGCTTGGTGATTCATACGCTGAAGATGAGGTGAAAAGATGCCGTCATTATATTACTTTACTTGAGGAAATTGAAGCCGAGGAAAAGGTGAGGGTGGAGAAAAACAGAGATCTGTACCGCTTTTTACCACCGCTTGGAGCATTGTCACTTATTATTATTTTGTTGTGACGGTCTTAAAAAGTTAAACTGAATGGAGAATCAAATATGGACGTGTCACTGATAATCAAGGTGGCGGGAGTGGGATTACTTATTGCCGCTTGTACTCAGATACTTAGTCGTGCAGGCAGAGACGAAATGTCAATGCTCGTGTCTCTGACGGGGACCGTTATTATATTGATACTTCTTGCGGAAAAGATTGGCGTTCTTTTTGAGACTATACGCAATCTCTTCGGTGTATGAGTATTTTTCAGATATGTGCTCTTGGTATAATTGCCGTGTTTGCCGTGATCTTGCTGAGGGACAGCGGTGCCCCTCATCCCGAAAGTATCGTTATAATACTCGGCATAATAGTGTTTGTGAGAATTGCGGACAGTGTCGCGGGGATAGTAGAATTTGTTTTTAACATTTCCGAAGGGACAGGCGTAGCAGACTACGTTAAAGTACTCGTTAAGGCGGCTGGGATAGCGTACATAGTTGATTTTGCCGCGGGGCTGTGCAGAGATGCCGGGGAATGCAGCGTGGCTGCCTATGTTGAAATGGCGGGACGATGCGAGATCGTTCTTCTCACACTTCCCATTGCAAAGGAACTTCTTGAAATATCGTTTGGAATGTTGAATTTATGAAGCTGTTTGTGAAAATATGTACGGTATTTGTTGTTGTGTTTATTCTCGGTTTGCCGACAGAGGCTGTTGAATACGTTTTTGACGAAAAATCCGACACGGAAGTATATCCCACGGAAGAGATGGATTCACTTTACGAAAAATTACCGAGTGATGTGAAAGACGAGCTTGATTCTTACTTTTCGGTAAATGATGACAGCTCGCGTACAGAGAAACTAAAGGAAAAACTTGATTTCCGTTATATCGCAAACTATATCTGGAACTCAGTAACAAATATTTTCCCGTCGTGGATTGCGGCTCTCGGTACGCTGCTTGCGGTAATCGTTATTTCATCTATCGTAAAAAATACACTGTCAACCTCAATGTCTGAAGACGTAACTTCAAACTCTGTGTCAATGATATGTGCCGTTGCCGCAGGTGGAGTTGCATTGAAGTCAGCCGAGATGGCAACCTTATTTATAACTTCAATCTGCAATATTATGAACACTATGATACCGATGATGAGTGCGGTGATGCTGGCAGGAGGAGGGGTAACACAGGCAAGTGTAAACTCGGGTGCACTCATGCTGTATATCACGACGGTACAAAACATAACGGATATATTTCTCGTCCCTGTAGCGGGTGCTCTCTTTGCGCTCAGTACATTTTCGGGTGTGTTCAGAGGTGTTAACATATCTGCATTTATATCGGGCGTACAGAAGCTTCTGATGAGCGTATTCGGCTTTTCTATGATGATATTCTCTTTTGTTATGGGTATCCAGACATCTCTTGCATCAGGTGCTGATTCACTCGGAATGAAAACAGTGAAATTTGCAGTAGGATCTTATATTCCGTTTGTTGGCGGCGCAGTCTCAGATGCTTTGAGTACGGTCACCGCAGGTCTTTCACACGTCAGACGTATGACCGGTGCTGTAGGAGTCATTATAATACTTCTCACGGTTCTACCAACACTCATAAATCTTTTGTTGAGCAGAATCACGCTGATAATATGCAAAAGTGTTGCGGAAACCCTTGAGTGCCACGAGGCTGCCTCACCCATTTCAGATGCTGAAAAGGTAATCTCGCTGTTTTTAGCTTTCAGTGCCATGACGGGTTTATTTTTCATTTTTGCTACGGTTCTTTTCATGAATTCAGGGCTTAATTAGGAGGTTTTGTTGACGTCTTACATCAGAAACATCATAATAGTCGGCGTTGCAACGTCTCTTGCACTGTCAGCTTTACCTAAGAACGGTTCGGAAACTGAAAAGTACGTAAAATATCTTGCGGCTTTCCTGATACTTGTAACACTACTCACACCTCTCAGCGGGCTTGTGGGAGAATTTGAATCTGTTCGTGAAACGATGTCAAGCGAATACAGTGAAACTCCGACTTTTGATAGCGAAAAAACAGATGATCCCGTGATAGAGAAGACATCGGAGACCATAGCAAAGTACATACTTAGCGTTTGCAAAAACAAATTCGGTGTTGATACGACAAATGCCAAAGTTAAAGTGATCCTTGACGATACTGACAAGGAAAACGTGATCATAAAAGAACTTCAGATATATACAAGTGAGAGAGACACGGAAATACTCAGCGACATCGAGAAATATTTCAGTGAGATGCTTGATACGGACGTATTCGCATTTGGATTTTGAGAGGGTAAAATGGAAAAGGGAACAAAAAAGAAGCTTTCGGAGCTTATAGGCAAAAAACAGTTATTTATTTTGATAGTTTGCGGTGTTATTGGTGTTATTCTCATTCTTTTCCCGTTCGGAAAAACTTCGGCAGATGCCGAGGATAAGAAAATCACCGTTACAAGTTACACCGAAAAACTTGAAAAGAGGGTTAAGGAACTTTGCCTTGCGGTCGACGGAGTTGAAAAGGTAGAAGTTCTTCTTACCCTTGAGTCAGGGAGCGAATACGTGTATGCTGACAATATAAAAGAGGAGAGGGAAGATGGGAAGTCATGGAGCTACACTTCCGACTATCTCATAGTAAATAACGGCAACGGTACGTCTGCTGTTCCCGTGACGGAGATATACCCGAAGATACGTGGAGTAGCGGTAGTGTGTAACGGGGGCGGAAGCGCGGCTTTGCAGAAAAAGCTGACGGAGCTTTTGTCAGCGGCGCTTGGGATTCCCGCCAGCCGAATAAAAATTACGTCCTGAAGTCATAAAAATTAAATCGAAACATATCTATAGTAACGTAAGATAATCTAATCTAAGGAGCAGAGTATTATGAAAGAGAAGCTTACAGCGATGATGACAAAAGTTAAGGAGTTTTTCATTAAGGTAAAGGATACCGTAAAGAAGAAGGTGAACCCGAGAGTTGTGGCGGGAACGTGCGCGGTCTTTCTTGTGGGATGTGCGGTACTGCTGAACTTCGTGTTGTTCCGCGATATAGGTAAGTCAGAGGGCAAAGAAGAGAAAAAAGACATGGCGGTGGACCTTTCCCAGATCACAGACGACGATATCAAGGATAGTGTGGGTGCTATGAGCAGTGGTGTATCTGACGACTACTATGCCGCTGTGTCCCTTGGTAAACAGCAGGCGAGGGATGAAGCTGTTGAGGTGCTTCTTGAAGTATCGGAAAACGAAAGTGCAGAGGCTGAGGCAAGAGAAGCAGCGATGGCAGACATCAACAGAATCGCACTTGATATTGAAAAGGAAAGTAAAATTGAAACCATGGTTATTGCAAAAGGTTTTGAAAAGTGCGTAGCGGTAGTGAACGGTGACAGCGCCAACGTTATTGTAAGCAGTGATACTCTCACTCCCGGCGAGACGGCACAGATAAGTGAAATAGTTTATGAGGCAGCGGGTATCGTGCCTGCTAATCTTAAGATTATCGAGAAAAAGTAATACATAAGACCTCCGTGTCGTTGGTTGGAACATTACCGACTACACGGAGGTCTTATTAGAAATATGCACAACTTGAAATTGATTATTTTGTTGATTTTGAATTCTTGTCATCGAAGCATAATGATGTTATAATATCCATGAGTATATCATGAATAAACTCACTAACATTTGTTTTGTTCGACAATGTGGAATTAACGCTGTTTGAGAGAGGTAGGGTTTTAGAGCCTATGTATTATCATGATTTGGATAGTTCCCGAATAAGACAAGCTTATTCAAACGAATTTGGAGATTTAGCTGCGCCTATACGCGAGGCGAAGCTTTTCCAAAAGTTTATAGAGATGTATCCGGTCCATATAGAGAAGGAAGATATTTTTGCAGGGTGGTATGGTTTTCACTCGGAAGAAGAAATGGAGGCTGCATATCCTCCTGAACCCGATGAAGCAAATGCAAGACCTTTAGATATACTTAATCCTTCGCTAAAGATGCCATATAAGTCAACACTTTACACACACGGTTTTATTCCTGGTGGATATGATGCGGCACATCATGAAAATAATTATAAAGAGATTCTCGAACACGGTATGAATTGGTACCGTGCGAGAATAGAGGCAGAATTAGAGAAGGAAGGGAACGATACTGACAAAGTAATATACCTTGAGGCCATGCTTGAATCATTAAATGGCGTCAAGCTTTTGTCGTGCAAATATGCAGACCTTGCAAAAGAATTGGCGATTAACTCGGATGACGAGGCAGATCGTAACAGACTGCTACGTATCGAAGCGGCTTGCAGAAAGGTTCCTATGAATCCTCCGGAGGATTTCTTTGAGGCGGTGCAGGCGGCATACTTGGTTAGAACCCTGTCATCAATCTCCTATTTATGTTGTATATCTGTTTCATTTGGCAATTTTGATCAGTATATGTATCCGTATTATCTTGCTTCCAAGGCGAAGGGTGTAAGCAATGACGAAATTGTGGCTATTTTGGCTCAGTTATACCGAATGCTTAACAATTATGGCGGAAAAGATTGTGCCATCAGCGTCGGAGGTGTGGATGAAAACGATTGTGACGCTACCAACGAACTGTCTTACCTCATGATCAAGGCTGAGAAGTTGACGAGGCTTCCGGCTCCGTTGTTCACAGCCAGAATCAATGAGAATACCCCTAAGGAATTTATGCGTGAACTGATTTCAAAGGAACTGTTTGAAATCGGTCAGCCGAGTTTTTATTCTGAAAAGCAGTGTCGTCATGCAGTTGAAGCCAGAGGAATTGATACTAAGGAAGCAAGAAACTGGAATATCAGCTCCTGTATGAATATTGTTATGGCAGGTGAAGAGGCAACTCATTCATGGGGGTGTATGGTAAATACACATCTGCCTCTTGAATTGGCACTAAATCACGGGAAGTCGTTACTTGAAGAGTTTGATATTCCGATGAAGACTCCTCCGGTAGATCACTATGCCAACATTGACGAAATATATGCTCAGTATAAACGCTATTTACGTGAGATGTTTCAGATAGTTATGGAATGGCAACATCTTGAAACAGAGCGCATGGCAAAAAGTTTTCCCAATCCTTTCCTCTCATGTTTGACAGAGGATTGTATTCAAAAAGGCAAGGATCGCTGGGATGGCGGCGCCCGTTATCATAACGTGGTCATGGAAATGATGGCTTTTGCGAATACAGCGGACTCATTTACGGCAATTGAGCAGCTTGTTTTTGAACAAAAAGCGTATACGATCGAGGATTTCAAGGCTGCTGTAATAGCTGATTTTGAAGGCTATGATGCTTTACATGATAGGCTGCTTCGCTGTGATAAGTACGGTATGAATTCAGAAAGAGCCGATGCTCACGCAAAACGTCTGCTTGACATTGCCGCTGATCTGTGTGAAGAAATGCGCTCCGATAACCGTCGATATCTTCCTTCCATGCACACTCTGTGGAGAGACGTGGAATGGGGCGAGGGTAGGTATGCATTTTTTGACGGTCGCAGAGCAGGCGAGCCTGTCAATAAAAATGCAGGTCCTACGACCTTTGCCAGACGCGCAGGACCTACGTCCATGGTTTTGTCTGCAGTTAAGCTTGACCAGCACCGCTATAACGGAGGTCAGGCACTTGACGTCCACATCGGTACTCGTAATTTGAATACGGATGCCAATCGGGATAAAATCGGAGCTTTCATAAAAACATATTTCGATTTAGGCGGATTACAGATTCAAGTGAATGGACTCAGCAGTGAAACACTTCAGAAAGCATACGATCATCCCGAAGATTATCCGGATCTTTTGGTTCGTATCGGGGGACACAGCCGCTATTTCAATGAATTCAGTGACGAAATGAAGCAGAGTTTCATTGAACGGTTTAAGGTAGAAGAAGGTGCATATTCATAATGGCGAGAGGACTGATTTTTGATATTCAACAGTTTTGTTTGGATGACGGACCGGGAATTCGTACTGCTGTATTTTTTAAAGAATGTCCGCTGCGGTGTGTGTGGTGTCATAATGCGGAGGGATTGTCACCAAAAGCACAATTATATTTTGTAAATGAAAAGTGCTTTGGATGCGGTATGTGTGCAGATGTGTGCCATTGTAACGTGCATAGGTTTCATGATAAGGTTCATGAAGTGGATTTTACTGCCTGTATCAGATGCGGGGCTTGTGCAAGGGTGTGCCGAAACGAAGCATTAAGGATTGTCGGGAACAATATGACAGCCGAAGAAGTTTTGAAGGAGGTTTTGAAGGATAAACCGTTTTATGATCGGTCTGACGGAGGTGTTACCTTATCCGGCGGAGAACCATTGATGCAAGGAGAGTTTGCTTGTGAGATAGCTTCTCTGTGCAAACAAAATGGACTTCACGTTTGTGTTGAGACATCCGGTTACTGTACGAAGGAGACACTTTTACAGCTTATTCCGTATGTGGATCTGTTCCTGTTTGACTATAAGCATTACGATTCCGAAAAGCATAAGATTTATACGGGAGTCGATAATAAGCGAATACTTGAAAACCTTCGCTTGATCTCAGACTCGGGAAAACAGATAATTCTGCGCTGCCCGATCATCCCCGGATGTAATGATACGGAAGATCATTACCGCGGAATTGCTGAGGTAGCTAACGAACTATATGGCATAAAGGAAGTTCATATTGAACCTTACCATCCCTTTGGACTAAGCAAATATAGGTCTGTCGGTACAGAACCTTTATATCTAAACGAAGAATTGATGAGTAATGTTGAAGCGGAGCAGATAAAAGACTATATTTCTGCTTTAACAGTAAAAAAGGTACTGATTTCTTAAACACATCCGTAAGACTATAGATAATCGAGAAGCAGAAATACATAAACCTCCTGAGATTCGGTTAAACTAATACCAAATATCAGGAGGTTATTTCTATGAACACGGATAATAAAACCTACAAAAAATATGCTGAGGCACGGGCGAAAAAGTCTCCGATAATAAAAGACTGTATATGGGCATTTTTTGTTGGCGGGGCGATATGTACCCTCGGACACGGACTGAAGGCGCTGTATCTTAATCTGAAGCTGTCTGACGATAACGCGGGTATGCTGGCGTCCGTAACGCTTATCGCCCTTGCGATACTCGTCACGGGGCTGGGAAAATTCGATGACTTGGCAAAGCACGCGGGTGCGGGCACACTCGTTCCCATAACGGGCTTTGCCAATGCGGTGTCTTCCTGTGCCATTGATAATAAGTCAGAGGGCTTCATCCTCGGCGTCGGAGCGAAGATATTTACCATCGCAGGTCCCGTTATACTGTACGGCATCTCTGCTGGTGTGGTGTATGGGGTTATTTATTGGGTAACAACGGTGATTTG
>JAZUBG010000029.1:0-6933 GCA_045638405.1 Eubacteriales bacterium | reverse complement strand
AGGTAAGATCCTCAAGTACAAAATGCGCGAAGCAGCTGCCGAGAAGTATGGTTTAAAGAAGTAAATAGAGATTAAAAAGGTTGTGATATGCCTTGGAAATAGGCATATCACAACCCTTTTGTTTTTGTAAAAAACAGGCGGGAGACAAGCCTACCCTACAATGTACCGCGATTACGGTTGTAGGGCGGCGGCTCGTCTCCCGCCGATTCGTTAATTATTCACTTTTTTACGAATTTCTATAACAAAATCATTTTCATTATCATCAAATAGTATATCAATTATTTTAATTATCTTATCTTTGTATTTGGGATTATTTTCAGTTTCGGAAAGTGTAAGCAAATGGTAATACAATAACCAAGCAAGTGGTTCAATAGCGGACTTAGCCACTTTTCTTTTTTCTTCACTATTTTTCAAGATACGTACCAATGCGGTTTCTCTTGTTTTGTACAGATTAGGCAGCTTATTGGCATATTCTATAGCCCTTTCATAATCTCCGTATCTGTAATATGCATCAGATATATTGCAAAGTGCAGCTCCCCTCAATTCAGAATCGTCACAGTAACGTAAAATTTGTTCATGGATCATAATAGATTCTTTAAGGAATGTTTTCTTTTCTTCCGGAGTACCGTCGAGACGTTCAAGAGAGGAGGTCAATTGAATTTGCAAGAGTGCGTTATTTGGATAGATTTTCAGTGCGCTCCGCATAAGTTCAACATTTTCTTTATGTTTTCCTAAAATTCTGTTTTCCTGCCATTTACTATTGATCTCACTTAGTCTGTTTGCTGAAGAAATTTCATCCATACCGATCAATTCATCAACAGATATGTTGAAATAATTTGCAAGCGTTGGCAACATAGTGATATCGGGGTATCCGTCTCCTCGTTCCCATTTGCTTATTGCCTGAAAGGAAATGCCGAGATGAGTTGCAACTTCTTCTTGCGTCAAATCTCTGTTACGGCGTAACTTTTTTAATTTTTCTCCAATAATCAATTCCATAATAGCCTCCAATTTTGTATTATTCTGTCGCGACAATAATATTATAAAACATTTTTTTGTGTTGTTCAATAACCGTTACATAGACTTTGTTCTACGAATCGTAGTATTATTCTTCCCAAGAAAGAAATCTATCACAAAAAAAGCCCGCGCGAAATGGAGATGACAGTTTGATTGCAAAGTATTTAAATATAATCTATAATTTCAAAGGGAATAAAGAAAGCCTTCCACGTTGGGGAAGGCTTAGAGCAAAATCATCCATTTACAAATTGCGAAACGGTATAATTTCTTTTATTCAGAATATACATCGCCGTCAGTACCATATACGAGGCGATTCCGCAATGACCGCTGAGCGAATATCCTCTGTTCTCTGAGCGATTATCAGCAATAAATTCAATGATTCGGTTTTCTGTAAACAAAAGCAACAGTTCGTTCAAATGCGACAGATCAATACTCACTTTTTCAATCAGTTCCTGCTTAGACGTCGGGGCGTCACAGCGTAAAGCTAAGATGAGTTTCTGACCTTCTTCACTGCAAAGTGCCTGCATTACCTCTATTGTATCTTTACCGAAAGGCGAGAGACTGTTTATCAGCGAAGATTTGACAACGCACGCTACACCACTATCATCCCAAATTTTCGTTCCGAATGATCCGATGATTCTGAGATTACCCTGATTCTTGCTTTCTTCCTGTTTTTCTCGATTTCCGACTTCTGCAAAATATAAGCCTTTCCACATTTTCCAAAGGTCTTCGCCAAGCTCTTGACGGAGATTTGTATTATAACGGTCAAAATTTGCCGTTGCCCAAATAAACTCCGTACCAAGCTGTTCAATTTTACTTGCCACGGCATCAATGTCACCGTTTGACTCAGTTTCGAGAAGTACGTCTGCCGAGATTTTATAAATATCACTGATTGCCTTGAGGTTAAAGCAATCGGGTAAGCAATCACCGGATTCCCATTTTGAAATGGCTTGAGGTGAAACACCTACTTTTTCAGCAACCTCTTCTTGAGTCATCCCCAGCTTTTTTCTATGACCACGAAGCTTTTCTCCAAATACTTTTTGATCTAACATGTAATTTTTCCTCCAAGATTTTTTTGAGATAGCTATCTTGTGAATATATTATATCACGCATAAATTCAACTTACAATAGTATGTATGTTGAACTTTACGCTTGGAGTTCTACTGTAAGTTGAATTTGCAACTAAACCATTATGTGTATGAACAAAAACAGGCGGGAGACAAGCTCCCGCCAAACGATCGTGTATCTGATTACAAACCTTAAATTACGTACCCCTTAAGTACTTTCAGCGTGTTCTCCACTCCGTCAACATGGCTTCTCTCGTATCCGTGGCTTGCGTAAACGCCAGCTCCGATGAGACCATGACGAATGTCATATCCTGCACTGAGGGTGGCTTCTACGTCGCTTCCGTAGTGGGGATATACGTCTACCGCATAATCCGCACCTTCGCGCTTTGCCGCGTCGATCAGACCGCCTACTACATCATATGAGTAGGGACCTCCCGAATCCTTGGCACAGATGGATACCTTTCTTTCTGTACAGCCGAGTCCGTCGCCAACGCATCCCATGTCAACGCTGATAGCTTCTACCACACCTGCGGGGACAGAAGCCGCACCTCCGTGTCCTACCTCCTCATATACGGTCACGTGTACCCATACTGGACGGGAAAGGGAAACGTTTTCGTCCTTAATATACTTTGCATATCCGAGAAGAATACCCACGGAGAGCTTGTCGTCAAGGAATCTGCTCTTGATGTAGCCACTTGGTGTAACCTTTGAACGTGGATCAAAGCAAACGACATCACCGACCTCGATTCCCAAAGCTCTCACGTCATCTGTGGAGTTTACGTCCTCGTCAAGTACAACTTCCGTTGAGTCAAAGCTTCTCTTTGTGTCAGCATATGAACTGTTTACGTGTACGGACGCATTACAAAGCTGAAGTGTACCTTCGATTACCTTACCGTCACGGGTATGTACTCTCACGTTCTCGGCTTCGGCATTCTCAGCTCTCATTCCGCCGAGATTTGTCACTCTGAGTCTGCCGTTACCTTTGATTTCCGCAACCATCGCGCCGAGAGTGTCTGCGTGCGCTTCGAGGAGAATACCGTTTTCTTCTCCTTCGGCGCCGATGTTCACGAGAACACCACCCTTGTTCGTGATCTTAGCGTCAAATCCGAGAGCATCAAACTCATCCTTCACCCATTTTGCCGCTTCCTTCGTATATCCCGTGGGACTGTCCACTCCGAGAAGCTCAAGTGTTTTAGCAACAGCGTAATTCGCATAATTCTTCATTTTTGTAAATCCTCGCAATTTCTGAGTATTTTCAAGTTGATAGCATTATTATAACATATTTGATGCTCTTTTTCTATTGAAAAAAATAAATATTTGAAGTATAATGTAGATGTATTTATTTTTTTATGTGCTTTTTAATTCGGTAAAGTACTTAGAGAGGTATAGATGAATAGATTTTTATTCGGAATTCTTTTCGGAATTTCGCTTGTGGTATTTACTGTATATGTTTTTCTTGATACATTTGTCATAGCTCGTGTTTATACTCCCGTTATACCTAACGGATATGAAGAGACTACATTGGAACTTCCGAAAGACGAACCGACTGTTACAGATACGTCATATTCCGATGAAAATATTACTATTGAGATCACTACTTACAGAAAGTACGGTACGGATATTTACGTTGCTGATGTGAAACTCAATTCTCCTGATTATCTCAAATGCGCTTTTGCAAATGATGTTTTCGGAAAGAATGTGACAGCCAAGACTTCGGAAATTGCTACGGGTAAACAAGCAATATTTGCGGTTAACGGTGATTTTTATGGTGCACTGGATGCAGGCTACGTTATCAGAAACGGCATATTATACCGTGCAGGTGAAGGTATTAAAAGAGACTGTCTTGTTATCGGCAAGGACGGAAGCTTTGATGTTGTATATGATAATAGCGTTACTGCGGAAAAACTTTTTGAAAACGGTGCCAGACACGTTTTTTCATTCGGTCCGGGACTCCTTGTGAACGGTGAGATTTACAGTAAAATAGACAGATACGAGGGTATCGGACCTAGTGACAACCCGCGGACTGCCATTGGAATTATCGATGATCTACATTACGTATTTGTGGTTTGTGACGGAAGAACTTCGGAAAGCAGTGGACTGACTGTAAGAGAACTGGCACAGTTTATGAAAACTTTGGGTGTTGACTGTGCTTATAACCTTGACGGCGGCGGATCGTCTACCATGTATTTTAACGGAAAGGTTATAAATAAACCGACTACGTATGGAGATGAAATCAATGAAAGGAGCGTGAGTGACATTGTATACATCGGATACAGATAAGCTGAACGCTTCACGCAAATGCTTTAAGATATATCTTGCCGTAGCAGCGTTTGTGCTTGTTTTCGGTATTGTATATGAGATATTCAGCCACGGGGTAATATCTCTTTACATGATTCTCGCTTTTCTCATCCCTCTTATTCTCGGTGCACTTCCGTTTGGCGTTATTAATTTTATGAAGAAAAACTACTACCCGAATCCCATAGCGAGTAATACCTATCATGCAGGTATTGCTACACTTACCGTGGGATGTATAATGAAAGGTGTACTTGATATATACGGCACATCAAGTTCACTTATCCCCATATACAACATTGTGGGCATAGTATTGATCGCTTTTGGATTCGGATGGGCGTTTTTTACTGCAGTATTAAAAAAATAAAAAGTCGGAGACTTGTCAAAAAAGACAGTCTCCGATATTTTATTTCAGATTTCCGTTAAGTATTGTTGTGTAAAAGTCGGACATGATCTCACAGCGGTCGAATATCTCGGAATATATCATCTCACGTCCCATAGCTTTGGAATCGAGGAAGCACCAGTAACCTTCATCGGTAATTGTCCTTGCAGGGTGAATATCTATCCATGAAAATCTTTTCACATCCTTCAGATAAGCAATAGCGGCAATGTCCCAAATTATTCTCTCGCGTGAATTGCAAACTTTTCCGTTTAACGGATCACCTTCATATCCCGCAACGATCTCGCATAGATAATTTCCGTATGCGCCTGCCTTATCCTTCAGATAGTAGTTAAGCTCAGCGTTTGTGGTGTAAATCTGAGATGTTCCGCCCTCAGCGGGAAGCACAACAAGGGGAACTCCGCACTCAAAGAGTATCTTTGCGGCAACGCGGTCCTGTTTAAGATTAAATTCGTTGCAGTTACCGTTTTTGTAATTGTACGTATTAGCGCCGATCATGATAACGACTACCTTTTCCATGATAGACGGATCAACCATCAGTGCGGAAGCAACATTGGTGAACGCGCCGATAGCGGCAATGTAAACGATGTCGTCTGTTTCGTGAACGATACGGATGATATTTTCTACAGCCTCACTGCGAACGGGCGTAATGGTGTTCTTCATGAAGCTTTTACTTCCTCTGTAGCAGGGAATGTTCATTTTTCCGTCCGGATCAACCATATCGCGGACCTTTACAAGTTCTTTGAAGCTTATCTCCATTCCGTCGGCGGGATCAAGAAAAGTTGAACTCACGAAAGGCGCCGCCGTCATTGCGAGAACGTCTGTATTTTCAGAGAGCATAGCGTATCCGATTGCAAACTGATCATCAACTTCGTTGAATGTATCGGTGTCGAGGATAAGCTTTTTCTTTTTATCCGAACGGATGTGCTCGGCAACCGTATTCATATTGAAATTATGGTACATGAGTCCCTCCGAGAGTGTTTTATTGATTAAATTATATCATGTACTTGGAAGTTTAGCAATACAGAATAAGAAAAAGGTGAGGCACATTTCGCACCTCACCTTTAAGTAGTTGTGATTATCTGATTCCGTAATTTTCGATCACGTAATCCATGTCCTTGTCGCCTCTTCCGGAGAGGTTAATGAGGATAGAACCGTGATCCATAGTCTTCGCAAGCTTCATACCGTATGCAACGGCGTGAGAGCTTTCGATAGCGGGGATGATACCCTCAAGACGAGCAAGCTTGTAGAATGCATCGATAGTCTCTTCGTCGTCGATAACATCGTACTTAACTCTGCCGATATCCTGGAGGAAAGCGTGCTCGGGACCGGAAGAAGGGTAGTCAAGACCGCTTGCTACTGAGTAAACGGGAGCGGGATCGCCGTTTTCGTCCTTAAGCATTATGCTGTTAAATCCGTGCATGATACCCTCAGTACCGTACTTGAGGCTCGCCGCGTGGTCACCGAGCTTGGGACCGCGTCCGAGAGGCTCAATACCGTAAATATCAACGGGATCGTTGAGGAATCCTGCGAAAAGACCAGCTGCATTGGAACCGCCGCCAACACAAGCAACGATAGATGTGGGAAGATGACCTGTCATATCGATGAACTGCTCTCTTGCTTCAATACCTACAACGCTCTGGAAGTCACGTACCATCATGGGGAAGGGATGAGGACCGAGAACTGAACCGATGCAGTAGATAGAATCCTTATACTCCTTGCTGTATGCGTCAAATGCCGCGTCAACAGCTTCCTTAAGAGTCTGGAGACCGTGAGTAACCTCTACTACGTTTGCACCGAGGATCTTCATGCGAGCTACGTTGGGAGCCTGCTTCTTAATGTCAACACTTCCCATGTAAATATCGCACTCAAGTCCGAAGTAAGCCGCCGCTGTTGCAAGAGCAACGCCGTGCTGACCTGCACCTGTCTCAGCGATGACCTTCTTCTTGCCCATGTACTTTGCGAGAAGAGCCTCACCCATGCAGTGGTTAAGCTTATGAGCGCCTGAGTGGTTAAGGTCCTCACGCTTAGCGTAAAGCTGTACCTTACCGCCGAGAGCATCGGAAAGTCTCTCAAGGTGACTTACGGGAGTAGGTCTGCCCTGGAATTCTTTTCTGATTCTGCGAAGCTCAGCAAGTCGGATCGTAGCCATGTCGTTCT
>JAZUBG010000028.1:0-3105 GCA_045638405.1 Eubacteriales bacterium | reverse complement strand
CTCTTTTGTTCCCCTAACTGATCGCGCCCGAAATGAGAAAAAGAC
Organism: Eubacteriales bacterium; assembly: GCA_045638405.1. GTDB lineage: Bacteria > Bacillota > Clostridia > Oscillospirales > CAG-272 > RUG11130. Next base: position 3,060 of record JAZUBG010000028.1, on the reverse strand, counting down.
GCGCTCGGCTTCGCCTTCACGCATCTTTTTCTCATTTCGTTTTCAGTTATCTTTATTTTTTCAGTTTTTCTTTACCCCAACTATTGACATTGAGCCAAAACGGACGTGTTAATCACGTCCGTTTTGTTATAGAGTTAAATCAGTTCTTGTTTCTCTTGAGCATGTTTACGATCTCGGTGATATCGTCATCGGAAACGTTTGACTCACCGATCTCGGGCATCTCTTCCTTGGGAGCCACAGGAGCAGCCTTGGGAGCTGTTTCCTTACCGATGGAGCAGTTATTTGCACTGTTGTCGAAACCTGTAGCGATGATTGTGATCTTCATCTTATCCTCAAGCTCAGGATCGAATGCAACACCCCAGATAACGGTTGCTTCGTCGCTTGCCTGATCAGCAATGAGAGAAGAAGCAGTATCGATATCGGAAAGCTCGATATCGGGGGATGCTGTGATGGATACGAGAATACCCATAGCACCGTGGATAGTTGTCTCGAGAAGGGGGCTGGAGATAGCGTTCATAGCTGCAGTCTCTGCCTTATCCTTACCTGTACCCTCACCGATACCCATGTGAGCGTAACCTGCATCCTTCATGATTGTGGTAACGTCAGCAAAGTCGAGGTTGAGATACTGGGGAACACTGATAAGCTCGGAAATGCTCTGAACACCGTGGCTGAGAACATCGTCAGCAACCTTGAATGCGTTCATAAGTGTGATCTTTTCACCAATATCCTTGAGCTTTTCGTTGGGGATGATGATGAGAGAGTCTACGAACTTGCTGAGACAAGCAATACCTGCTTCTGCCTGAGCCATTCTCTTGGGACCTTCAAACTTGAAGGGCTTTGTTACGATACCAACAGTAAGGATACCCATCTCCTGTGCGAGACGAGCAACTACGGGAGCCGCACCTGTACCGGTACCGCCGCCCATACCGGCGGTTACGAATACCATATCAGCACCGCTGATAGCATTCTTGATCTCTTCGAGATTTTCTTCAGCTGCACGTGCACCAACCTCAGGGTTAGCACCTGCACCGTGACCGCGTGTGATCTTCTCACCGATCGGAACCTTTACGGTTGCACTGGAATGGAGAAGAGACTGACTGTCTGTGTTGATGGAAATAAAATCAACACCGCGTACGTTTGTTGTGATCATTCTGTTGATCGCATTGTTTCCGCCGCCACCAACACCAACGACCTTTATGTTTACTTTGTTCTGGGTATTATCGTTGAACTCAAATGGCATTTTTCTGCCTCCTTATCAAATTTTTACTTCTGATAAAATAATTCTACACCTAATATTTTATACCAAAACTTGATTTTTTGCAAGTGTTTTTTGAAAATATTTTAGGCAAATACTCAAAAATCGGCATATTTTTTTGTTATTCTGGCCCATTTTAGTGGCAAAAACAGTCAAAAACGCAAATTAGTCATTTGCATAACTCTATTTGGCGTTTATCTAACTATTCGAGATCCATTAAATTGTCAATTATGACACCTGTTTTTCCATCGGTGGTAAGATCTATTCTCACCTTATTATCTGTCTTGAACATATCGTCTTCCAGCACCTTTGCCGCAGTTTTCAATCTATAAAGTATATTATCATCGTCACCAAAAACCAACTGGAATTTACCGTCACAGACCATTGTAATGTCAAACTGATCTCTCAGATCAACAAGTGTAATTCTATCTGCGAGCGGAGATGTCAATACGTTTTCCAAAACATCCCTTATACCACGATCACGTTTCTCGCTTGCAAAACTCAACACTCTTCCGGTCACAGAATACTTGATCTGAGGAAGTTTCAACTTAATAAGTCCATCGGGAATGTCGCTGTTTTTCTTTACAGTTTCCAGTACTCTCAGATTATCAGATAAAATCTTATATTCTCCGAACACATCAGCGTAGAACACAGCTTTGTCTTCAACGATTGTAAGTTTGACATCACCGGGCATCGTCCTGTCAACCTCTACGTCTTTTACATACGGACAGTTCAGAGTTATACTTTTTTCAACCGAACTTGCTCGGAATGAATAAAGATTTATCCCTTCACCGATTCCCGACGCCTCGAGAAGCTCTTCGACACTATAAACGCCGTTTCCGGTAATTTCAATATTCTTTACTACAAAGACAAGCTTGTACACAGCAAAGAGCATTAGAATGAACAGTACAAGAACGATCAACAGAAGCAAAAGGCCTCTCTTACGTTCTATAAATTTTCGTCTTTCCCCTGCTTCACGCCTCGCTTCGCTCAGCTTTTCTTTTCCGCGCGCGGATATACGCGACGGTTTTTCTTCACCGGCTGAAGCATCGTTCCCGTTACTTTTTTCTTCATCAAAGTTATATACTTTGCCACGGTACATCTGTGTTCTGTCTTCATTGTTACCATGAAAGTTTCGTCCGACAGCATCATTGTAAAAATCAGTTTCGGCACGTTTTTCGGTCACGATACCCCCTCCTTTCAGAATCTTATTAAGGAATATTCAAATTATTTCTTTTCAGCAATCAACTTCTTAATATCGTTATAAATGAGCTCGTTTGAGTCCGCAACAGCAAATTCTCTGATACGTTCAGACATAAGTTGCCTCTCTCCCTCACCTTCCTCTGAAAGAAGTCCCGCTACAGCGTCGATCAGCACGTTTGTTGAATTTGCCAGCTCGCTCTCTTCAAACACAAAAGCCGCACCCGCATCCGCAAGCACCTTTGCGTTCTTATACTGATGGTTCTCCGTGACGTTGGGAGACGGAATAAAGATCGGACACTTTCCAGCCGAGGCTAACTCTGATATAGTCAGCGCACCCGCACGGCAGATAATAATATCAGCAGCCGCCATTTTAAGAGGCATATCGTAAATATACTCAACAAGCTGAAGATTCTCGTATTTCGCAAGGCCAAGCTTCTTGAATTCAGCCTTAGCAATATCCTTTTCAATAGAACCGGTTGCGTGAATGTGAAGTACTTCGGGATGCTTTGAAGAATAGCTCTTCATCAACTTGAGTACGGCTTCGTTTACCTTCTCAGCGCCCAGACTTCCTCCGTAAGAAAGGATTATCTTCTGATATTTAT
>JAZUBG010000027.1:0-5865 GCA_045638405.1 Eubacteriales bacterium | reverse complement strand
GATATGCCTTGGCTACACCGCCGTTATCCTTAAATACGTTTCCGTAACAGTACGGCAGATAATTCTTCATGGAGAGTGCAAAGCTGGAGTCGGTTTTCAGTCTGGTCGTATCGGGGAAAAGTCCCATACAGTAAGCGTATTCACCGTCAGTTGTAACGCTTGGGAAGGTTGAATAGAAGTTTTCAAACACAAAACCGTTTGTAGACAGCTTATATAGCGTAGGTGTCAACACAGGATCGATAAATTCAGGACAGAATGCTTCCGCACAAAGGGCTATAAGGTTATATCCCTCACAAATTCCCGTATACTCGTTCTTTTTCGATACAGGCATATTTGAAAGTGCTGAGGTCAGTGCTTTGAGATCCTCGCTGTCGCCTGCCTTGTCAAAGAGCTCGGTAAAATCAATATTAGGGTCAATCTGATCGCTGTCTTCATCGTACACCACTCTGTTAAGCGGTTCGATCTCTTTTACTATCTCCTTGGGGAAGATCATGTACCGCAACTCCTGGAACATGGTCATACTGACACCGAAGCATCTGACACTGGTATCTGTTGATGTTTCAGGGCTCGTAAACATTCTGAAAAGCGAAGGACCGCCGGGAAGACCGGAAAACCAAAGCGCCATAATACCTATAGTAGAAGTAAATACGACAAAGGATGCCATTACAGGTACAAACGCAAGAATAAGCTTACGCGGACGCTTGAAATCAGGTTTCAGCAATATGTGGAAGAGAACGAGAAGTAACAAAGGTATGAGGAGAAGGATTATCCAAAGCAGTGCCGAACGAATTCCTTCAAACATACCGCCGGTAAAGTTTGTCACCGCCTGCCCTGCCAATTTCGCAGACGACAGAGATGCAAAACTTTTGAAAATTTCGTAGTAAACCAGCTGTACCTCAAACATCAGCGTAAAGAACGCTGCAAAAACATAAGTGGTAATTTTATTTACAAGAGGCGGGAATATAACCGTAATAAAGGTTACTATACTGCCTATACCAATCGAAAAAAGGAAGGTCCAGATAAATCTGTCAGTAAACGTTTTATTGGCAAACAGATGAACAATCGCCTCAGAGTAACAAATGAGAAGTGGGAAAAAGAAGTATCTGAAGGATTTTCTCATTCCGTCCGTAAATCGTTTGACAAACCCACATACTTTCGGAAAAACAGAAGTTTTGAACTTATCTGCAATTGACACAAACATTGATTTGATTTTTTTCATAGTTTATCTACCTTTTCATATCACACGGATGACAATTGATTATTCTTTTAACAAACGAATATTGTATCAAATCATACACATATTAATATACCATATTTTCTTCTGTTTGTCAAATGAAATATGAAAATTAGTCGAAATAATGAGGTATTACTCAAAACAAAAAATACGTTATTCAGGATTCAAAGCTCAATTTGGTAAACAGATGTCAAAGTCAAAGATATACAAGTAGTATAAACAAAAACCGGCTCCGCATACATATAATACATAATACGGAGCCGATCAGATTATTCTGCAGGCTTAATATCAGTTATTACGATACTAATGACCATTTCGTCACTTCTGAGAAGGATAGGTTTGTTAAGTGTTATGTTTTCTTTCTCAGATCCCTCAATAATAAATACGTTTTCCTTTGAGTACTTTCCTTTAACGACCATTTCACCTTCAATATCATACTTTGCGGCAATATACTGCGCGAAAGGATTATCACTGAGTTTGTTTTCCGCATCATTTGTAATTGAAACATACTCACCGAGTTCATTATAATACCACTTAGTAGCATTTGTGGGAATAGGAGCACCGAGAGTTACACCGAAGGGATTGTTAGTCTCGTAGAAACGGAAGTTTGTTCCCTCTTTCAGATAATCTTTCGTTGTTGAGAAATGATCTCTTGAAATATAGGAAATTACGTACTCTTTAACTTCTTCATCAGGATTAGTATATTCTTCAGGCTCGGAAGCCGTAACAAACACACGAAGCGCAACACCTGCAAGGCAAAGCATAAGAAGAATAATGATCATTATATCGACTTTATTAAGTTTCTTTTTTTCTTTCACATTATTCATTATGAACTGTTACCTTTCTATAATTATTTATTCTCATTTTCCTGCTTTTCTGCCTGTTTTTCCGCTTCTTTTGAAGCTACGGCAGCTTCGTCCACAAGACCGGTATTTGCTCTGTGAGCCGGATTTTTCAGAATTCCGACGTAAATAAAGAAGATCACAAGCGCGACCACACCGATCATAACCGATTTAATTAACGAATGGGAATCGAACATCTTGTCACACATAAATACAGCAACAAGACCGAGAATACCACAGATCGCGTAAAGGATCTTTACTGTTTCTTTCTGGGTGAATCCCATGTCGATAAATCTGTGATGGAGATGTCCCCTGTCGGGAGCGAAGGGGCTCTTACCTGCAAGAACACGTCTGATGATTGCAAATATCGTGTCTCCGAGAGGAAGAGCAAAAATAATAAGGGGAACAAACATGGAGATAAACGTGTGGGTTTTGAACAAACCGTCTACCGAGATAAGGGAGAGAGTATATCCAAGGAACAGAGAACCTGTGTCACCCATAAAAATGCGTGCGGGGTTTCTGTTGAAGGGGAGGAATCCTACACATGAACCGATAAGGATAAGGGTTATAAGTGCCTCAGTGGATATTTTACCGCCCTGAATAATGATTACCGTAAAAATAGATATGGATGAAATGGTAGACACACCGCAGGACAAACCGTCAAGACCGTCGATAAGATTTATGGCATTCATAAGTGCGGCGATCCAGATAAGAGTTACGGGAATCGCCAATGTACTAAGATCATAGTGTACTCCGTTGAAATGGATGTAATTGATCCTGATACCGCCCACAACTACGGGAATAGCCGCGATTGCAAGCTGGAAGAAAAGCTTTACGAATGCGTTGATATTCTTAATATCGTCGATAATACCGAGAATTACTATAAGCAGTGCACCTCCAAGGAGTGTGATCAGCTTAATGTTCAGCTCGCAGAAGAAGAGACAAGTTATAAAGAAACCGAGGAAGATAGCAAGGCCGCCGATTCGCGGAATAGGTTTCTTATGCATTCTTCTGTTATCCTTGGGAACGTCAATGGCACCAACCTTGAACGCAAAAACTCTTACGATAGGGGTAAACGAATAGGCAAGAAGTATTGAGCACACCAGTGCAGTAATAAGTATAATCATAATTTACACCACCAATCCTTATTTAATCAGTCAATCACTTTAAGCCCGCTGCATACACCGACACAACGGAAATTTCCTATAACGAACTCGAAGGAGTCGTTTACGTTAATGTAAGTCTCGTCATCAATACAGTAACCCCATTCAGTCTTCTTTGTATGTGCACTGAATGTAATAACCATGTCAATAAGTTCATCTTCGATTACAGAGTAAACCTCAGCAGCTTCCTCACCGGTTTTCTTGTTAAACTCGGTTTTGACGCTTTCGCCAGTCTGGACATCAATGACACGCCCGAGATCAAGCTTTCTGTTGGATTCGAGAGAAACGCGGGCATCATTCGGAATGGCTTTCTCGAATTTTTTGTCTACTGACGTTACGATGATAGTATAGTTTACAGTATGGGGTTCACCTTCAATTTCCGAATCGTCGCTGAATACGAAAATAGACATTAAAACCCCTACTGCAGCGACAAGCACAAGTAAAATTATCGCATCAATAATATTGAATCTGACTTTTTTTGCAGCCATTATTTTATCCTTTCTGAAATCAAATCTCAGTTTATTTAACTGAATTTTTATTTTTCATCTGCCAAAGCAATATCTACACTTGCTTCATCTGGGTACTCTTCCCTGTCAAAGCGGCTGCCGAAAGAATCAAGCTCTTTATTATAATGCTTTACGTATGCGGGAATGAGTGCAAGTACGAGCCAGAATATGAAAAATACTCTGTAATTGCACCATGAATAATCAGTAAGACCCTGAAGAAGCACCGCAGCAAGACCGCAGATAGGTGCCGCAACAGTAAGACGCATTGAGGTGGAATCCTTAACGGGAACGGTGTTTGAGGAAGTGCTCAGTCTTCTGAACAGCTTAAAACTGATTCTAAGAAGAAGGAACAGAATGACGAAGAATACGACAAGTCCGCAAATACCCTGCTCCAACGCGATCTGGAAGAACAGATTGTGTGAATGAGGAGCCGCTTCAATTCCTTTAAGTGCGTATTCGGGGTACAGATTAAACCAGGCAGACTCACCTATTCCTATTCCCGAGAAAAAATTATCCTCAAGCATATGGATAACGCCTCTCCAGATTCCTACTCTGTAAGATGTACAGGAGTCAGCCATATTACCGATACTGGTAAAACGGTTGATAATTGAATCTGGAAGTATAAACGGAAGCACCGGCAGTGAAAAGATACCGAAGGCAAAAATCCACATTGATCTTTTACTCCAGACAAGAAGGAATAACACTGCAGAGAAAATGAATCCCAGCCATGCTCCGCGGCTCCACGTGAGAACAAGGCACATGACCATTGAAGCAAAGCAAAGGAAGGAAAGCTTTCTTAAGGTTACAGCACCGCGACTTCCGTTAAGAAATGCGGTAAATGCTATGGGAATAAGAAGAATCAGATACACACCCAACATATTGGGGTTCTCAAGAGTCGATGTGGCACGTCCAGCAATTCCTTCAAAAAAATCATAGTCAAGCCAAGCGTTTACACCAAATGTACCGAACGCATACTGCGCAATACCGTAAAGTGCAACAACTGCTGCAGACAGCATGAGGGAGGCAACGATCCTTCCGATCCATTTTTCTGACCTGATACAACAGGAAACAACAAAATAGATTGAGATAAGACAGAGTAACCGTAGCGCGGGTACAATGGACCATGCTGAGTGGGACACAAATCCGGCAAAGAACACCAGAACTGCGAAAACAAGAACAAAAAAATCGATCCTGCGGATGTTGAGAACTCTCTTTCCTCTGATCAGCTTTATAAAGAACGCAATATCAACGAATATTGTAAGTTTGGCAAGAACCATTGTGGAAACAAACGGCATGAAGAACGCAAGTCCCACCACTCCGAATTCGGGGAATGAGAGAACAAGGTATATAACCGCTATGCCTGCCATAGCGGCAAAAATAAGCAAAGGCTCCACAAATACGGATGAAACACCGAAAAGGCAGCCAAAGAGGAACGCCGTCCAGTGTTTACCTCTGACTTCGTCCGACCACAGCTTGTCCTCGCTGAATCCCAGCAGCTTTATGAAACCGGTACACAGTGCAGAACTGCATATTACCGATGACAAAGTTCCCCCTGAAATCAACATCGGTATAGCCAAAACCGCAACAGTCAGTGAAGTCACCCCGTTCCCGAGAGCTGTGAAAAGAGCTGCAGTTGTATTGAGGAAAACAAATCTGATGAACCCCGAAATAATACATATTACGGCAAACGTCATAAGGAACGTTCCCATGACGCGAAGTCTCAGACCGAAAAATGCTCTTGCAGTACGGCTTGCAAAGGAAACGATACCGGAGGACTCGATCCTTCGTGATATCCTTGCGCATACACGTGAGACAAGGCCTTCATTTTTGAACCCAACCGTACCGTTATCATAACGGGTATCGCCTTTACCGCAAATCAAACGTGCAAACATTCCGTTGCAAAGAAGATCGTATACTTTCAGACACAGTCTGTCAAGCACGAAAATGATGCGGCTGTTTTTTACGGCTTCAGCGAAGCGTCCGAAGATTCTTTTCAGGATGCTTTTATTTGAAGCTTTTTTCAAAAATATCAGCACTCTCCTTCCAGAATAACATTACCTTATCATTATACAATATCGCAGGGAAAATTTCAACAATATTTTATAAATTTACCTTGAGTG
>JAZUBG010000026.1:0-4418 GCA_045638405.1 Eubacteriales bacterium | reverse complement strand
GCTTGTTGCCGACCTCGTCCATGTAGCAGGCGCATGTGAAGGCATCTTTGTTCATAAGTCCCAGCTTATGAAGCTGTTTTTCGTAGAAATCCTGCTTCGTGTACATGAACTTATTGAAAACGAAATTCTGAAGGAAGCTTGCGGGAACGTTTCTGTCGATGGGACGGGGGTCAACCGAGAATTTCTGACTTGAAGCAACACCCGCGTCGAGAATCTGCTGCATGAGATCGTATACGGGAGACATTACCTTAAGTCCGAATGACGTTACAAGGTGATTATACTTTGATGTAATGGGAACGAGACGCTCAGCCTCGAAGGCATCTCCATACATAACCAGGGTCTTCATGACTTTAGCTAAAGTCTCGCCTTTTTCGCCGTTAAGTATAGCTTCCTGCTCTTTTGTAAGTATCATAAATTCATTCTCCTTATATTACAGCTTCATGCAGACGTCCCACGCTCCCCAGATAACGCTTCTGAGGTTACCGACAGATGCTGCATCACCGATAACGTGTACGTGTGAAGATTTCTTTGTGAGAGGTGCGGGATTATATCCGACTGAAAGGATGACGGAGTCACATTCAACCTTGAACGTCTCGCCTTCTTTATTCTTAAGAGTTACGCTTCCCTCTCCAATCTCGCAAAGGGCTGTTTCAAGGTGTACGGGAACCTTGTTTGTCTTGAAGTAATCGCGGAGGTAGCTTGTGTTTGCAAGGCAGATACCGGGAGTTGTGATAAGGTCGTCCTGCATCTCAACGATGGCAGGCTTCTTGCCCTTGAGACTAAGGTCATATGCAATCTCGCATCCGGTAAGTCCGCCGCCGATAACGACAACTCTCTCGCCTACTTCGCGGTTTCCGAGGAGATAATCAACCGCTTCAACAGCAGTGTCAGCGCCCTTAACGGGAATACGCTTCGGGGCGGCACCCGTTGCAACGATAACCTCATCTGCACCAAGGCTCTTTACATCGGTCACTTCAGTATTCATCTTCACAGTGATAGGAAGCTTTGAAACCTCGCGAACGTACCAAGCGATAAGATCACGGTCCTTCTCCTTGAATGAAGGAGCGGAAGCTGCGATAAATACGCCACCCAGTTTATCCGTCTTTTCGTAAAGAGTAACCTTATGGCCACGCTTTGCACAAAGAATAGCCGCTTCCATACCGCCGATACCGCCACCGATAACGGCTACGTTCTTCTGCTTCTTTGCGGGAGCGATATAGTATTTCTTAGACTGCATTGTCTGAGGATTCAGCGCACAGCGTGCAAGTCCCATGGTATCGGTAAGATCCTGGGTATTTGCGTGTCCCTTAGAGGATGAGAAGTTGAAGCAAGCGCTATGACAGCAAATACAGGGCTTGATATCTTCAAGACGGTCTTCGATAAGCTTGGTTATCCACTGAGGATCAACAAGGAACTGACGTGCAACACCTACACCGTCGATCTTACCCTCCGCAACAGCCGCGGCACCTGTCTCCATATCCATTCTTCCCGCGCAAACCACGGGAATGTCTACGAACTTCTTGATGTGAGATACGTCCTCAAGGTTACAGTTTTCGGGCATATACATCGGCGGATGAGCCCAGTACCATGAGTCGTAGGTTCCGTTGTCGGCGTTGAGCATATCGTATCCGGCATCCTGCAGGTACTTTGCCGCACGCTCGGACTCAGCCATAGCACGGCCAACCTCAACGTATTCTTCACCGGGCATTGCACCCTCGCAGAAGCCCTTCATTTTGGATTCTACGGAATAACGGAGAGATACGGGATAATCCTTACCGCACTCCTCCTTAATAGCTTTTACTACCTCAGCGGCGAAACGGTAACGGTTTTCAAAGCTTCCGCCGTACTCGTCAGTACGTTTATTAAAGAACTCAATGGCAAACTGGTCAAGAAGGTATCCTTCGTGTACTGCGTGTACTTCAACACCGTCAACTCCCGCATCGCGGCAAAGCTTCGCGGTCTTTGCGAAAGCCTCAATGATCTCGTGGATCTGTTCCTTCGTCATCTCGGGGCACTCAATATCGTGTGCCCAGCGTGACTTCTGCGGAGAGGGAGATGCAAGCTCGTGATTTGTATCGATAATAGGCTTAATGAGAGCACGGGTAAACTTATTCTTATGAAGAGGAGCAACAAGCTCGGTGATAGCCCATGAGCGTCCCATACCGGCTGTAAGCTGGATAAAGAGCTTCGCACCGGTCTTGTGGATCTCATCCATAAATTCCTTCAGCTCGCGGAACATTTTCGGGTTCTGCCAGAGCCACTTTCCCCAGAACGTATCACGAAGGGGCGCAATACCGGGGATAATAAGTCCTACGTTATTCCGGGCTCTTTCAAGGAATAATTTTGCCGCCTCGCGGTCGAAATTACATCCTCCAAGCTCAAACCAACCGAAAAGCGAGGTTCCGCCCATAGGACACATAACGATACGGTTCTTGATCTCTACGTTACCGATCTTCCACGGTGTAAACAGAGACTCATACTTTGGATTCATGCCGTTCATTTTTGTTTTCCCTTTCAGAAATATGTAATATAAGAATTATATTCAGGTCAAAGCTGTAAAATGTTGAACTATCAACAAGTATACGGATATTATACCACATTTTAGTGTAAAAGTCAACATAACGGCATATTTCCATATTGAGAAAAGAACTTTATTATGATATAATAGTGTAAACAAGCCCGCAACTCGCCTGTAACGCAAGGAGGAAAACATGATAGGACTAAACGGTAAAACGCTGACGTCAGAAAGACTTACGTACCGTCTGCTGACGGACGCTGACAAGCCCGCGCTGAAAATCATACTGTCGGAGCGTGACGTAACGTACCCCGCAGGATTTTTACCCGCCGAAAGCGACGATGAGTTTGAGTGTTTTTTTGAAAATCTTACAAAACATAACACCGCTGTCGCTGTTCTTCTTGAAGGCAAGCTTATCGGTTACTTCCACGTAAATAAATATACCGCTGACGGGTACTTTGCGGATAAAAAGTGCGTGGGTGTGGGATTTGTAATCGGGAAAGAGTTTTGGGGACACGGTTACGGTAAAGAGATGCTGTTTTGCATGAGCGGTTACCTTGTAACATTGTTCGACGCCTGCTTCGGAGACGCATTTTCGGAGAATGAAAAGTCCATCCGTACCCTTGAAGCCTGTGAATACCGCTACGTCGAGGATTATTCTCTGTTCTTCGATGAACTTGGCGAAGAAAAAACGTGCAGAAGCTACGTGTTCACGAAATAAACAATAGTCCATTGACAATTTTTCTTCCTTACCTGGAGTATGCAAACGACTACTTCGTAAACGTCGCTGACGGTAATTACATCACAATAGAACCGAGCATCGGTAACAACGACTTTGCAAAGATCGGAAGATATTGATCTCAAAATTAGGCAGCTGTAATAAAATGTCCCGTCAATGACGGGGCATTTTATGTTTTATGCTCAAACCGGTTGACATTTTGAAGGTCTCATTATATAATTTAGTCAGTTATATTTTACTTTTCATTATGAGGAGGACAAAAAATGAAAAGACGACTTTTATCCCTTTTTCTTGCGGCAGTGATGATGCTCGGAACGGTCATTATGAGCATTCCCGTGTCCGCAGAGCTTAATTTCAACGATGTCAACGGTCACTGGGCAACAGAAGCGATCGAGTACGTTGTTGAAGAAGGACTCATGAACGGCGTAGGCGACGGTTCAAGCTTCGCTCCCAACATGAGCCTTACCCGCGGAATGGTAGTTACCGTTCTTTACCGCAACGAACGTGCTAATCAGTATGAATATTACCAGCACATCACCAACCAATTCAATGGATTTGTTGATGCGGCAGAGGGTGCGTACTATTACGATGCGGTCATGTGGGCAGGTAAGAATGAGATCGTTAACGGTACAGGTACCAACGAATGGGGCGAGCCCTACTTTTCTCCCGACCGTGCCATCACACGTCAGGAACTTGCTACCATGTTCCTTCGTTACGCCAAATACAAATACGTAACGAACAACGACAAGGCTGACCTTACTAAATTCCCCGATGTATCGTCCGTTGCATCATGGGCGACCGATGCAGTTGCATGGGCGGTTTACGAGGGACTTATTACCGGTAAGGCGAATGGCGGCCAGACAACTCTCTCCCCCACTGACACGGCAACAAGAGCAGAGTTTGCAACCATCATCAAGCGTTACAACAATGCAGAGTTTAATTATGAGGGCGTATTCACTATGCCGATCCCGCTTCAGAGCTTCACTGAGCCTGAGTTCCCCATCAGAGACGATGCGGATATATTCGTAGCGGTTGACGGTAGTGACTCAAACCCCGGTACAAAGGATAAGCCTCTTGCAACATTTGAAGCCGCGGTGGCCAAGGTACGTGAGCTTAAGAAAACCGCCAAGGACGAAGTCGGAGGCCAAGCGGTCTTAGGAAGAC
>JAZUBG010000025.1:0-19538 GCA_045638405.1 Eubacteriales bacterium | reverse complement strand
ACCACACCTGCGGCGTGTGTGGATGCATGACGGGGCATACCTTCCAGTGCCATAGCTGTGTCAATAAGTTTTTGGACTTTTACTTCTTCAGTATATAGATCTGAAAGTGCTTTGTTGTTGCTTAGAGCTTTTTTTATGGTGATGCCAAGTTCCTGCGGTATTTCTTTTGCAACCTTGTCAACTTCATTATATGGCATACCGAGTGCACGACCGACGTCTCGTACCGCAGCTTTTGCTGCTAAAGTTCCGAATGTAATTATCTGGACAACACGGTCCTCACCGTACTTATTTCTGACATATGATATAACTTCATCGCGTCTGTCATAACAAAAGTCAATATCAAAATCAGGCATACTGACTCTTTCGGGGTTGAGAAATCTCTCAAAAAGAAGATTAAACTTAATTGAATCTATGTCTGTAATTCCGATTAGATATGCAACGAGACTTCCGGCACCTGAACCTCTGCCCGGTCCTACGGGTATTCCCTTTTCTTTTGCGTGATTAACAAAATCCCATACAATAAGGTAATATTCATCATAACCCATAGAATTAATTATTGACAATTCGTAATCAACTCTATCAAGGTAAACTTTGAGTTCAGATTCTTCTGTCAAAACAATATGTCCGGAACTAATACGTTTTTGGAGTCCGGAGAGGGCAAGTTGTCTCAGATAATCACACGGCTTTTGACCGTCGGGTGTGGTGAAAGTCGGTAACTTTGTATTTCCGAATTCAAAATCAAAATTGCACATATCAGCGATACGCTTTGTGTTTTCACAAGCGTTCTCGTATTCACTAAAAAGCTCATACATTTCATCGGTACTTTTCAGATAGAATTCATCTGTTTCAAATCCGATTGGTCTACCGTCGGAAATTACGTTATTAGTTTGGATACAAGTTAATATCGCCTGAGTTTCAGCATCGCTTTTATGCAAGTAATGTACGTCATTAGTTGCAACCATAGGGATACCGGTTTTCTTTGAGAGTTCGGCAATACCTCTATTAACTGTGATTTGTTCTTCGATTCCGTGATTTTGCAGTTCGAGATAAAAATTTCCCGAACCAAATATTTTGTTGAGGATTATGGCGTGTGCTTCTGCGTTTTCATATTCACCCGCAGAAATTGCTCGGGGAATAAAGCCTGCAAGGCATGCAGACAACGCTATAAGTCCCTCAGAGTGCTCCTTGAGGAGCTCTATGTCTATACGCGGTTTGGAGTAAAATCCGTCTGTGAAAGCTTTAGACGAAAGATAAGAAAGATTTTTATAACCGGTTTCGTTCTTTACAAGTAAAACCAGGTGATAACTGTGAGAATCCATATAACGGTCACGGTCAGACATAGAACGTCTGGCAACATATACTTCACAACCGATAATTGGCTTGACACCCTTTGATTTGCATTTTTTATAAAAATCCACAACACCGTACATTACACCGTGATCGGTTACAGCTACAGCAGATTGTCCGAGAGCAAGAACAGCATCGGGAATGTCGGTGATCCTGCAGGCACCGTCAAGCAGACTGTATTCGCTGTGTAAATGAAGGTGTACGAATTCCCGTGACATAATTGATTCTCCTCTCAATAAAGTTACTTTACGATTCTCTGTTTTTTAATTCTTCAGCGTACTGGAGTATCTTTTCAAGACGGTGTTTCATACCGGACTTTGTAATAGGTGGCTGACATTTTGAAGCAAGTTCATTTAAAGACGCTTGTGTAAACTTAATTCTGAGTTCCGAAACTTCACGCAGTTCAGAAGGAAGAGTTGACAGAGCTTCTCTTGATTTAATATATTCGATTGCTTCGATATACTTTTGTGATGCATTTATGGTTTTCTCAATATTAGCAGTATCGCAGTTCACAAGTCGGTTTGCGTTATTTCGTACTTCTTTTAAAATCTTACCGTTCATTATTTCAAAAGCAGACGCTGTAGCTCCCAAATAAACAAGAAGGTCGCTTATAATGTCACTGTCTTTAAAATAAACGATAAAACAATTTTTCCTTTTTCCATGTCCCGCAACAAATCCGGCTTTTTCAAGTACTGCAGATATAATCTTTATAACGCCTTCGTCAGAAGATGAAAAATCAAGATGATATTGTTTAGCAGGGTCAGTAACACTTCCACACATAATAAAAGCTGCTCTAAGGAATTCTCTGAGACAAACGTCGCATTTCATTCCATCAAAAACTTCATTTGCCGAAATTGCATTATTTAGTTCAGTGTTTAAAATATTCAGCGAATTTGTAAAAGTTCTTTTACAGCATTTTTTCTTAGGTTCGATTTTTGATAATGCTTCTTTTGTATGTTTTCCGAAAGATATAGTGTTCATTTTATTTTACGTAAATAATTTCTGTTTCTATTTCAATTTGATATGCATTGAGAATTTCGGATTTAATTATTTCTATGAGAGAAAATACATCTTCAGATGTGGCATTTCCGGTATTTATAATAAAACCTGCATGTTTTTCTGATACTTTCGCTCCTCCAACGCTTCTTCCCTTCAATCCCAGTTCATCAATCATTTGACCGGTGTAACGACCGGGATACCTTTTAAACGTGCTGCCTGCACTTGGATATTCAAGTGGTTGTTTAGAGATTCTTCTCTGTTTATAGTCGTCCATAAGGTTTACAATATCTTCTTTATTACCCTGTTTTAGGACCATTTCAGTTTCCAGAATGAAAGTATTTCGTTCTTTGAAAACACTGTGTCTGTACTCGAATTTATGCTCAATACCAATTGCTTCACTGATTGATAAAGATTCTAAGTCAATATAACGGGTTTTAACCACAATATCACACATTTCACCGCCATATGCACCCGCGTTCATGTATACGGCACCGCCTACAGTCCCTGGAATGCCGAAAAGACACTCCATTCCGCTTAAAGCTGCGTCTTTTGCTTTAATTGCACATGCAGAAAGCATAGCTCCGCTTCCTGCAGTTATTTTTGTTCCTTCAATTTGTATTTTGTTAAATGCAGAACTGGAAATGATAACCCCGTCAAAGCCGTTATCATCAAAAAGTATATTACTTCCATTTCCTAAAATATACGTTTTAATACCAATTGCCGAAGTTTCTTTCAGAAGAAATATAAGTGAGTCCTCATCAGTCGGAATTGCATAAATACGCGCATTTCCACCAATTCGAAACGAAGAGTGATTTTTCAGCGATTCATTTTCCTTAACTATAATTTTAGTTTCACCATTATTGTAAGAGTTTATTTTCTCTAACAAAAGCTCAAAGTTTGTACTCATAATATCCTCCGAAAATTTATGTGAAAGCTCTAAAGAATATTTTTTAATTCTAAAAGAGACTCAATATTATATTTTGCAGTGTCGGAATTTTTTTGTGTTACAGATTTTTTGAAGTAAACACAATCAATTCCCGAGTTCAAAGCTCCTTTAATGTCTGACGTTAAAGAATCACCGATAATCAGATAATCTGATGTTGCAAAACTGCCTACTGACTTCATCACGTAATTAAAATAACGCACATCCGGTTTACTGTACCCTATTTCCCCGGAAATAAATACTTTTTTTATAAACCGATTGATTATTGAAGATGATAATCGGGTGTTTTGTACGGTCGAAAGACCGTTAGTAATAATATACATATCATAATTAGGATATAAATATTCTAATAAATCGTATGCACCGTCAATAAGAAAATTTTGTGTACTCAGTTTATTAATATATTCTTGCGACACATATCGAAAATCAATATGATCGGTGTTTAAATCGAGAGAATCGAATAGGAGACGGAATCTTTCTGTCTTCAATTCATATTTAGAGACATTTCCCTTTTCAACTTCTTTCCAAAGTTTATCGTTGATCTCATGATAGATACTGAAAGTGGACAAGTTAAAAACAGACGGAGCTATGTAATTCAGGCTTAAAAATGCTTCTCTTTCACATTTATCAAAATCAAAAAGAGTATTATCTGCATCAAATAATAAATATTTATAATTCATTTCTGTTATTTTTCTGAAGCATCTCCATTGCAGCGGCTTTCTGCTTTTCTGTAACATCAATTCCGCCGATTATTCTTGCTATTTCTTCAATTCTTCCTTCATTTTCAAGGAGTGTAACGCAACTTTCTGCTCTGCCGTTTACTTCGTTCTTTTTAATGAGATAGTGATAGTCCGCCACAGATGCAATCTGAGGTGAGTGTGTTACAGAAATCACTTGAACGTCTTTTGATAAATTTTTAAGAAGTAGTCCGATCTTTTCAGACGTTCTTCCCGAAACTCCTGCATCAATTTCATCGAAAACAACAGTTTCAGCACCATTTTTCTTATTAATTGAAGAACGCAAAGCAAGCATTACTCGAGACATTTCACCACCGGAAGCAACTTTTGAGATTGACTGTGCTTCTTCTCCGGGATTTACCGATAACTTAAAATCAATTTCATCGGTTCCTGACGGAGTAAAACAATATTCACCGTTTTCTATGTTTGGCAATACATCAACATAGAACTTAACTTTTGGCATATCGAGATCTCTGAGGGTTGTTATTATCTCATCGGAAAGAATTTTTGCTGCATTAACTCTTGAACTATGTAATTTCCCGCCTTCGGTTATGGCTTCAGCAGTTAAACGCGCAATTGTTTTTTCAAGAGAACGTATCGTTTCGTCTGAATCTGAAATCGCACTGAGTTTTTCAGCCGCATTTTCACGGAAAGACTTGATTTCGGCTATTGATGAACCGTACTTCTTTTTCAATTTTTCAATGATATTTAATCTTGTCTCAATTTGATTGAGTTTTTCGATGGGGTCGCCTTCGATACCTGTTTCAAGAGCAGTGTTAACCGTCTCTGCTATCTCTATAATTTCATAACGGTATTCATCCAGTTTCCGTATCATATCGGGAGCGCCTTCAACTACATCTGATATCTGTGCTAATGCTAACGAAGCTCGTTCAAGTAGATACGAAGCCGAGTATCCTTTGTCATTTTGAGAAAGAGCCTTATATACAATCTTTCTGCTTTTTTCAGTTCTTTCAATTGACTTAATTTTTGTTCTGAGACGAATGAGTTTATCTTCTTCGTCATCCGTTGTCAATCTGGCGGCATCAATTTCCTTGATTTGATACGTTAAAATGTCGATCATCATACCTTTTTCTTTGAGATCATTTTTTAACGTCTGAAGCTCATTTTTTGCGGAAATAAGTTTATTATAAACTTTAGAATAAGATTCTAATAAACTCGAATTATCCGCAAAACTGTCAACAACAGAAGTATACTCTTTTTTATCCGAAAGAAAATTTTTCTCATCCTGGGTGTTAATACCAATCAGAAGATTTCCGATTGTTTTCAATTGTGAGAGTGTTACACTTCGTGAATTAATTTTTATATTAGTACGGCCATCGGCATTCACCGTACGTATAATCATCAATTCTCCGTTTTCGTCAGGATCAATACCAATCTCACTAAGAGCATCATTAACTGTGGAGTTACATTCAAAAATTGCCGATATCACTGCTTTATCTTCGCCGCTTCTTACGATGTCACGCGAACTTTTAGCACCGATAATCAGTTGCAAACAATCGATCATAACAGACTTTCCTGAACCGGTTTCACCGGTAATAACAGAGAAACCGTTATTAATGTCAAGATCTATATGTTTTGCTACAGCTGCATTTGTAATGCTGAGACTCCTAAGCATAAAAACTCTCCTTGTGAAATTATTGAAAATCAACCGATAAGTTCTTTGAATTTTTCGGTAAGAATCTGCGCTGACTCAACAGTTTTAGTAACCATAATGATACAGTCATCGCCGGCTACACTACCAAGTATTTCTTTTTCGTGAAAAGAATCAATTCTGGCAGCAACAGCATTTGCCATTCCGGGGTAAGTTTTAATTACAATATTATTCATCGCATAATCAACGCTGCGAATTGACCCGTCAATTGCTTTGCTGTAGATATGTTTATGATCATGCTGACCGCCCCCCGGAACGACATACTTATATGTACCGTTTTCAGACATTACTTTAAGTAGTTTAAGTTCGCGTATATCTCTTGAAATTGTCGCCTGAGTGACATCATATCCTGCTAGGCGAAGCTTATCAATGAGTTCTTCCTGAGTTTCAATATTGTAATGTTCAATAATCTCAAGGATTTTATTATGTCTCTTGATTTTCATGTCTACGACAATACCTTTCTTTAATTTGTAATATGTTTTGTCATCAACAAGACGACAAATACCTGAATAAGTATTAAAAGAATTTATACTTCTTGTAATTTGGAATTAAGTACACTTAAGAAACTGTTATCCTTCAAACGTACCAACGATGTTTTTGACAGTGACCTTGTGACAGAAATTTTATCTCCATTTTCAACTTTTTCCACAAGTCTGCCATCAAGTGTAAGATAGACTGAATTATCTTTTACAACACGTATATCGGATAATACTACGTTATCATTTCCACTAAGTATTACAGGACGGCTGCCGAATGAATGCGGACATATCGGTGTGAGACAAAACGCATTAAGACCTGGAGCCAGAATAGGTCCGCCTGCTGACATAGAGTATGCAGTTGAACCTGTTGGAGTTGATACTATAAGTCCGTCTGCCCTGCACTTTTCAATCAGAACCCCGTTACATGTAACATTAAAGTTCAGAAGTCTGGCTATAGGTCCGTTGGAAAGAACTATATCATTAAGTGCGGGTGGGAGCATAACGACACTTTTGTCCGCTTTTTCTATTTTAGCAGAAAGCATCATTCGTTCTTCCACGTGATAGTTTCCCTCAAGTACCTCAACAACTTTCTGAATATCTGAAGATTCGAGCTCTGCCATGTACCCGAGGGTGCCAAAATTTATTCCGAGGATAGGTATGTTATATGAACACACCTGAGTTGACGCCTTAAGAATAGATCCGTCACCACCAAGAACAATAGCAATATCCATTTCCTGCATGACAGCATTATTTTTTATAATATTAAACAGAAGTGAGCATCCGCGTTCTTTCAGATATTCGGCTGTATCACTGCAGACATATAAAGAACATGAAGAAGTGTTAATAATTTCGCCGAGTTGATTCAAAAAAATATCGGGAATAATTTTGTCAAAGTTTATTATAAGAAATACTTTTTCGACTTTTTTCATTTTCCCTCCTAAAGCTTTTTATAGATTAGCGGATGTAAAATTAATAGACTCATTTTACGAGTTCATGTATCGTTGCATCACTAATTACGGATTTTTTGGGTGAGCGTACCTTTTTTGCATAAAAAAGAAATTCTCTGTTTCCGTCACCTCCGGTAATCGGTGAATTGATTACAGACACAATTTCAAAACCGCATTCTTCAGCACACTTAAGCACTCGCTTGATTGCATGGACAAATTCCTTTTTATCTTTAACAATTCCATTTTTATTAAGCGCCGACTTACCGCACTCAAACTGAGGTTTAATAAGTCCGATATATATTCCGTTGTCGTCAAGAACAGAATAGATAGCTGACAAAACGTAAGTTTGGGATATAAACGAAAGGTCAGCGACTGCAAGAGAACATACTTCACCGATTGTTTGAAGAGTTAAATTTCTTGCATTAAAACGTTCTATTGATATAACTCTCGGATCGTTTTTCAGTTTTTCAGCAAGTTGATCACTACCTGAATCAATGGCATATACTTTAGTTGCTCCGTGTGTTAAAAGGCAGTCGGTAAAACCGCCGGTCGAAGCACCGATATCAATGCAAATTCTGTCAGCAGGATCTACATTAAATGCTTTAAGTGCTCCGAGTAATTTCAGTCCGCCTCTACTGACAAACGGTAATGCTTCACTGGATACATCGAGCTCATTATCAATTGTTTCATCAACATTAAATGAAGATTTTGTTATGACACGTCCGTTAAGTTTTACGTTACCTGATTCTATAAGATTTTTTGCGCGGCTTCTGCTGATACTGTCACATTTTAAAGATACGAAGGCGTCTAAACGCATAAAAATACCTCCGAAGTTAGAATATGAGGTTATTTATTACGGGAAAGGAGCCACAGTGCAAGTTCAGTTGGAATATCCGCATTGGGACATTGCGAAACTGCGGAAATCGCACGCTCGGTTAATTCTTTATCTAATCTGCGTGCATTTTCCAAAGTCATAAAAGCGAATACGGTTTTCTTATCGTTTTTGGAGTCGCTTCCAACAGGTTTACCCAGCTCTTCGGTTGAACTTGTTACATCAAGGATATCATCATGAATCTGGAAAGCAAGTCCAAGACACTCAGCATATTCTGAGACTGCTAAAATATCCTTTGACGAAGGAGAATCAGTAGCAGCGTATAAACCAAGCAGGCAAGCAGCTTTAATAAGAGCAGAAGTTTTAAGTGAGTGAAGCTTTGTGAGGCCTTCAAAAGAATCTACTTTATCAGAAAGATCGATTTCCTGTCCTCCGCACATTCCTTTATAACCTGCAAGATCAGCAAGAATGCTGACCGCTTTGATGACCGATAACGGAGATACCTTATCGTTAGTAGCACATACTTCAAAAGCCTGTGTCAGAAGAGAGTCTCCTGCAAGAAGAGCAGTAGCTTCTCCGAATTTAATGTGGCAGGAAGGCTTACCGCGTCTCATATCATCGTTATCCATTGCGGGAAGGTCATCGTGAATAAGAGAATAAGCATGAATCATTTCCACTGAACATGCAAAAGGCATAGCAGCCTCTTCAGATCCACCATACATTTTAGCGAATGCCAAAGTTAAGAATGCTCTTATACGTTTTCCGCCGCCAAGAAGAGAATATTTCATCGCATCTACGAGATTATCGACTGTATGATTAGATTTGTAGTACGATTCAAGTTCACGTTCGACTCTTTCGACGGTGCTGTTGAGTTCATTTACTATATTAACACTCATGTTTAACACCTCTTAATTCATTGGTTCTTCAATTACAGAACCTGAACCGGAAATTTTGAGTTTTACAACTTTCTGTTCCGCAGAGTCGAGTTTACCGTTACAAAGTCTTACAAGTGCGATTCCTTCTTCAAAAAGAGCGAGAGAATCATCAAGGGGAACGTTACCCGATTCAAGAAGTCTTACGTTTTCCTCAAGTCTCGCCAAAGCTTCTTCGAATGTAAGTTTTTCAATTTGATCTTTTGTCATATTTAAATAATTTCACAGAGTGAGGAGATACGCATTTAAATTTGGAATCATTCCATGACGTTTCCCCGATTAATCTTTTGTATCCCTAAATACCTTATCTATAACAGCTCCTGCTGAACCGTCAGCAGTTTTGAAGTTTACACGCATTCCAACTGAAAGCTGTTCAACAGATTTTACAAGTGTCTGTTCCTCGGTATAAACTGCACTGTAACCTCTCGAAATAACAGAAAGAGGATTTAAAGCTTCAAGTTTTGCAGATGCTCTTCCGAGCAGAAGTTTTGCATGATTAATTCCGGTACTTTCCGCTGTTGAAATTCTTTCGGAAACAAGCACCAGGGCAAGACGCTTATCATCAATTAAAGACTGTGGATTTTTCAGAATTCTCGATGATGACAAATATGTAAGTTTTTCACGGTGTCGGGCAATCATTTTTTCGATCGTCATGGCTTCATGCCTGATAACATTATTGAATTTATTCTTTAATTCATTAGTATCAGGTACAGCGATCTCTGCGGCGGCAGAAGGTGTCGGAGCACGTCGGTCAGCAACAAAATCACAAATAGTGAAATCAGTCTCATGACCAACTGCCGAAATTACAGGAATATGTGAGGAAGCAACGGCGTAAGCAACGCGTTCATCATTGAACGCCCATAAATCTTCAATAGATCCACCGCCTCTTCCGATAATTATAACGTCTGCAGCATTACTTTCATTAAAGTATCTGAGTCCTTCGACAAGCTGAGGAGGTGCATCAGGACCCTGCACAAGTGCAGGATATAGTATAATTTTTGCATAAGGGAAACGGCGAGAAGAAACGTTGATCATATCCCTGATAGCGGCTCCGGTGGGAGAAGTTATAATTCCGATACAGGAAGGTATTTTGGGAAGTGGCTTTTTTCTGGCGGGATCAAAAAGGCCTTGTGACTCAAGTTTCTTTTTAAGTTGCTCAAAAGCTATGTACAACGAACCGATTCCATCTGGTTCCATAGAATCGAGATATATCTGATACTGACCGTCACGGACAAATGATGAAATTCGACCGTGGCAAAGTACCTTCATGCCGTTTTCAGGAACAAAAGGAAGTCTCAATGCAGAAGACTTGAACATTACTGCTTTAATTACGCTTCCTTCGTCTTTTAAAGAGAAATATAGATGTCCGGTTGAGTGAAATTTAAAGTTTGATATTTCACCTTTCAGCCAGATATCGGAAAGCCGAGGATCATTATCGAACAGTCCTTTGATATAATTATTCAGTTCTGTAATAGATAGAGCGTTATTTGAACTGTTCATCACATTTTTCCGCTTTCTGAAATATTGGTTAATAAGTTTCTATGCAAAAGAGAAGCAATTACAGCAACACCGGCAGCGTTGTCGGAAGAATACTGGCTTTCTGAAAACAATCCGTATTTCGATAATCTTTTTCTGATATACTGTGAGCTCATAACTCCACCTGCAAACAGTACAGGAATATTTCCGTAAACTAAAAAAGCATTGTTCAAAGCTTTCTCAATAGATTTCGCTATATATTCGAGAACATATGCAGAAACTTCGTTACTGCTGTCTCCTTTTTTAATCATTCTTTCAGCAATATTTTCAAGACCCGAGAGATTGAATTCAAGTCCTTTGACAGAAGGTACTATACCTTTGATCATCCCTTCAAATTGTGTTGCAGCTTCGTCAAGCTGCGACCCACAGGGGAACTTAAATCCTAATCGGACACCGGTACGGTCAACAATCTGTCCTGCGTTTGCATCTGATGAACCGCCAATCCGTTCAATTTTCAAAATTAACTCATTATCAGGCTTTACATATAACAAATCGGTTGTACCGCCTGACACATGAAGCGCAAGAAAATCATTGTTCAGATACTCTTCAAGTGATCTATCTGAATTATGTAAAGCTGACGAAGCTGCAGCCATAATGTGCCCAATCTGATGTGATGTTTTGTAAAGCGGTATATTTAAAAAGCTGCAAACTATTTCGGCTACAGCAATACCTGTAAGAAAGCACGGCATATACGACCCTTCTGAACTTCTGGGGGTAGCAGACACAGAAGCAGCGACAAATTCATATTCACTATGTAATGTTGAAGTGAATTCTCTGAGCTTTTCGGCTATAACAGGAAAGTTTTTGATATGTGCAAAAACAGCCTCACTTTGACGGAGACCTCGCTGTCCTTCGCTTACCGGAAGGGGGCATTTCAAGTTAGCGAGAACGTTACCGTTAATGTCACAGATACCAAGTGAGGTTGTATAATTGCTCGTATCAAAACCGATAAAAAGTCTTTTTTTCATGAATTTGACAAATAATCAAAGCTTTGACGCTTCTCTTGCAATACGGTTAAGAATACCGTTAATAAATACGTGTTCCTGATCATCACCGAACTTTTTGGATAGCTCAACTGCTTCATTTATGACAACACGCGGAGGTATTTCGGTTTTAAGAAGCTCATAAATTGCAAGACGAAGAATATTTCTTGTTACGCCTGACATTCTTGCTGTTGACCAATTCTTTGAATCAACTTCAATCATAGTATCAGCTTCTTTTGCAAATTCTGCAGCGCCTATAAATGTATCTCTGAGATAGCCGCTTGACGGAACATTATCGTTACTTTCATAGAAAGACTCAAAAAGTTGATCTACAGGAACTTCAGAATAAAAATCCAAAGAAAAAAGCATCTGAAAAACTCTTTCTCGTCTATCATTCTTAGTATTTTCAAAGTTAATCATATCAATAACCTTTCACGAAAATCAGTATTGTCTGCAAATTAAATTTATAATGAATATGCTACTTATAATTATACATCAAGTATATACTATTGTCAATGGATTAAGTGAATATAACGGTTAAAATCAAAGATAAAGGACAAACTTTACGTTTGTCCTTTGAGATTATCTTTCGTTGATTGGAATATAAGGTTTCACAGGTGTAATTTCTTTATATGCAGGACGCATGATCTTGTTTGAACCGACAAGCTCTTCAAGTCTGTGAGCACTCCAACCTGCAACTCTTGCTATTGCAAAAAGAGGCGTATAAAGCTCTGCGGGAAGACCAAGGATATCATACGCAAGACCGCTGTAGAAGTCAACGTTGATAGATACACCCTTGTACATTTTTCTGTGTTCGGATATGATCTGTGGAGCAAGGTTTTCTACAGTCCTGTACAGTTTAAACTCATCGTCTCTGCCCTTCTCGGCAGCAAGTTTTTCTACGAGACTACGGAAGATACATGCACGGGGGTCAGATACAGAATACACTGCATGACCTACACCGTAAATAAGACCGGTTTTATCGAAAGCATCCTTACAAACTATCTTTTTAAGATACGCCGCGAGTTCTTCCTCATCGGAATAATCCCTGACATTTTCTTTAATGTCTTCAAACATTCTTACTACCTTGATGTTGGCACCGCCATGTTTGGGTCCCTTAAGAGAACCGAGAGCAGCGGAAATTGCTGAATAAGTATCAGTTCCTGAAGAAGAAACAACTCTGGTTGTAAATGTTGAGTTATTACCTCCGCCGTGTTCAGCGTGAAGAATGAGAGCGACATCAAGTACCGCAGCTTCAAGCTTGGTAAAGGAACTGTCCGGACGAAGTAAATGAAGAATATTTTCAGCTGTAGAATACTTGGGGTCAGGTGCGTGAATGAAAAGACTGTTACCATTGTGGTAATGATCGTATGCGTGGTAACCGTAAACACTGAGAAGTGGGAAAACTGAGATGAGCTGTAAACACTGACGGAGAACATTAGGGATAGAAGTGTCATCCGGATTTTCTTCATATGAATACATTGTGAGTACACTTCTTGAGAGAGCATTCATCATATCTCGGCTCGGTGCTTTCATGATCACGTCTCTAACAAATGAAGGTGGCAGAGATCTGTAACTGCTGAGAAGTTTTGTAAATGCTTTTAACTGATTTTTGTCAGGAAGGTTACCAAAAAGAAGAAGATAAACGGTTTCTTCAAAGCCGGGGCGACCTTCAGAAAGGCAGGAGTTTGTAAGATCATTAACACTGATTCCCCGATAATAAAGTCTACCGTCACAAGGAACAAGTTTACCGTCAATCATTTCTCTTGCAGTAACTTCGGAAATACTGGTAAGACCTGCAAGAACACCGCTACCGTCAAGATCTCGAAGACCGCGTTTTACATCAAATTTTGTGTAAAGGGACGGATCAATCCTTGAATTATGTGAGGTAAGCTCGGCAAGTTCATATATTTCTTCAGTAATTTCAGAATAATTGCGCGTTTCCTGTGCGTTCATATGATATCCTCCGACATTAATGTTCGTTAATTGGTATTATACAATGATTCTGGAGATTTGTCAATAAGAAAATTCAAAAAAAATTATTATCACTACGATTTTTCGATTGATAAAGAACAAAATGAATTTTAGTAATCAGTAAAATTCATTTTAATGAATTAATTATTAATTTTTTGTTACTTTTAAAAACCATATTGAATTCCTACTGGTTTTGTGGTATATTATACTTGTAAAGTTAATTTGATTGGAGATTACATATATGATGGTATCAACAAAGGGTAGATACGCTCTCAGAATACTCGCAGATCTTGCACGTATTCCCGAAGGTGAATTTGCCTCTGTCAAAGATATAGCAGATAATCAAGGAATATCTCTTAAGTACCTTGAAGCTATAACATCGATTCTTCTTAAAGCTGAATTCGTAGAAAGCAGGAGAGGGAGAAACGGAGGTTACAAGTTGTCAAAACGTCCCGCTGACTATTCCCTTTTTTCAATCTTTGAACTGACCGAGGGGTCTATTTCTCCTGTTGCTTGTCTCGATCATGATAATGTTATTTGCGGAAGAGATTCGCATTGTCTTGCATATCCATTATGGGTTAAAATGAGTGAAGTTCTTGAGAACTATCTTAAAAACGTTACTCTCGCTGATCTTATTGACGGTAACTTATAATACATATTTAAATATTACCAACTTTATATTAGGAGGAATCACGATGTATATATATGCTGATAATGCAGCTACAACAAAAATGTCGCAGACAGCGATAATTGAACTTATAAATAAAACCTCTGAAGTATTCGGTAACCCTTCAAGTCTACACAGCGTAGGGCAGAAATCAGCTGATACCTTATATTCAGCAAGAACACAAGTTGCCGAGTTGCTTGGAGCAACTAATAAAAATATATTTTTTACATCAGGCGGAAGTGAAAGTGATAATATGGCTATTTTATCTGCCGCTATGCATGGTAAAAAGAAAGGTAAAAGACACATTATCACAACAAAATTCGAGCATCATGCTGTTTTACATACAGTTGAAAAACTTGAGAAACAAGGTTTTGACGTAACGTATCTTGAAGTTTATGATAACGGTATTGTGAGAATTGAGGATCTAGAAAATGCTATACGCGAAGATACTGCGCTTGTCAGTATAATGTTTGCGAATAATGAGATCGGTACAATTCAGCCCATAGCGGAGATAGGTAGAATATGTGAAGAACGAAAAGTTCTGTTTCACACCGATGCAGTTCAGGTTGCCGGACATCTGCATATTAACGTTAATGAACTTAAAGTTGATTATCTTTCCCTTTCGGCTCACAAGTTTGGAGGACCGAAAGGTGTAGGAGTTCTGTATGCGCGCAACCGTTCTTTGGTACACACACTTATTGAAGGCGGTGCTCAGGAATTCGGGAAACGTGGAGGCACTGAAAATGTCCCTGCAATATCTTCAATGGCGGTAGCACTTGCTGAATCCTGTGAAAATCTTGAATCGAATTATTCAAAAGTTTATAAAATGCGTGAACGACTGATAGACGGTCTGTTAGGAATTCCTCATACTGTTCTTAACGGTGACCGTAATTCAAGACTCCCGGGTAACGTCAATGTGTGTTTTGAGGGAATCGAAGGAGAGTCTCTGCTTTTGATGCTTGACTGCATGGGTATCGCTGCTTCATCAGGTTCAGCTTGCACCTCAGGTTCTCTTGAACCCAGTCATGTACTTTTGGCAATTGGCAGACCACACGAGATTGCACATGGTTCATTAAGACTTTCTATAAACCACGAAAATACACCCGAAGAAATCGAAAAAATCATTACAGTTACGGCTGATGTTGTTGGAAAGCTCAGAAGTATGTCTCCTGTTTGGGATGACCTGCAGAAAGGAAGGAAAAATCATGTTATATAGTGCTAAAGTAATGGATCATTTTACAAATCCTAGAAACGTTGGAATTATTGAAGATGCCGATGGTGTTGGTGAAGTAGGTAACGCTAAGTGCGGTGACATAATGAAAATCTATCTGAAAATAGACGGTAATATAATCACTGATGTTAAATTCAATACTTTCGGTTGCGGGTCTGCTATTGCCACAAGCAGTATTGCTACTGAAATGATCAAAGGTAAAACACTTTCCGAAGCACTGACTTTATCAAACAAAGCAGTTGTTGAAGCGCTTGACGGTCTTCCTCCTCAGAAAGTACACTGTTCTGTACTGGCTGAAGAAGCAGTAAAAGCTGCAATTAAGGATTATTACGATAAAAATTCTATTAATTATAGTAATGAACTCTTTGATAAGGTCGGTAAATGTGCACACTGTCATGATTCTTGCGCAATTTAATAATCAAAAAATGCTTCGGTTTCCCGAAGCATTTTTTGATTTAATAGGATTCTAATATGATATATGTTGGATCGAATATATATTTTAGATTTTCAGAGACTTCTTCATCAGGGTGATAAATTACGAAAGGAGTGTCATACTTAATTTCAGTTTTTGAAGTAATTTCCCCGTCTTCATCGTAGTTTGTTCTTGTGGCGGATACAGTGTTACCCTTTTCGTCATAATTAAATTCAAGTTTTGATTTGTTCGTTAATTCATCGTTACCGTCGCGCTCTGCATAAATTACTTTAATAATTTTACCGTCTTCATCATATTCAAATTCATACTTAATTTTATCGGTCGAATCATTGTCAGCGTTATAATTTGTAACAACTCTTTTAATACAGTTACCGTCATTGTCGTACTCGTTTACAGTTTTTCGTTTATTTTCTACTTCATAATCTTCATCATATTCAGCATAATCAGACTCAATCAGATTTCCGTCTTCATCGAATTCCCACTCATATTTTTCTTTCCCGGTAAATTCACCGTCAGTATATGACTGTGACACCCGAAGAGTTAGTTCATCATCTTCATTGTAGTCATACTCAGTCTTAATTTCGGACTTTTCACCATCGAAATTTTGATACATATAGTATGTTCTATTACCGAACTTATCGTATTTATAAGTAGATTTAATATTTCCGTTATCGTCATAACTAATTGATTCTTTAATTATATCATCAGAGTAAAAACGCTCTTCATTGAGTTTTTTGCCTTCTTCATCATACTTTATTGTATGTATCAGATTATCATCATCGTCATACTTATATTTATATGTATATCTGTATTCACTCTTTTCCGTGAGCTTTCCATCCTGATCATAATTATATTGAATCTCTTCTGTAACATTATCATGTTTATCATATTTGCAAACAGTTTTAAATGAACTTCCGTCAGAATAATAATACTGCCTAAAGGTCATATTGCCGTTGTCATCATATTCGCTTTTTTCATTTAATTTTTTCAGACCGTCATTAAAGATATATTCTTCTTTAGATACCATTTTTCCGTCACTGTCATATTCATATTGGTACGAATATTTAGAAATAACTTCCCCGTCTGCGTTTTGAGATTTGCTTAAGGTAATGTTTCCGTACTTATCAAATTCAGCAACACTCTTTGTACTTGTAATAAGTTCTCCGTTCTCATCAATTTTCTTCGAAGTCTGAGTAATCTTTCTGTAAGCCAACGTGAAATCCTCGAGGATAGTTTCAGTATCCTTGAACTCTTCACATTTCTTAAACTGATAATACGCATTTGAATGAAGATCAAATTTCATCATTACTTTGCCCAGGGTATAATGATATAAAGGTGCAATTAGCGGTGAAAGTAAAGCCAGTATCAAAGAAAGAGCTAAAAGTGATGAAACAGTAATTAAAAGTGCTTTTATTCCCTTTTTCAGCGGTTTCTTTTCTTTATTTCTTATCTTCCTTGGTTTCTTTTTGCGTTCATTGAAAACATCGATAGGTTCGCTTATGACCTGACCGCAATTTTCACAGAAAAATTCTACTTCGCAGTCTCCTACAAGCGTATAATTACCGGGAGTGTGTTTGTGTCCTTTGGCAGGGATAATATTAACTTCTTTTTCTCCGCAGAGTTCGCAAATGCGAATCTGTTCACCTTCCTCGGTACACGTGGGGAATTTCTGAATAATCCATTGACTCCATTTGTGTCCCGTTGCAGGAATTACTTCATTCTTTATTTCGTGACAATCGGTGCATACATATTTTTTTATACCATCATCAAAACAAGTAGCCTCAATTAATTCTACCTGTTTCCATGAATGATCTGAAATCGGTTTGAAAGCATCCTTATACTCATAACCGCATTCACATTTATGTAATGTATATCCAGGTTCCTTACAAGAAGGTCTGAACACGGTATCGGTAAACTGATGAATATGAATTCCGTTTGATTCCATAACATATTCCTCTCAAAATGTTATCTAAATTTTATCATTTAACTGAAAATTTTCTCGATCTTGCAAGCAGTGTCTCAAACCACAGCTCGCCGTCGGGCAGAGGGGACACCTCTTTGATTTCCGATACTCCGCCTCGGGTAACGGTGCGCGTTTTTCGCACATCGGTACTCTTCACACGTTCTCTGTCAACAAATGCAGATCCGTGAGAGCCTATTTCCTCCGCTGAGCGTATCATTGCGGAAAGAACGCTTCTCTGTGTGAGGACGGTGTCGTACAGCTTAAAAAGCTGTGCCGTCTCCGACTTGTCGGCTATTACGGCAGTATCGAAGAAATTATCCGCAAGGTGAGATACTTTACGATAAAGCTCCCTCATTTTCACAAGACTGCGGTCAAAGTCAGCCGCACAGCTCATCTCATGGCGTAAAATCTTCATGAGAGAGTCAACGTTTGACTCTCCGTACTTTATCACGGGGAGAGTGTAATGAACCGTCTCGGGCACACGTACCGACTGTGAGGCGATATGCTCGGCTGCGCGGAGACTTCCCACCTGAGTGGAGTTCAGCGCGCTTCCGCCGGGACGATACACACCGAAGGTGCCTGCCGCCTCTCCCGCTACGTACAGACCGGTAATTTCCGTCTGCCAGTTACCGTCTACACTTACACCGCCGTTACAGTGCTGAGCGCACACAGCGATTTCAAGACGCTCCGTGTAAAGATCTATCCCGTGGGACGCGTATAGTTCGATCGCACCCTCGTTCATATGTTGAAGGCGTTCGATAGGTGTACCGAACAGCGCCGAGGACTTCTCAAGGTATTCGTAAGCCTCCGTCGGAAGCGCACCGAATCCGTTTTCAAGTCCGCGGGGATTTCTTCTGAAATCAAGGAATACTCGGTTTCCGCGTTTCGTCTCCTCAGCGCAGAGGAGATCAACGAGGGACGACCCGTCCGCTTTTCTCACGTCAAACGGCCACTGATAGCCCTTGAGGAAGATAAGTCCGAGAGACCTCTCGCCAAGCTCTTCATATAAAAATTCCCTCTCCTCACCGTCGGGAGTAACGGAAATATACGTGGGAAGCACCTGCTGATACGTGCCAGACAAATTCCATCGGAAATCGGTGCTTGCAATACCGTACTGCCACTGCTCAAGATTCGAAAGGCTCGCTCCCGCGTCAATCGCGAGAGACGTAGCTCCGTGCTGGCTTTCGGGATAAACTGTGTTTTCGTAAATTCCCGCAGGGCCGCCCGTACACATGATCACATTGGCGCAGGAGATCACGCGAATCTCTCCCGTAGCCGTGGAAGTGGCGGCAACACCGCAGACCTTTCCGTCTTTTGTAAGTATCTTTATGACTCTCTGCAGGTCGATGACCTCGACTCCCATATCGAGAACAGCTCTTTCAAGAGCCTCTGTCATGTATTTTGAGGTAAGAGGGCCGCATGAGGTGGCGCGGCGTCTCGGGTCATGGTCAGTCTTATATCCCGCATATTCTCCGTATTCGTTTGCAGGAAACGGCACACCCAGCTCTACCAGGTTCATGAAGGCGCGTACGGAATATGCCGCCTCTGCCATGGCGTGCTCACCCATGACACCGCCTCCGTCGTAGAGAGTACGTGCCATCTCGCGCACGCTGTCTCCGTCGTCTCCCGCAAGAGACAACTTGTAATATGTTTGTTTATCGCTTCCTGTATTACGGGACGTGCCCATAAAGCGTCCTTCGGTTATTACGGCAATGTCTCTGATGCCGAGACGTGCCAGACGGTATGCCGCATTATATCCCGCGCATCCCGTTCCTATTATCAGTGTGTGATACTGTTTTTTCATAGGCTTCTGATGTGCATTCCGCCGTCAACTATGAAGGAGGCGCCCGTGGTATAGCCGAA
>JAZUBG010000024.1:0-16682 GCA_045638405.1 Eubacteriales bacterium | reverse complement strand
AACCTTTTCGCCAACGGTTTTGATTTCGTATTCGTCGCAGATCAGCTTTGAAGTGTCGATCTTCTCGCCTCTGTTAGTCTTACCGAGTACGATTTCCTTAACATAAGCTTTTTCCTTGTGGTCGATGACCTCAAGGTCAATGCCGTATTTTTGCTTCATTTGCCAAACCATACGTTCTGCGGCATTCACGGCACCGGTATTTTCCTTGTCGATGACTACAACGTAGTTTTCGTTGGGAGTTTCGGGCATTTTTTCTTCGGTTACGGCTTCCGTCGCAGCTTCGGTTTTAGCCGTTGTGCTGCTTGCTTCTTTGTTACCACAAGCGGTAACGGAAAAAAGCACCACAGCGGCTAAAATGAGTGACAACATGCGTTTCAGTTTCATTGTTTTTCTCCTTTTTTTGATGATTTATTTGTTAAGTTTATTATACTGAATCCCACGGCTTTTGTCAATGATTTTTGATCAGTCAGACTAACCAAATCCCCACAGCCAATGCTGTGGGGATTGTTGGGTCAGTTATAGATTTTAATTATTCAGCCGACTCATTCTTGTAGTAATTTCCTTCAAGGTCATATCCCTTAAATTCTACGTATTCTCCAAATCTCCAATGCTCAGGGCGGACTGTGAACGTATCAAAATCGGGAATGTATGCGAAGTTTCTTGCGAGAGTAACGTTATGCTTTTGCATTCTGTCCTGCAGTGTGTGGCTTAAATCCTGTGCCAGCTGATTGTCAGCAGGATCGGAGCTCTTATAAAGCTTATCGAATACACCGGTTACATATACGAATTCAAACTGAATCAAATTACAATCAATATGATTAAACTGCTCTTTTGTTTCGGCAAGGTACATTGCCTCCTTGAAATTAGCGAGGATGTCATCGATAACGCTTCTGAGTCTCATGCTCTGGAAATATACGGATTTGCCTTCAGCGTAGAAGCTGTTGTACTGGAAGCCGTGGCAGGCATTTTCTTTTCCTATCCACAGATTAAATGCTTCGTAGATATCCTCCCAACCGGCTCCGAAATAGCCCTCCATGAACTTTTTGATATATTCGTTATACTCATCCTCAGACATATAGGGGTTCCACATGAGCTGTGTTCTGAGGTAGAGTCGAAGTGCACCGAATTCCCAGTCAAAGCTGTAGCTTGCGTTCGGGTAATACCCGATGGTGTTCATGTCTGCAATAAGACGGAAATTATAAGCGAAGTTATTATACTTGATATAAGGATATGGCGTAGCGCATTGTGAGAAGTTGTACATATAATCCCAGTAGTAAATATGGTCACAAACCTCAGCCCACTTTTTCATCTGAGAGCCATAGTGTGGATCGTTACATCCACCATCAATGGGATGTCCGAAGCAACTGTTGATGGGCGCAAACTCAACCATGATGTTGGAGTCAGCCTTGATGTTTTCGGGAGCTTTTTCCGTATACATGTAAGCGAAGGTATGAATGAGAATGTCACCGTAACCTGCTTTTTCCATGTCATCTGCCATTTTGTTAAGGAATGCGATAAGAGTTCCGGAAGGTCCGCCGTATTTCGCATCGGATGCGGCACAGTTTTCACATTCACAGTAGCCTA
Organism: Eubacteriales bacterium; assembly: GCA_045638405.1. Classification (GTDB taxonomy): domain Bacteria; phylum Bacillota; class Clostridia; order Oscillospirales; family CAG-272; genus RUG11130. The sequence goes on along the minus strand of JAZUBG010000024.1, from coordinate 15,098 downwards.
AGTTATCGTTTTGTGAAATTGATATGATATCAGCATCAGGAGTTTCGTCAAGAAGCTTAAGCACGTTTGCGAGCATTACCTGATAGACAGTTTCATCGGTGAGACAAGGCTGATTTACGTATTGCTCACTGTAAGATGTACCGTCGGGAGCATTGTCAAGCTCGTCAAATGTATGGCAACGGCGGATCCACTTCAGCGCGGTATGTCTTTCGCGGTCTGAGTTAACACAGGCTCTGTCGGCAATTATGGAGCTTTCGGTATAATCAAGTCCTGAAATATTGAGCTCGTCACGGGAGGAGAGATATTCTGAGCTTACGTGTGTGAGGACCTTTCCTGAACCTCCGTTGTCCACCATATAAAGCCAGCCGATAACGTCGTCGATAAGGTCGTAGCAACCGTATAGCACGCCTCTTTCGGCAGAGCCTGAGATGCGGATGTTATTACCCTCGGATTTCAGTGAGAAGTTGTCAATGTTATCGTTAGCTGAGCCTTCCACAACAATCGTCTTTTCCTCAAGGATGATAGCAAAGTCGCCGTCTGTTCCTGCTTTTGCGGGAAGCTTTACGCCGCAGGATCTTTCAATGTACTTCTGAAGCTCGGAAACGCCCGTCATTGTCTTTTCGGAAGCATTTTCGGGGTAGAGAATGGTATATTTTGCAATATCGTTACCGTTGATGGTCAGTTTTTCGATGGGGTATCCTGAGGTGTCCTTATAGGCGTAATCTTTTGCGATATTAAATCCGTTTTCGTCGGTGCAGGTGTTCAGAAGCTTAACTGCACCGCCGTAAAGACCGTCGTCGGACGCACCGTCGATGAAGACCTTTTCTCCGACCGTTTTGATCTCGTATTCATCAAGGATCATCTTGGAGGTGTCGATCTTCTCGCCTCTGTTTGTCTTGCCGAGCACGATTTCCTTTACGTAGGCTTTTTCCTTGTGGTCGATGACCTCAATGTCAATGCCGTATTTTTCTTTCATCTGCCAAGTCATGCGTTCTGCTGCGGATGTAGCCCCCGCGTTCTCCTTGTCGATGACTACTACGTAGTCTTCGTTTGGAGTTTCGGGCATCTTTTCTTCCGTTACGGCTTCCGTCGCGGCCGCCGTAGTGCCACTTGTCTCTTTTGTTTCAGCCTTTCCGCAGGCGGTAACCGCAAAGAGCATTGCCGCGCAGAGAAGCAGGGACAGTAATTTTTTCATGTTTTTTCTCCTTCTATGTTCAAAAATGAATGTTTTTTATGTACCTTAAAACTAACCTTGCATTTGCATTTCCAGTTTCCATAGTGACGGTGAACAGGTGAACTCCGCGTAGTTTGGAACCTTGTTTCCATCTCCGAGTATGATTTCATATTTTTGCATTTTTTCCTGTAAAGCGAAGCTCATGTCCTGAGACAGCTTGACATTTTCGGGATCTTCGCTTTTGTAAAGGTCGTTAAACACAAGGTCACACTTCATGAAATCAAACTGGACCTGAGAAGCTTCAACGGCACAGAATTTTTTGTAGCTTTCACTTTTGATCTTTGCTGTGTCCATAAGCGCAATTAAGTCATCAAGATAAGGCTTAAGCTTTCTTGGCATCCAAGTATCGATAGGACGGTCGAACACGCCTAAGTGATTTTGGGGAGTACGGTAATTTTCGTGAAGAGTGGTGAGTGCTTCGTAAACAGATTCCCAGCCTTCGCCGTAGAAGCCTTCCATGAAATCTCTCATGTGTGTATCATACTCTTCCTCACTCATATAGGGATTCCAAGCAAGTTTAGCCATGAGATAGCTTCTTAAGTGATCAAATTCACCGTTGTTTCTGCAGTCACCGTTTCCTTGCAGGAAAAGGCTGGTTACGTTATTTTCGGCGAAGAACTGCAGATTTTCCGCAAGTACGTCGTAGCCAAGGTTAGGGAACGGAGTTCCGCGGAACCAGAAATTGATGTAATAGTCCCATATGTGGAGATTACCGCAGAGATTTGCCCAGTCTGAGATATCCTTTGTAAAGGGGACGTTTTTGTTGCATCGTTCATTTGTAAGTCCGTGGGTAAAGCAACACTCTATAGAACAAAGCTGGACTGCCACATTGTCGTGAGGGGTAATATTTTTGGGAGCTGATCTTGTATAGGTATAGGCAAAGGTGTGAATGAGAACGTCAGGGTATTTCTTCTCGATTTCAAGTGCGAACTTGTTTACAAATTCGATCATAAGTCCTGCAGGACCGCCTTTTCCGTTTTCATCCTCATACTTTTTCATAGCCGCCATGCAGCCCTCGCACTTGCAGTAATTTAAGTTATCGTTCTGAGATATGGAAATGAAATTTGCTGAAGGATTATTTTCAAGAAGTTTCATTACGTTTTTCAGCATCAGCTCGTAAACTGCAGGATCTGTAAGACAAGGCTGGTTTTCACTCTGCGTACTGTAGTCACCGTCGAGGTTGTCAAAGGTATGACAGGCTCCTCCGGCGAATGCTCTGGTGTCAATGTCGCGTAGCTTGTTTCTCATGTCTTCAGAGTAATTGAACGTGCCTGTGTAAATTCTGCGATCGGCAAAAACTGAACTTTCAGTGAGGTTAAGTCCTGCGATGTCCTTCTCCGCTGCGGGACGTATGAAATCCACGTCTTCAGCAAGAAATCTCCAACCGATCTGTTCGAGAAGTTCGTAGCAGGCATACATTGCGCCGCGCTCAGCAGATCCAGTGAGACGGATTGAGTTACCTTCAGACTTGATAGTGAATGAGTCGAGGTCACTGCCTGCACCATCAACCTTTACGACATTTTCTTCTACGATGATGGCGTAATCGGAGGAGCTTGTTGTAACCTCAAGCTTAACGCCTGTTGCCTTTTTGATGTACTCAGCAAGGTCGTTAACACCGATCATGGTCTTTTCGGAAGCGTTTTCGGGGTAGAGAATAGTGTACTTTGAAATATCGTTACCGTTGATTGTCAATTTTTTGATGGGATAACCGGAGGTATCCTTGTAGGAGTAATCCTTGGTAACGTTAAATCCGTTTTCATCTGTACAGGTGTTCAGAAGCTTAACGGCACCGCCGTAAAGACCGTCGTCGGACGCACCGTCAATGAAAACCTTTTCGCCAACGGTTTTGATTTCGTATTCGTCAACTACCATCTTTGAGGTGTCGATCTTTACACCGCGATTCGTTTTACCGAGCACGATCTCGCGTACGTAAGCCTTTTCCTTGTGGTCGATGACCTCAAGGTCAATGCCGTACTGCTCCTTCATCTGCCATGTCATACGCTCTGCGGCATCCACGGCACCCGCGTTCTCCTTGTCGATGACCACAACGTAGTCTTCGTTTGGAGTTTCGGGCATCTTTTCTTCGGTTACGGCTTCTGTCGCGGCTTCTGTCTTAGTTGTTGTGCTGCTTGTTTCTTTGTTCCCACAAGCAGTAGCAGATAAGAGCATCACTGCGGCCAAAATGAGAGATAGTATGCGTTTCAGTTTCATATTTTTTTCTCCTTTGGGTGTCAAAATCTGATACTTAAATTATACGAAAATATTCACCGTAAGTCAATAAAGATACCTCTCTCTTAAGTGTAGATTTTCGAGGTGTGATTTTGGTGAAAACAACGAAAAATCGGGACACCCGCAAGGTGCCCCGAAACTTCATAGTATGGATTAAACGTAATTATCTTTTGCTTACACTGCCGGAACGCTTAAAGTGGAACAGCTGGGTGTAGTCGTCCTCCGCAGAGCTTCTTACTATCATGCCGTAACGGAGGTCAAATCCATGATAGGGACAATCTCTGTTGAGAGTTGCAGTCCAACGGCTCAGTTCGGGTACGTCAAGTCTCAGACGGTACTCTTGAGGTGTCTCGCCCTTATCCTGGTGGTAAACTACGAAGATTTCACGATTGTCGGGGGATGTAAAGCATACTGCATCCTTGCCCTCACAGTCGAGAGAGGTGATCTTACTGCACTTGTAGTCACGTACGATTCTCTTGAAATTATCGTTATCGGCAACTGCCTTGTCAACTACGTCCTTCATCTTACCTGTGAGCTCGATGTCCTCAAGACCGTTCTCAAAAAACTTTTCACCGCTACCCGCATTTTTGCGCTTCTCCTGCTCTTCTGCCCATGTGTCGCGGTAGAAGTGGAATACCTCAGCGTAGTGATCCTCTCTGCTGCTGCGGATAGAGAGACCGTAACGGAGATCCTGCCCGCGGTAAGGACAGTTTCTGTTAAAGGGAGCGTACCACATGGAATCTGCGGGAACGTCGATCTTAAGGAGATATTCTTTCGGCTCCTCACCCTTCATCTGATAGAAATAAACGGTAACTTCGTTTCCGTTTTCGCTTATGTAGTAGAACGCGGATTTGCCGACACAGTTATAGTATCTGGGATTGTCGCAAGCATCAAAGGGAGACATGAGACGGTAGAGCTCACCGCTATAGATGTTATAGTAATTCTTGCGGTATTCCTCAACCTGGCGCTTGATTATAGCCTTAGCCTCGTCGGACAGATTAAGAATGTTAAACTCAAAGCCAAGCATACCCTGCATAGCAACCTTCCAGCGGAAGTCTGTCTCATGAGGATCCTCAGCGGAATTGTGGTGGTTTGAAACGTGGCAGCTCATTACGCTCTGAGGATAGATGAATGATGAACCGTACTGGATCATGATTCTTGCGTTGGGGTCGGTGTTGTCACTTGTCCAGATGAGAGAAGAATACTTCATCATACCGAGGTCGTATCTTCCGCCGCCGCCGCTGCAGTTTTCGATCATAACGTGGGGGAACTTGTCGCAGAACCACTGATAGAGGTCGTAAACGCCCAGCATGAAGCGGTGGTATGTTTCACCTCTGCGATCTGCGGGGAGATAAGCGGAGGAAACTTCGCTGAGGTGGCGGTTGAAGTCCCACTTGATGTAGTCGATGGCAACGCCGTCGAAGGTTTCAGCAAATGTCTTTTTCAGATATTCAACAACCTCGGGGTTAGCAAAGTCGAGAAGCGCCTGATGGCGGCTGAGAGTATAATCTCTGCCGGGAGCGCAAAGGAGCCACTCGGGATGTGCTCTGTAAAGGTCGGAGTCGGGGTTTACCATCTCAGGCTCGATCCAGATACCGAAATTGATGCCGATGTCCTTGATTCTCTTTACGAATGCGGCAAGACCGTTCTTGAATCTCTCGGGGTTAGCCTGCCAGTCACCGAGACCTGCGTGGTCGTCGTAACGCTTGCCGAACCAGCCGTCGTCCATAACCAGCATATCAATGCCGCACTTCTTTGCTTCCTCGGCGTAGCCGACCATGATCTCCTCGTCGATATTGAAGAAGTTACCTTCCCATGAGTTGAGAACGATGGGACGGTTACCGAGGGGACAAGGACGGAGAATGTATCTGTTGATAAACTTGTGGAAGTTTCTTGATGCTTTGCCGATACCCTTGTTTGAGAGAGTCATCACAGCCTCGGGAGAGTTGAAAACTTCACCGGCTTCAAGATTCCACTCGAAGCATTCGGGATGCATACCTACGAGAACTCGTGTTACGTTGCCCTGGTCAACCTCAACGGTATTCATAAAGCTTCCGCTGTAAACGTAGCTGAAAGCAATTGCCATACCCTCGGTTTCCGTAGCATCACGGTCAACAACGAGGAAGCTGTTGTTCATCTGATGGCTTGTGGCACCGCGGCGGGATTCCATAACAAACGTGCCGAAGTCGGCGTGCGCTCTCTGAAGAGTTCTCTCAACGCAGTGACGTCCGGGGAAACAGATAACGTCCATGCTTCTATCCGGAATGTCAAGAGCAATGCTCATTGCGCGCTCAAGCTTAAACTTTTCTTTTCCGCAGTTCTTTACTGTGAAGTAGCGGGAGATCACGTCTTCGTCGGGATAAACGGTATAGTAGAGATTTACTTCCGCACCGGATACCTCGTCGAATAGTGTGATTTCAAGTGTCTCGCACTTGTCTGAAACGGATGCAAAGGGAAGTGCGGGAATGTCAACTCTGCCGCCAAAAATGCGGTGAGCCTTGTACTTGAAGAGAGTAACGCTGTCTCCGTTAGCGTTTCTGATCTTGATAGCTGAACCTCTCATGTCGCCGCTGCCGAACTGGGGGAACTCGGACATTACGGTGTCGATCTTGTAATACTTTCCGTTCTCCTGAACGTAGTAAGGCTCGAATGACATGAAGTCGGGCTCGTCAAAGGGACCGTCAACACCTTTTTTGTCACCGTAGTAAAGGTGAGTGAGATACTTTCCGAACTCAAGCTGCATCACGTAAGCATTGGATGCTGTTTCAAGGATGAAACGGCTTAAGCTTTCGTCATATCTGATATACATTTTTATTCCTCCTTGAAGGGAAAATATTTTACTAAGTGTATCATATCAGTTTATGCCCTTTTTTTCAAGTGGTAAAGGAATATTTTTTTGGTTTTTCGCGATTTTCGTTGTGGGAAAGGAGAGAACAGAGGTGAGATGTTGTAAAGTACGATGTCACCGACGAGCCACTTACCTCACGGTTATGGTTATGGCTGACGACTGATGCTCACGCCTCCTGTCACTGTATGCTCTCGCGCCTCCCCGTCCCCCGAAAATCTTTCTCTCACACACCAAAAATAATATAATAAACCCTTGACCGACACCACGTTTTGCTATATAATATAGTATGTATAATAATATTCTGGGGGGCTGTAGCTTTGCTCGGATCCACCGCGAAAAATCTACGGAGACCCGTCTCCGAAACAAATAAAGGAGGGTGACCGATATGTCACATGAAAACAACGAATTCGTACAGGTAATTCCTTCACGCGATTTTACAAAGGAAACACTCGTATCTGAGGACGGATACACTCTGCCCTACAGACTTTATATCCCCAAGGATTACGACTGCGGAGTTTTTTATCCCCTGATGCTGTTTATGCACGGCGCAGGTGAGAGAGGCTGCGGAAACGAAGCGCAGGTCGAGGTCGCTCTTCCTCACGTTTTCGACGATCCCGCATCCCCCGCGTACAACGCAATTATCATCGCTCCCCAGTGCCCCGAGGATAAGCAGTGGGTTTACACTCCCTGGGACAAGGGTAACTACACCTGCGTTGACGTTGTTGAGTCAAGAGAGCTTCAGGCTGTAGTTGAGATCATCAAGAACGTATGTAACGAATACAACGTAGACAAGTCAAGAATCTACGTTACGGGTCTTTCCATGAGCGGCTTTGCTTCATGGGATCTTATGGCACGTCATCCTCGCATTTTTGCGGCAGGTATGCCCGTTTGCGGTGGCGGTGACCCCACAAGAGCAAAGGTTCTTGCCGAGATTCCGATCAGAACATTCCACGGTTGTCTTGACGACGTTGTTCCTGCAGAGGGTACACGTGAAATGTACGCTGCTGTAAACGCTCAGCGCAAGGGTAAGATCACTTATACCGAATTCATGGACGGCGACCACGCTATCTGGGACAGAGTATATATGGACAAGGCTAATATTGACTGGCTCTTCTCTCAGGTAAAGCCTGAGCGTAAAAACGGTGACAAGAAGGTCAATTACCGCAAGATAGGTGCTGCGGGACTTGCTATCGGTCTCGTCGGTGCGGCTCTTGTTATCCTTGCCAAGAAGAAAAAGAAGTAATTAAGTTTGTACTATATAAATACGGAGCTGCAAATGAATAGAGTAGATGATAGATTTGTTTTTGAAGGTCGTAATAAAAAGGTGCGTGAGCAGGTACTGGGGAGACTTTGTACCCGCGACGAAAGAGAGGGTACGTGGACAGGTCCCGAGGATGATGGGAAGGAGCCCTTTCTCGATGCTTTTGAAAATAACCCGGACTCCCCGTATATCATCAATCTCGCAAGAGGTATAGTTGACTCATGGCTTGTCAGTGACCCCATTGTTACCGAGGGAGAATATTTCGTTGGATTTAACCGCCCGAAGAGACGCATTCACGAGCACTTCCACAAGGGTATCCTTATCGAATGTGAGGAAACTCCCAGAATAGCGGCTCTCAGAAGCCGTATGATCCCAATGGACCGCAAGCATGTAGACCGCCGCGGTATCGAGCTTATGGGTGAAGAAGCGTATTACGCTACCGACTGGCTCTGGTGGGCAGGCGGTTATCAGGGACACACCGTTCCTTCGTATAATAAGCTGTTGAAGCTTGGTATCGGCGGTACTATCGCGCAGATTGACTACTATGACAGTATCACTCCCGCGGGAAATACGAAGAAAAAGGATTTCTATTCGGCTTGCCGTATTATCATGGAAGGCTTCTCCGCTTGGTTCAAGAAGTATGCAGATTACTGCGAGGAGCTTTCAGCTACCGCAGAGGGCGAATGGAAAGGTCAGCTTACCCGGATCGCCGCAAACTGCCGCAAGATCTCGTGGGACGCTCCCACAAATCTCTTTGAGGCAGGTCAGCTCATGTGGGGTTACTGCCTTTGGGACTGGGTTGACTGCGTAGGCCGCTTTGACCAGTATCTCTACCCCTTCTACAATGGTACATATGAAGAAAAACAGATGATCGCAGACCTTATCATGAAGGTGTGGGAGCACGGAAGCCACAACGTGGTTCTCGGCGGCGTAAAGCCTGAGGACGGAAGCTGTGCGGCTAACGATATTACCTATCTCGTGCTTCAGATCATCAGAACCAATCATGACGTTCACCCGAGAGTTGCCGTGCGAATCCACAAGGATTCTCCCGCTGACCTTCTTGAGCTTATAGTTACCATATGGAGCGAGGGTATGAGTGACCCCACAGTCGCTTCCGACGAGCAGGTGATTCCCGGTCTCGTTGGTTACGGCGTAAAGCTTGAGGACGCGAGAGATTACACAATGCTCGGTTGCCAAGAGATCGAGATCCCAGGCAAGAGTAATTTCGGATGCGAGGACGGTAACATCAATCTTGCAAAGATCCTTGAATATACCTTCAATCACGGACGCGACAGACTTCATGGCGACGTTCAGATGTGTCTCGACCTCGGCGGACTCACCGATTTTGATACATTCGACAAGCTTTGGGACGCTTACACAAAGGAAGTCGAGTATCTCACAAGGATCCATCTCGACCTTTGCAACTACGGTGTTGACATCAGAAATGCCAACGTATCAAAGCTTGTTAAGTCATGTATGACAGAGGCTTGTATTGAGCGAGGTCTTAACCTTGACGATGGCGGGGCAATTTACAACTACGGCTGTATCGAGACAGGCGGTCACGGTACTGTCGGTGACTCGCTCTACGCCATGAAGAAGCTTGTATACGATGAAAAGAAGATCTCACTTGAGACTCTTGATGCGGCTTTGAAGGCTAACTTCGAGGGTTACGACGAAGTAAGACAGATGCTTCTCGACGTTCCGAAGTACGGTAACGGTGATGCTGAAGCCGATGCTATGGCGGCTCGTGTACTTGAACATTACTGGACTGAGATCGGAAAATACACATCCCGCCGCGGACAGCCCTTCACAGGCGCTTGTTCGCTCCTTGAGGGCGGTATTGATATGGGACTTGCGATCGGGGCTATGCCCGACGGCAGACTTGCAGGTGAGCCTCTCGGTAACAGCATCGGTCCGAGAACAGGTGCCGATAAGAACGGACTTACAAGTATGCTTACCTCCGTATCCCGTATGCCTCTCCATCTCGGTATGGGTGGCTCGGGCTGTAACGTGCTGCTTCCTAAAGAGCTTCTTCAGTCGGAGGATTCACGAGTTAAGGCGGCAGGTCTTATCAAGACTTATCTCATGATGGGCGGTCAGCTTGCGCAGATCACCACAGCATCAAAAGAGGATATGATCGCGGCTCAGATAAAGCCTGAGGACTGGGGCGGACTTATCGTTCGCGTCGGTGGCTTCAGCCAGAGATTCGTTGAACTCGGCCGTGAAGTTCAGGATGAGCTTATCAGCCGTTACGGCAATTGAAAAATAAATTTGAAAGGAAGAATCATATATGAGCAGAGCTGATGAAAGATTCATTTTTGAAGGCAGAAATAAAAAATACTATGAGCAGGTGCTTCCCCGTCTGAAGCCTCGTGATGACAGAGAGGGTGCGTTCACCGGTATGCCCAATGACGGCAAGGAGCCCTTTTACGATGCATACATGGACGATCCCGATGAATCCGGTATCGTTATACAGGCTAAAGGTATCGTAAACTCATGGATGTACAGTGATCCTGTTGTTACCGAAGGCGAATATTTTGCTTGCTTTAACAGAAATCTTCGTCGTGTACATGAGCATTTCTCTTTCGGTGTACACGGTCTTGACTTTGATAACTCAACTCCCGAGATGGTAGCGAAGATAAGACCTCTCTTATATGAGTATATTGACGAACGCGGAATCGAGCTTATGGGCGAAGAGGCTTATCGCAATTCCGGCCGTATCTGGTGGGCAGGCGGTTACCAGGGTCATACCGTTCCTTCATACGATAAGCTTATGAAGCTTGGTATCGGCGGTACCATTGAGCAGATCAACTACTATGACGGAATTACTCCCGCAGGTAACAAGAAAAAGAAGGAGTTCTACAAGGCTTGCCGTATCGTTATGGAAGGCTTTTCCGCATGGTTTAAGAAGCACGCAGACTACTGCGAGGAGCTTGCAAAGACTGCTGAAGGCGAGTGGAAGGTCCAGCTTCTTATCAATGCCGAAAACCTTCGCTACGTTTCATGGAACGCACCCAAGACTCTACATCAGGCAGGTCAGCTTATGTGGGGATTCTCCCTTTGGGACTGGGTTGACTGCGTAGGACGCTTTGACCAGTATCTCTATCCCTTCTATACCGGTACTTACGAAGATCAGCAGATGATCGCCGAGCTTATCATGAAGGTTTGGGAGCACGGCTCACATAACGTTGTAATCGGCGGTGTTAAGCCCGAGGACGGAAGCGATGCTACTAATGAGATCACATATCTCGTTCTTCAGACCATCCGTACTCTCCACGACGTTCACCCCAGAGTTTCCTGCAGAATTCATGAAAACTCTCCCGACGAGCTTCTTGAGCTTATCGTTACCATGTGGAGCGAGGGTATGAGTGACCCCACAATGGCAAGTGACAAAAACGTAATCGAGGGACTTGTTGACTACGGTGTAACTCTCGAGGACGCAAGAAACTATACACTTCTCGGTTGTCAGGAGATCGAGATCCCCGGTAAGAGTAACTTTGGTTGCGAAGACGGTTCCTTCAACCTTGCAAAGGTTTTCGAGATCACTATCAACCACGGCTATGACATACAGAAAAATATCCAGATGGGTCTTGACCTTGGAGGTCTTACCGATTTTGATACTTTCGATAAGCTTTGGGATGCTTACACCAAGGAAATCGAGTATTTCACAAGAATCTATCTTGATCTTTGCAACATGGGTGTTGATATCAGAAACGCAAACGTTGCAAAGCTCGTTAAGTCATGTATGACAGAGGCTTGTATTGAGCGCGGTCTTAACATGGATGACGGCGGAGCTATCTATAACTACGGTGTAATCGAGACAGGCGGTCACGGTGCGGTAGGCGACTCCATGTACGCTATGAAGAAGCTCGTGTACGATGAAAAGAAGATCTCTCTTGAGACTCTTGACGCGGCTCTTAAGGCAAACTTTGAGGGTTATGAGGATATTCGTCAGATGCTTCTCGCAGTTCCGAAGTACGGTAACGGCGACGCAGAAGCAGACGCTATGGCTGCAAAGGTTCTCAAACATTACTGGACTGAGATCGGTAAGTACACCTCACGCCGCGGCGGCGTATTCACAGGTGCTTGTTCACTTCTCGAGGGCGGAATCAGCATGGGCCGTAACGTAGGTGCTATGCCTGACGGACGCTTTGCAGGCGAAGCTCTCGGAAACACTATCGGTCCGAGAACAGGCGCTGATACAAACGGTGTGACCGCAATGCTTACTTCCGTTGCGAGAATGCCTCTGAAACTCGGTGTGGGCGGTTCAGGCTGTAACGTTCTCTTCCCGAAGGATCTCCTTCAGACAAGAGATGCTCGTCTTAAGGTTGCGGGTCTTATGAAGACCTTCATGATGATGGGCGGTCAGCTCGCACAGATCACCACAGCATCAAAGGAAGATATGATCGCAGCTCAGGAGAAGCCTGAGGATTGGGGACATCTTATCGTTCGTGTAGGCGGATATAGCGATAAGTTTATAAATATCGGAAAGTCTTCACAGGATGAGCTTATCAAGCGCTACGGCGGCTGATATTCAGAAAATATAAAAGTTATTTGATCATTCGCGTGAATTGACGCTGAAAATTCGGTGTCACTTCACGCGAAAGTCAAAATTACAGATAAATCATAGAAATTCATTGGAGGAAATATGGATAATAGATTTGAGACATTTGTCTATAACGAGCGAAACCTTAAAGTCCGCGCTCAGATTCTTCCCAGACTTCAGGATAAAGAGGGAAGAGAGGGAACCTTCACAGGTCCCGGACACGACGACAGATACCCTTTCTTTGAAGCTTTTGAGAATCATCCCGACGATCCTTACATTATAAACCTTGCAAGAGGTATCGTTGATTCTTGGCTCGTTTGCGATCCATTCTTTAACGAGGGTGAGTATTTCGCAGGTTATCAGAGACCCAGCCGCGGTGTTTATGAGCATTTTTCCCACGGTATTATGGCAGATTATGATGACGACGAGAGAGCGCATTGTCTTCACAGCGTGATGGAGCCTCTTAACAGCGAATATATGCACGCCCGCGGACGTGAGCTTATGGGTAAGGATGCATACAAGTGGGCAGAGAGATATATGTGGGGAACGGGCGGATATCAGGGTCATACTATTCCCTCATATGATAAACTTATGAAGCTCGGTATCGGCGGTACTATCGAGCAGATCAACTACTACGACAGCATCACTCCGGAAGGCAACAAGAAAAAGAAAGATTTTTACCGTGCTTGCCGTATGATCATGGAGGGATTCTCCGCGTGGTTTATTAAGCTTGCAAACGATGCGGATGCACTTGCCGACAAGACTGAGGGCGATTGGTCTCAGCAGCTTCGCGAGATTGCCGTGACTTGCCGTGCGGTGTCACTTAATGCACCGACTACCTTCCGCGAGGCAGGTCAGCTCATGTGGGGCTTCTGCCTTTGGGACTGGGTTGACTGTGTAGGACGTTTCGACCAGTATATGTATCCTTTCTGGCGTGGTACAGAAGAGGAAAAATATATGCTTGCCGACCTTATGCTTAAGTTCTGGGAGCATGGAGTACATAATATTACCATTGGAGGCGTAAAGCCTGAGGATGGCTCTCCCGCAGAAAACGAGCTTACTTATCTTGTTCTCAACATGATCCGTGCAAACCACGATGTTCATCCCAGAGTGTCTCTGAGAGTTCACGATAAGACTCCCGATGACCTTCTCGAATATGTTACAGAGATATGGGGAGACCAGATGAGTGACCCCACCGTTGCAAGCGACAAGAACATTATCGATGGTCTTATGGGATACGGAGTGCCCCTTGAGGACGCGAGAAACTACAGTATTCTCGGATGTCAGGAAATCGAAATTCCCGGTAAAAGTAACTTCGGATGCGAGGACGGCGTTATAAACCTTGCAAAACTTTTCGAGCTTGCGCTTTATAACGGTCACGATATTATCCACAACTCAGGTCAGGTAGGTCTTGCTACGGGTAAGCTTACCGACTACGATACCTTTGATAAGCTTTGGAACGCTTATACCGCTCAGGTAGAATATTTCACAAGATATTTCTGCGAGCTTTGCGACTGCGGTGTTGATATTCGCATCGCAAACGTGTCAAAGCTCGTTAAGTCCTGCATGACAGAGGCTTGTATTGAAAGAGGACTTCAGCTTGACGAGGGCGGTTCGGTCTATAACTACGGCTGTGTAGAAACAGCAGGACACGCGGCGGTAGGCGACAGCCTTTACGCCATGAAGAAGCTTGTATATGATGAAAAGAAGATCTCCCTTGAAACTCTTGAAGCGGCGCTGAAGGCTAACTTTAAGGGATATGAGGAAGTAAAGAAGATGCTCTCCGACGTTCCCAAGTACGGAAACAATGACGACGAGGCTGACGCTATGGCAGCTAAGGTGCTCCGTCATTTCTGGAGTGAGATCGGTAAGTACACCACTCGCCGCGGTCAGGTGTTTACAGGTGCTTGTTCACTTCTCGGCAGCGGTACGGGAATGGGTGAGCAAACAGGTGCACTTCCCGACGGACGTTATGCGGGCGAGGCTCTCGGTAACACTATCGGACCGAGAACAGCCGCAGACAAGAGCGGAGTTACCGCAATGCTTGCTTCGGTTGCGAAGATGCCCCTCCACCTCGGTGTAGGCGGCTCGGGTTGTAACGTGCTCTTCCCCAAGGAAATACTTCAGACTTCCGAATCAAGAAAGAAAGTGGCGGGACTTGTCAAGACGTTCATGATGATGGGCGGTCAGCTTGCACAGATCACCACAGCTTCTAAGGAAGACATGATCGATGCTCAGATCCATCCCGAAGATCATGAAAACCTCATCGTCCGTGTAGGCGGCTTTAGTAAGAAGTTCAACGAATGCGGACACAATACACAGAACGAGATCATCAAGCGTTACGGCGATTGATAAAGAACTGCCGGTAACTGAATGGAGATTAATATGGCAAATCCCAGAGGAAAATTTACTTTTGAAGGCAGAAACGCGCTGGTGCGCGAGCAGATACTTAAAAGACTTAAATCCCGCGATGAGAGAGAGGACACATTTACAGGTCCCGATGATGACGGCAAGGAGCCTTTCCTTGATGCCTTTGAAAGATACCCTGACGAGCCTTACGTCGTGTGCCTCGCACACGGAATCGTTGAGTCATGGATGGTCAGTGACCCCATTATCACCGAGGGCGAGTATTTCGTGGGCTTCACAAGACCCAACCGCCCCATTTATGACCACTTTTCAAAAGGTCTTAAGGGAGATTGGAGCCGCAGCGAAAGAGCGATGAAGCTTAAGGAGCGTATGCTTCCCCTCGACAGAGATTATATTGATAAAAAAGGTTATGAGCTGATGGGTAGTACATACTGGGCATCAGGTGCGCTATGGTTCCCCGGTGCGTTCCAGGGACATACCGTACCCTCATACGATAAGCTCATGAAACTTGGTATCGGCGGTACCATCGCTCAGATAAACCACTACGACAGCATCACTCAAGTCGGATCGTAGCCATGTCGTTCTGTGAGCCAAGGAGTTGCAATAGTTGCTT
>JAZUBG010000023.1:0-7278 GCA_045638405.1 Eubacteriales bacterium | reverse complement strand
GTCGCGGGGGAGTTGTCTGCCGTTTTTCAGGTGATACGTCATTGTGACGGAACAGTGAGGGCATTTTACAGCTTCACCGCATTTTCTGCATGAGATAACACTGTTGTAGCCGCGTCTGTTGAGGAAAAGAATCGTCTGGTTTCCGTTGGTCAGCTCTGAACCGATACGCGAGATAAGAGCACGGCTGAGAGGTGTGGTGTTACCGCTGCGAAGCTCTGTTCGCATATCGCAAAGCTCTACCGAGGGAAGCGCGGCACTGCCAAAGCGGTTCTTTAATTCCACAAGTGTATATTTGCCCGTCATAGCCTTGTGGTAGCTTGTGACGGATGGTGTTGCGGAGGCGAGAATCATTGTTGCACCGGTCTCACCGCAACGGAAACTTGCAACGTCATGTGCAAGGTATTTCGGATTTGTATCCGATTTATATGTATGCTCGTGCTCCTCGTCGATGACGATGAGTCCAAGATTTTTTACGGGGGCGAATACAGCGGATCGAGTACCGATAACCACGTCGGCGATACCCTCACGGATACGTCGCCATGCATCAAAACGCTCGCCTGCGGAAAGAGCAGAGTGGATAACTGCGATCCTTTCACCGAAGCAGGCAATGAATCTGCCTACAGTTTGCGGGGTAAGAGCAATTTCCGGAACGAGCATTATTACTCCGCGCTCGTCTTCGAGCACACGACTAATGAGTTTAAGTATTACGTTAGTCTTGCCCGAGCCTGTGACACCGTGAAGAAGCGCGGCACGCGGTGCGGGGTCTGAATAAAGGTCAAGCAGTGTTTCAAAAGCCGCGGTCTGCTCGTTTGATAAGGTAAAGTCGCCCTTGTATGAGGCGATCTCACCTGCGGACTGCGAGAATGGGTTTCTGTACACGGTCTCGTGACTGAGTGAAACGAGTCCCTTCTTCTCAAGCGCGTTCAGCGCACTTCTCACAACTGCCGTCTCAAGGGAGAGGGCGGTGCAAATATCACTTAACGTGATGCCTGGGGAATCCTTTACAACTTCAAGTATCTGAGACTGACGTACACTTCTTAGGGGAGGCGCGGTTTCCGTACTGTCAGTGGGGAACGCGGTAACCACGGTCTTGACGTTACTGCCGCCCGCTTTCATCTCGTCGTGCTTTTCTATAAGTCCTGATTTAATGAGTCTTGTGAGCACCTGACTTACGTCCTCACCGAATCTTGTTCGGAGAGTTTCTTTTGATATACGCTTCGTAGAGCTTATGGCGGCATAAACGAAAGCGCATTTTTCGTTCATGGAGTCAAGCGTTTTAATAACTTCACCGTCGGAAAGTGTGCCTGACACTGAGTAGTATTCCGACATCTTTGAGATTGCTGCTGCGGGAAGGACACATCTGACCGCATCACCGAAGGTACAGAGAGTATGCTGCTTCAGAAAGTGGCATAGTTTCAGTGATTCCTCAGAAAGGTATGGTGGAAGGACGGGGGAGGCGGAAAGCACGGGCTTCAGCTCGTCTACGTCCGATTTGTCCGACAGCTCGGTCACTACTGCAGTGACTCGTCTGTTTCCGTTGCCGAAGGGGACTTCCACAATGGCTCCGGGGATTATTCGCTCGGAAAGCTCGGATGGAACGTAGTAGTGATAAACTCTGTCAAGATGATAGGGGGATTCGAGAAGATGAACTCCTGCAATGTCGCGCATAACTTTGCCTCCTTTCCGCAGTGTTAAATAAAAATAGGGTTAGATAATCAAAATCCTCGCACAAATCCGATCAGGGTTTGTGCGAAGATATATTTTTGTTATTCTTCTGTTACGGATTCGTCAGACTGAGTGCTTTCTTCTGCTTCTTCGCAGACAGCCTCGTCACAGCATACCTCACCCTTGCCCATTCCTGCAGGAAGAGTAGACTGAACGATTCTGTACTCATCACCGTAAAGTTCGTCAATTGCATTCTTAACTGCCTTTTCGTCTCTGTACTTAACGTTTACAACGTTAGCTACGGCCTTATCGGAATCCTTGCCGCTGTTCTTTTCAGCGTACTCTCTCTGACGGATGTAGTCATCGGTGATCTCTCTTGCGCACTTTGCAGTAGCTACAACAAGAGTGTAGCGGTTGATATTTTCCTTTTCAAGAAGCTTGGAAAGTGAAGGCTGTACCATAATATTATCTCCATTCTCCGCGAGATCGCGGTGTGAATTTACAAAAAAATTGATATATGTATTTTAATTATTTTATTTAGCAGGGGACGTTGTATTTTCGTGTTTTATCTG
Source organism: Eubacteriales bacterium (assembly GCA_045638405.1). GTDB lineage: Bacteria > Bacillota > Clostridia > Oscillospirales > CAG-272 > RUG11130. The sequence continues at coordinate 5,041 of JAZUBG010000023.1, read as the reverse complement.
CGGTAAAGGTCTACCGTGTCTTTCATAAGACGGTATTTAAGATGCTCTGCAGTGATGATACTGCGAAGCTTTTCAGCACATTCTTCCGAACGGTCGGTCTCATTGGTGACAACGTAATCGTATTTCTCGGCAAGAGCTACCTCGTCGATCGCTCTGGCAAGGCGTTTAACTATAACGTCATCGGTTTCTGTACCGCGACCTCTTAGACGTCTTTCAAGCTCGTTTTTATCGGGAGCGATAAGCATGACGGAAACGGTGTCATCTGGCATCAGATTTTTAACCTGAAGGGCGCCGTCAACCTCAATTTCGAGAATGATGTCACGTCCCTCTGCGAGAACTTTTTCAGCCTCGCTTTTCAGTGTGCCGTAGAAATTACCGCAGTATTCGGTGTGTTCAAGGATCATGCCGTTGTCAAGGAGACTTTTGAAATCCTCGCGGCTCATGAAGTGGTAGTTGATACCGTTGACTTCACCCGGACGGGGAGCACGGGTCGTTGCGGATACAGAAAATCCGAGGGTAGGGATCATTTCGCGAAGCAGTTTTACAACTGTACCTTTTCCGCTTCCTGCGGGACCGGATATGACGAAAATAAGTCCTTTTTTCATGATAATCTCCCTATATCATTGTAATTATTACAATCATAATAATTTTCGCCTGAGAGCACGGGTTTATGCGCGTTTATTGAAGTTCGTCCTTGTCAGCGTCGGTGTTATCGTCACTTCCGTTGAGTCTTCCGGCAACGGTTTCTGCTTGGAGCGCTGAGAGGATGACATGGTCACTGTCAGTGATGATGACGCATCTTGTTTTTCTTCCGCAGGTGCAGTCAACAGCTCTTCCGGAATCCTTTGCGTCCTGAATAAGTCTTTTTGAAGGAGCTGAGTCCGATGAGACGAGTGCAACAACACGTCCCGCGTTCAGCATATTGTTAAAGCCGACGTTAATAAATCTCATATCTACCTACCGCTTATTCGATGTTCTGGATCTGCTCGCGGATCTTTTCAAGCTCAGCCTTAACGTCAACTACGATGCGGGCGATCTCAATATCACCTGACTTGGATGCAATGGTGTTCGTTTCGCGGTTAAGCTCCTGAAGGAGGAAGTCAAGCTTTCTTCCGGAGTTCTCGTCGGAGTTAAGGATCTCTCTGAACCCTTCAAAGTGGGAGTTAAGTCTTACAAGCTCCTCGTCGATGGAAGCCTTGTCAGCGAAAACTGCCGCTTCTGTGAGGATCCTCTGTTCAGCCACTTCAACGTCGAAGTCGGAGAGAAGCTGCTTGATACGCTTTTCGAGCTTTTCGGGATAACGTGCGATGTTTCCTTCGGAGATCTCAGCGATCTTGCCTGCCCATGCCTTGATATTCTCGATCTTTCCTTCGATGTCGCTGCCGAGGGCTGCACCTTCGCGCTCACGCGCTTCAATGAAGCGGTCAATGGCAACGGAAAGAACCGCCTTAACGTCTACCCAGTCGCGCTCGGTATCCTCTTCGGGACGCTTAGTGCGGAAGAGGTCGCGGTTCTGAGCAACGGACATTACGGAAATATCGTCCTTAAGTCCGAACTCGTCGCGGAGAGCCTTAAGGGATGCGATATAAGTCTCGGCTGCCGCGTGGTCGAGAGAAACTTCAACGCCTGTTTCCTCAATAACGTCGATGCCGATGAATACGTCTACCTTACCTCTTGTGATTCCGCGCTCGGAAACGTAGCTTTTAACCTTTTCCTCCAGGTAGCCGTAAGAACGGGGAAGTTTTACATTGCAGTCGAGAAAGCGGTTGTTTACACTTTTTATTTCAGCCGTGATGTCACGGTCTCCGCGCTCGGTCAGGGCTCTGTGTCTGCCGAAAGCGGTCATACTTCTGATCATTGTTTGCGTCCATGCCTTTCGTTGCTTTGTGGTGCTGCTGTTATCCCCCGATAACAGGGGTACCGACCGAACTGTCGGCAAGGCACAAAGGGACCTGAACCAATTTACGTACGATCTGTACTCGCTTTATGTTCAGACACTGTTCCTTTCAAAACTGCCGAAAATCAAATCGCGACAATTCACCACGATATAATATTATTATACAATAAAACGTTCCGATTGTCAACGAAAAAAGCAAGGATTTTTGTGAGAGTTTAGTGGGAAAAGTCCTTGATTTTAAGGCGAAATTGACGAAAAAACGCTGTCACGGCGAAACAGACTCAAACTTGCGGCACATGACGTTTTTTTATTTGACAACGACCGTCGGATATGATATACTTATGAGGATGAGTCAGTCTTGATGAAAGGAAGGCTATGTATGCTTTTTACAAGCAGTGAATTTATAATCTTTTTTCTTCCTCTTTTGTTTTTGATATATTTCTTGGTTCCGAAAAAGCTTCTCGGCGTGCGGAACTTCGTGCTTTTTGCGTTCAGTATCGCTTTTTATGCGTGGGGCGGAGTTAAGTATCTCGCGCTGTTTGCCGTTTCAATGGCGGCAAACTACCTCGGCGGACTTGCTGTCGGGCTTGCAAAGCACAAAAGCGTAAAGAAGCTGTTTCTCATTCTCACTCTCGGCGTAGGACTTGGACTCCTCGGCATTTTCAAGTACGCGGGGTTCTTCACCTCAACTCTTGCTTCCGCCGGACTTCCCGTGCCCGTCGTTTCCTTCGTTCTTCCTATCGGAATCTCATTTTACACCTTCCAGGGTATCAGCTACGTTATTGACGTCTATAGAGGTGACGCGGCGCTTCAGAAGAATCCTCTTAAGGTTTGTCTGTATATCGCACTGTTCCCTCAACTTGTTGCGGGACCGATTGTAAGATACACAACTGTCGAAAATGAACTTTCCGCAAGGGAGCACAGCGTATCCATGTTCTCCGAGGGTGCTGTACGGTTCATGCTCGGTTTTGGTAAGAAGATGCTCATGGCGAACCCCATGGGTGAGGTGGCAGATACCGTGTTTGCCCATACGGGCGGCGAGCTTCTCACCGCTCCTGCGGCGTGGGTAGGCATCATCGCTTACGCCATGCAGATATATTTCGACTTTTCCGCCTATTCCGATATGGCGATAGGTATCGGTAAAATGTTCGGTTTCCGCTTCAATGAAAACTTCAATTACCCTTACATATCAAAGAGTATTACAGAGTTCTGGAGAAGATGGCATATCTCCCTTTCTACCTGGTTCAGAGATTACGTGTATATCCCCCTCGGGGGTAACCGCTGTTCCGTGGCGAGACATATCTTCAACCTTGCGGTAGTTTGGTTTCTCACGGGTATGTGGCACGGCGCATCGTGGAACTTTATCCTTTGGGGAGTTTACTACGGCATACTGCTGATCCTTGAAAAATACGTGTTCGGTGGCGTAATGGAGATGTTGCCGAAAATCCTCCGCCATGTACTCACACTTATTCTTATTCTCGTCGGATGGGTGTTCTTCAGAGCCGACAACCTAACCTCAGCGGTAATATATCTCTCTGCTATGGCAGGCTTTAACGGCAGTGACGCCCGCGAAGCCGTGTACCTCATCATGCAGTATCTGCCCGAGTTTATTATATGCCTTGTCGGTATATTCCCCGTGAAAAGTCTGCTTGAAAAACGCATTTCGGCAAAAGCCGAAAAATCAGACGCGGCAGTACTTGCCGTGGAATTTGCTCCGAAAATATTCGCTCTCGCTGTGTTTGCACTGGCGTACATGAAGCTTGTTTCGGGAAGCTTTAACCCGTTCATCTATTTCCAGTTCTGAGGAGGTCAAAGGTATGAAACGTGAAAAAATATCGAAAATCTCATCGGTTTTGGTTACTGTAAGCTTCCTTATTGTGCTTTTAGCTCTTGCTGTTTTGACGGTGCTTAATTCTGACGAGACGTTCAGCTTCTTTGAAAACCGAAACCTTGCCACATTCCCGGTACTTAGTGCGGAAAACGTGGCTGACGGCACCTATTTCACCGCCGTGGGTGAGTTTGTGAAGGATCACGCCGCCGCAAGAGAAGTTATGCTGAAAGCATCGACTTTACTTGACTTGAAGGTCCTCCGCCGTCCCGTTGTCAACGATATTTACGTGGGCAAAAACTTGCTTTTGCCCTATTTCGAGCATGAAACGGTGGATAAATCGCAGATCGCCTCTGATGCCGCGGCTGTTGCCGAAAAGATTGAGACGACGGCGAGTGTAACCGAAAGCTACGGCGGAAAATATTACTTTACGGCTATCCCTTGCCAGTATATGTGCTATGAGGACAGCTACCCGTGGTATCTTAACAGCAGAGACGAGTTTCTTGGCGCGTCGTCTGAAGCGTTTTTCAATGAGCTTGAAAAGCGCGATGTAAGCTATATTGACGTGATGGAGCTTTACGAAGAGAAGGGCAGTCCCGATTACTTCACTTCCACTGTTGACCACCACTTCGGTATCCGCGGAGCGTATGATACGTACCGTGAGATACTCCGCAGACTTGACGAGGACACAGACCTTAGTCTCCCCGTGCTTACGGAAAATGATTTTGAATTAAAAACTTTACCAAACAGATACATCGGCTCACGCTCGCGCAAAATATTCGGACTGTGGGAGTCAAGTGAAAGACTGCAGCTGATATTGCCTAATGATGCTCCGTCATTTACGAGGACCGATAACGGTGCGACGGTAGAAGCGGATCTTTTCGACCTTCCGGAAAATGATTCGGATGACGTACTCTACGGTACATACATGGGCGGAGACATAGCCCATACCGTGATCGACACGGGCAGGGAAGAACTTCCAAGTATTCTCATTTATGGAGAGAGTTTCACCAATGCTATTGAGACTTTCGCATGGTATTCCTTTGACGAGATGCACTCTCTCGATATGAGACACTACAAGAATATGACGGTAGATGAGTTCATCGCCGCCGTTCAGCCTGACGTGGTAGTTTGTGTCCGCGACTATTCCGTGCTTCTTATAACTGACGGTTACGGTCTGTAAAAGAATTAACCTCCCTTTCGACGTTGAAAGGGAGGTTTTGTATTGGTGCCTTAAAAGGCGTGGAAATAACCCCCCCGGTTCTACCGGGGGAAGAAAGAGCGTGGAGCAATATAAAAGCCTCCCCTGTGTAAGG
>JAZUBG010000022.1:0-4478 GCA_045638405.1 Eubacteriales bacterium | reverse complement strand
GGCTACAAAGGATGCAGGTAAGATCGCAGGTCTTGAGGTTCTCAGAATCATCAACGAACCTACAGCGGCTGCTCTCGCTTACGGTATGGATAAGGAAGAAGAGCAGAAGATCATGATCTATGACCTCGGCGGCGGTACTTTCGACGTATCTCTTCTCGAGATCTCCGACGGCGTATTCGAGGTTCTTGCTACAGCAGGTAACAACAAGCTCGGCGGTGACGACTTCGATAACAGAATCATCGACTGGATCGCTAAGGAATTCATGAAGGAAAACGGCGGTATCGACCTTAAGAAGGATAAGATGGCGCTTCAGGGACTTAAGGAAGCTGCTGAGAAGGCTAAGATTGAGCTTTCCGGTATGGCTTCCGCTAACATCAATCTCCCCTTCATCACAGCAGATGCTACAGGTCCCAAGCACTTTGACGGTACTCTTACAAGAGCTACATTCAACGAGCTTACAGCTGATCTTGTAAAAGCTACCATCGATCCTACAAAGCAGGTTCTCCGTGACGCTGGACTTCAGCCTTCTCAGATTGACAAGGTTCTCCTCGTAGGCGGTTCCACAAGAATTCCCGCAGTTCAGGATGCTATCAAGGCATTCATCGGCAAGGAACCCTTCAAGGGTATCAACCCCGGCGAGGGCGTAGCTCTCGGTGCTGCTATCCAGGGGGGTGTACTCGGTGGCGACGTTAAGGACCTTCTTCTTCTCGATGTAACTCCCCTTTCTCTCGGTATCGAGACTCTCGGCGGTGTATTCAACAGAATCATCGACAGAAATACAACTATCCCCGTAAAGAAGAGCCAGGTTTACTCCACAGCTGCTGACGGTCAGACATCTGTTGAGATCCACGTTCTTCAGGGTGAAAGAGACATGGCTGCAGGTAACACTACACTTGGCAGATTTATTCTTGACGGTATCACACCCGCTCCCCGTGGCATTCCTCAGATCGAGGTTACATTTGATATTGACGCTAACGGTATCGTAAACGTAACAGCTAAGGATAAGGGTACAGGTAAGGAACAGCACATCACCATCACTTCCTCTACAAATATGTCTCAGGAAGATATTGATAAGGCTGTAAGAGACGCTGAAATGTTTGCTGAAGCAGATAAGAAGCAGAAGGAACTCATCGAAGTCAGAAACAATGCTGAAAACCTTGCATACCAGAGCGAAAAGACTCTCTCCGATATCGGTGACAAGGCAACAGACGCTGAAAAGGATGCAGTTCGCGCTGCAATCGAAAAGCTTAAGGAAACAGCTAAGAGCGACGACGTAGAAGCTATCAAGGCTGATACAAAGGCTCTTGAGGAAGCTTTCTATCCCATCGCTCAGAAGATGTATGCAGATGCTCAGGCACAGCAGGGTGCAGGTCCCGATATGGGAAATAATGGTACCGGTCCTGACGGCACATATTATAACGCTGATTTCGAGGACAAGAGCGACAACTAAACAGAAATTCCAAGTCTGATATGGGCGGAGACCTCTCCGCCCATTTGGCAGTATTCCGAGAAGATTTGCTTTTTAGGATATTTGCAAAATGAAAGGAAATTTTCGATAAAATGGCAGAAAAACGCGACTATTATGAGGTCCTTGGCGTATCCAAGGATTCATCAGCTGATGAAATAAAAAAAGCATATAGAAAGCTCGCAAAGAAGTATCATCCCGACATGAATCCGGGTAACGCTGAGGCTGAGCAGAATTTTAAGGAAGTCAACGAGGCATACGACGTTCTGTCCGACGATGATAAGAAAGCTAAGTACGATGCTTACGGCCATGCAGCTTTTGATCCGGCGGCTGGCGGAGGCGGTGCAGGATTTGGCGGCTTTGGTGACTTCGGATTTGATTTCGGTGATATTTTCTCAAGCTTCTTCGGCGGTGGCGGAGGCGGCGGTGGCCGTCGTAACGGTCCCGTAAGAGGCGACGATATCAATCTCAGAATCACACTTACATTCGAAGAGGCTGTTTTCGGTGTAAAGAAGGAGATCTCCTTCTCAAAGATTCAGAAATGTTCAACTTGTGCCGGTACGGGTGCTGAAAAGGGAACTTCCGCTAAAACCTGTTCTCACTGCGGTGGCTCGGGTCAGGTCAGAGTACAGCAGAGAACTCCTCTCGGTATGATGCAAACTACTCGTCAGTGTGACCATTGTCACGGAACGGGTAAAATCATTGAAAAGCCTTGCGGTGACTGTAAGGGAACGGGATATGTTCGCGTTCAGAAAAAACTTGACGTTAATATTCCCGCAGGTATCAACGAAGGTCAGCGAATTACACTGCGCGGTCAAGGAAGTGATGGCAGAAATGGCGGTCCCGCAGGTGACGTCAACCTTATCGTTACCGTCAAAGCTCACTCTGTATTTGAGCGCGAGGGAAATGACATATACTGTGATGTTCCCATAACATACGCTGAAGCAACGCTCGGTGCGGAAATTGAGATACCCACTCTTGAAGGTAAGGAAAAGTACACGATTCCCGAAGGAACTCAGACCGGAACCACATTCACTCTCCGTCAACGCGGTGTTCAGGACGTAAATTCCAAGCGACGCGGTAATCTCCATGTGACCGTAAACGTAGAGGTTCCTAAAAATCTTAACAGCGAACAGAAGGAGCTTCTCAGAAAGTTTGCTGAGTCCTGCGGTGAAAGTAACCACTCAAAGAGAGAAAAATTCTTCAAAAAATTCTTTAAATAATACTTAATAAGGATACTTAACGATGGAAAATACAAACTGGATCCAGATAAAAGCAACTTGCCATGCAGATGACGTTGATGCTGTTTGCGCCGTAATGTGCATGATCAATAACGGTCTTATGATCGAGGATTATTCCGACGTTGACGGTGTTCTCGACGGAGTTTACGGCGATCTTATCGACGAAGCTCTTCTCAATGCCGACAGAACAAGATCTGCGGTATCTATTTTCGTTCCCGAATCCGCTTCTCCCGCTGAGACCGAGCTTCTCCTTAAGGAGAGATTCACCACTCTCGGTATGGACGTTACTCTCAGCCATTCTTCCGTTTGCGAAGAGGACTGGGCAGAGTCATGGAAGAAGTACTTTAAGCCCATCAGAACGGGTAACCGTATCGTTATCGTTCCCGTTTGGGAAAAGTTCGACGCAGGTGAAAACGACGTTGTAGTTCTCATGGATCCCGGTATGGCATTTGGTACGGGAACTCACGAAACGACACGTCTCTGCGCGTCTCTCCTTGAAAACTACGTAACCGAGGACTGCAGAATGATCGACGTCGGATGTGGCTCCGGTATTCTTGCTATTTGTGCGTCAAAGCTTGGCGCGGGATACTGCTACGCTTGTGACATTGATCCCTACGCCATCAAGGTTGCAAAGGAAAACGTTGAGCTTAACTCATGTGCTAACATCACCTGTGAGGTTTCCGATCTTGTGCGTGAGGTAGACCCCGAAAGCGCTAACTTCGACGTTGCGGCTGTTAATATCGTCGCTGACGTTATAATCAGACTTGCTCCCGATATTGGCAGATTTCTTAAGGACAGCGCAACTCTCATCGTTTCAGGTATCATCGTTGAGAGAGCTGAGGAAACACTCAGTGCTCTTCGCGAGACAGGATTTGTTCCTGTAGAGGAAAAGCGTGAGAACGGCTGGTTCGCGGCAGCTCTTAAAAAGGCTTAAGACTAAAAAAACGGCAGATAATTCTGCGGAACGGAGATGACCATGCATTTACAGGAATCAGGTCAAATGTACCTTGAAACTATCTATATTCTTACGTCGAAAAGAAGCGACGTGCGCTCCATTGACGTGTGCGAATACATGGGTTACTCCAAACCCAGCGTCAGCCGCGCGGTAAACCTTCTCAAAAACGGCGGATTCCTTCTCGTTGATGGAGACGGTTATCTCACTCTTACCGAAGAGGGAAGGGAAGTAGCCGAAAAAATGTACGAGAGACATAAGATCATCACAGGGATTCTCATGAGACTTGGAGTCGACGAGGAAACCGCCGACGAAGATGCTTGCAAGATCGAACACGTTATAAGTGACGTGTCATTTGAAGCTATCAAAAAACATTTTTCCGGTAATTAGACAAAACATAATCAAAAAAACACCGCTTGCGGTGTTTTTTTGATATTTACTTTAACAATCAATCAATTGTCGGGATCTTAACTTCAACCTCACGTCCGAGCTTGGAAGAATCAAGTATCGCGTTTATTATAGCCTGGTTTATAATGATCTCGCTTGAAGGAACGATCATAGCGTCTTCCTTGCCGTAAACGGCTCTGTCGATTACGCCACGCAGCTTTCTGTAGAACAGTGTGGGAGAACCCTTCGGAATATAGGGAAGGGGAGTTTCCACCATTTTACCCGCAACGTCATGGTACAGCTTGAGGCCGGGCTCAATAGTACCGTTCCAGCAGTCACATGACGGGATTCTCAGCGCACCCTCGGTACCCATGATGATAGTATCACCGGGAGTATCGGGATGCATTGCCCATGAAATACGGAAGTCAAGGAT
>JAZUBG010000021.1:0-6793 GCA_045638405.1 Eubacteriales bacterium | reverse complement strand
TACTTCTCAAGAAGAAGCGCAAGTGTTCTCTCGTAGCATCCCATGTAGGTTCTGTGGATGATGTAAGGTGTGGTCATGCTGTTATCGCTGTCAACGTACTCCATGCCGAACTTCTTCGCGAGAAGCATATCGATCTGAATGGTAACGATAGTGTCTTCCTTACCGAATACGTTCTTGCACTGAATATCAAGCTTAGGACCGTAGAATGCAGCCTCACCGATACCGATGGCATAGTTTTCACGACCGAGGTTCTCGTCAAGAAGCTCGCCCATGATGCGCTGAGCCTCTTCCCACTGCTCTGCTGTACCCTCGAACTTCTCTGTGTTTGCGGGATCCCACTGTGAGAAGCGGAAAGTACAGTCTTCCCAGAGGCCGAGAGTCTCAAGGCAGTACTTTGCAAGATCAAGACAGCCCTTGAACTCCTCTGCAAGCTGTTCGGGACGGAGGATGAGGTGACCCTCGGAAATTGTAAACTGACGAACGCGGATAAGACCGTGCATCTCACCGGAGTCTTCGTTACGGAAGAGGGTGGATGTCTCGCCGAGTCTCATGGGAAGCTCTCTGTAGGAGCGTCTCTTGTTGAGGAATACCTGATACTGGAAGGGGCAGGTCATGGGACGGAGCGCGAAGCATTCCTTGGTCTCGTCGTAAGGATCGCCCATGATGAACATACCGTCAAGGTAGTGGTCCCAGTGACCGGAAATCTTGAAGAACTCTCTCTTACCCATGAGAGGAGTCTTTGTGAGAAGGTAACCGCGGCGCTGTTCTTCGTCCTCGATCCATCTCTGGCGGAGCTGGATAACGCGGCTTCCCTTGGGAAGCATGATGGGAAGACCCTGACCTACGGTGTCAACAGTTGTGAAGTAGCCAAGCTCACGGCCGATCTTGTTGTGGTCGCGCTTTCTTGCTTCCTCGATCTGAGCGAGGTGAGCATTAAGCTGATCCTTTGAGGGGAATGCTGTACCGTATACGCGGCAGAGCATCTTGTTCTTAGCATCGCCTCTCCAGTAAGCACCTGTACAAGCGGTGAGCTTATAAGCCTTGATAGCACCTGTAGCGAAGAGGTGAGGACCTGCGCAAAGGTCAACGAATTCGCCCTGCTTGTAGAAGGAGATTACCGCATCTTCGGGAAGGTCACGGATAAGCTCTACCTTATAAGGCTCGCCCTTTTCTTCCATGAATGCGATAGCTTCTTCACGGGGAAGAGTGTATCTTTCAAGCTTTGCGTTAGCCTTGATGATCTTCTTCATCTCAGCTTCGATCTTCGGAAGATCGTCGGGAGTGAGCGCGGGCTCAATATCAAAGTCATAATAGAAGCCGTCGTCGATGGCGGGACCGATTGTGAGAAGCGCGTTAGGATAAAGATTCTTTACAGCTTCAGCTAAAACGTGGGAAGCTGTGTGACGGAATACCTTTGCGCCTTCAGCGTCAGCGAATGTGAGAAGCTTTACTTCAGCATCAGCGTCAATGGGGTGAGTCATGCTCACTACCTCGCCGTTTACCTTAGCGGCGATATTTTCGCGGGAGACGGGGCCTGCTTTTGCTACTGCATCGTAAACAGTTACGGGAGCGTCAAAAGAAAATTCCTGACCGTCGTAGATTACCTTGAACATAGTGTTTACCTGTCCTTTCGAATATTTTCGGCAGAGCCGAGAGAAGATTTCAAGAGAAAATAAAAATTCCCTCAGAATTCTGAGGGCACACACCCTCAGACAGATGCAATATGCGGTGTGCAAATTGCTCCCGTCGGGGTGTGGATAAAATATCCGCACGGTTCCACCCGAGCGTTTAACTCAATTATATTCACAAAAGCCGTTTTATTCGGCATGGGTGGTATCCACGAAGGCTTTAAGGAGGCGCTTTCAGCAGCCGCGCCGCTCTCTGTGCGAAAAGCTGTTCCGGGACGTGTTCCATTAGAATTAGTATAGCACAAGCTGTCCCGTTCTGTCAAGGGGGGGAGAATACGGTTGTCCGTGTAAAACAAAAAATATTTATTTTTTCAAAAAAAGTGAGATGGTTTGCGTTATCGATTGTTATATATAAATAAAGAGGGAAAATAGGGATTTTTCAAAAAAGTCCGCTGATTTCAGTTTTTTTAAACATTGTTTATAATCAAACAAAATCTACAGTTCCGGAGGTGTTTTCTCGTTGTAAATTTAACTAAAACTCCACGTATTTATTTGTGCAATAAGTTGATTTTTTTAGGGGGGGATAAGTGGTGATTGACAAAAGCCGTAGGCATGTAATATAATTTTAATGGAAGGAATTATGCTTTTTCAACGAAAAAGGGGTGATACCGATGGGGAAATATTTTTTTGCATAGAAAGTTCTTATAAGTCAACTAATTTATCGAATTCAAGAAAGGAAATATGCCATGAAAATCATATCCATTTGATGTTTGAATCAATTGCCACCCGTTTCCCCAAACAAAGGAGCGTTCTTATGAGAAAAATCAATATTATGACTGCAGTCCTGATTACAGTTGTTATTGTTTTAAGCCTGAGTGTTCATGCTCTTGCAGAAGATAACGCCGAATATGCTGTAATGTACAGCGATCTCGACAGCGAGACCTGGTACTATTCAAGTGTCGATTCTGCACTCCGTTACGGATTCATGAAGGGCACCCATCGCGGTGAAGGTAACGATAATTTGTTTTCCCCCGACGAGTCATTAACAAGAGAACAGTTTGTAACTGTCCTCTGCAGAGTTGCTTCAAAGATGCCGAATTACGGAACTGTTCAGTTGAAGTATTTTAAGGACATTTACGAATACAATTCCGCTTTTTCGGACGTTGATAAATTTGCCTGGTACGGAGGCAGTATTATGTGGGCTGAGTCTTACGGCATAACAAATGGTGTCTCTGACAGCGAATTCGGAATCAATAAGACGATTACCAGAGAAGAAATGGCAACTCTTATCGTGCGTTTCATCGATATGTATTCTCTGATCTCATTTCCCGAGTCCGAAAATGACCTTACCCCATTCAAGGATATCTCTGACTGTTCCGATTGGGCGAAAGATTCCGTTGAACAAATGAAAAAATACATGATCATTACGGGGGATGAAAACGGGTATTTCAATCCTAAGGATACGGCCACACGCTCTGAAGCCGCTGCCGTGTTCGTAAGGCTGTTTGAAAAAGCAGAATTGGAACTTTCCACAATATTTGACCCGACGAATGTTAAAAGTATTGTTTTTTACGACATTGACGAAGTCACTCAAAATCCAAAGAGTTTTACGGTTGATGACCCAAGCGAATTGAAGGAAACTCTGGCTTATTTTGCTAACGGCGAGATAAACGATTCCGGTATTTCTGCCCGACTGGTGGGTAACAAAAAAGGCTTTACAATCTATGACAAAGGCGGCATTGCCGTGTGCTCGTTTGAACTCACCGATTCATCCATTTATATAAGCGGTTTCAGATTTTACAATTTTGCAGACGGTTATTTTAAAACCTTTTGTGACAGACTGGTCTGATAAAAAAAGTTAATATAATATGTCATGATCTTCCGTTCCGATGCAGTATAAATGCTGCCTCAATACAGCGCTCGGAATGTTGTGCCGATAATAGCAGCGCTTCCTTTTTGGGAGGCGCTGTTTTTTTGAGTATATTTTACTTACAAAACTCCGCGGGATATGGTATCATGTGAGATAAGATAAAAATCAAAGTATACCCCATCGGAGGTATCACATTTCGCCATGGAATGTCAAGGGGGATCGGGGTAAATAAAGAATTAAAAAAATCAAAAAAATCGTAAATTTTGCGGGAGAATTCGGGGATTCTTCCGTCTAATGTACAGAAGGACAAAACCTGACAGCCGTGTCGGGGCAAAGTATAATAAAGAAGAAAATTTAGCGTTTGTTTTATTTGCGATTCTTATCAGTACCTTCGTGCAAAGAAATTAAATATAACAAAATTCAATAAAAGGAGCGACAATTATGAAAAAACTTTCTAAAATGCTGATTTGCGCATTACTCGTGGTGTGCTTTATCACCTCTCTCTGCACACCCGCCCTTGCCGCAAGCTTTTCCGACGTAGCTGAAACACACTGGGCTTACGGGTCCATTGACAAAATCAGCGAAAAGGGATATATGATCGGCAGAGGTACCCCGGGAGGTACACGGTTTGACCCCGAAGGACAGATCATGGGTGTTGAGGTGTATGAGACACTCTACCGTATTGCGGATAAAAAACTCTCCGAAAAATACTATGAGGGTGAGTTAAGTACCAATCCGTACATTTTTGATGAAGAACTGAACGACTGGGTAAGACAGGACGATCAGTGGTTTACTGATTCCACAAAATGGGCAATAAGGTGCGGTCTTGCATACGCTGAATGGACAGAAAGCGCCGGAGACGGCATCCCGGGAGATTTTGTGGTATTCGGCAGATTCGGAAGTGAATTTGACCCGATCGAATACCATCTGAAACCCGGAACTGTTCCAAGTGATGTCAGTTCAAGCACCCATCATGAATCAAGTATTGCTACACGCAGTGACGTTGTTTTGATGCTTTACTACTACGTTTCTACATACATGGGACATGAAATTACGGATAAAGCAGATCTCTCAGTTTTCACCGATTGGAACATTGACGAAAACGATACATATACATACAATTACGCAAGCTGTCTTTATATGGCACATGCAACTGAGCTCATTGCCGCTTGGGAATGGGCGGTAGGCAGCGGCATCATCAAGGGCTGCGGCGACGGAACACTTCAGCTTGGTGAATACAACAAAGAAACAAAAACACGCAGATACATCACCCGCGCGGAATACGCAACGATACTTGACAGATTTACAGCTTATCTTGAAACAGTAAAATAATACGTCTGAATACTCCTTTATCCCCCCGCCGATCTGCCTGTCGGTTGGGGGATTTTTCTCTCCCACCTCCCACTTGCAAAACTCCGCGGGATATGGTATCATATAAGATAAGATAAAAATCAAAGCATACCCCATCGGAGGTATCATATGACCGAAAAAGAGCTTAAAGACAGCATAAAAAATCCCGTAGGGGGATATTTTTTCTACGGCGACGAAGACTACCTGAAGGAGTACTACACGGGACTTCTCAGAGGTGCCGTGATCGATGACGAAGGTCTTGCCCCCTTTAACGAATACAGCTTCAGCGACGACAGCTTTACTGCCGCCGCCTTTGAGGATGCACTTGAGGCTCCCCCCATGATGAGTGACCTTAAATTTATCAGGGTCTCTCTGTCGGAATACCCTCCGAAGATCGAAAAAGACGTAAAAAGGCTGGAAGGCGCCATAGCCTCCGTCAAAGAGTATCCCGATACCGTAACCGTTATCTCCGTTTCCCCCGAGGGATTTGACGCGGGAAGCGCAAAAAAGCCCAGCCGCGCATTGAAGGTAATATCCGCTTCAATGAACGCGGTGGAATTCCCCCTCAGCGGTGAAGCAAAGCTTATAAGATGGCTCGCGCGCCATTTCGCAAAGGATTCCCTCGGCGCGAGGGAGGACGCATTAAAACTGATGGTCTCTCTCTGCGGCAGAAGTATGCACCGTCTTCTCGGCGAAGCGGAAAAAGTGGCGGCGCGTACCCACGTGCTGGGGCGTTCCGAGGTTACACGTGACATAGTAGCCGAAACAGTTACCGTAACTCCCGAGGAAGGTGCTTTTGAGCTTGTCAACAACGTGCTTGCGGGGGACACCGAAGGAGCGCTCCGTCTCCTTGCGAGAGCAAAACGTAGAGGCGAGAACCCAATAAAGCTCCTTTCGTCCATAACGAACGCATTCTGTGACCTTGCGGGAGTGGCAAATATGGTGTCCGAAGGAATCGACAAAAAGGCCATATCAAAGGCACTGGACATTCACGAATACCGTGTGGAACTGTACAGCAGAAGCGCGGCGGGTATTTCCCTTGAGTTCCTCGAAGACGCTGTGGCAAAATGCGCCGAAGCTGACTTAAAAATGAAGTCCGCATCCCTCGGATACGTACCTCTTGAAAGGCTCATCTGCTCTGTCGGCCGCCATGAAAGGATGTAACCGGATATGGAAAAGATAAAGTTGAATATTCCCGTTATCACAGAGGGAAAATACGACAAAATGACCCTTTCCCGTGTCATTGATGCTAACGTTATCACCACCGACGGCTTCGGGATCTTCAACAGCGCGGAAAAGTGCGCTCTTATAAAAAGGCTGTCGGAAAACGGTATCATCGTCCTCTGCGACAGCGACGGCGCGGGCAAGCTGATACGGAGCCGCATTTCGTCCCTCGTTCCGAAGGACAAGCTTTACCAGCTCTACACTCCCCGAATCGAGGGAAAGGAAAAAAGAAAATCCGCCCCGGGTGCCGAAGGAATTTTGGGTGTTGAGGGGATGACGGAAGAGCTACTTTATGAGATATTTGAAAAATTCCTCACCCGACATCCCGAGCTTACGGGAGACGTGGCACTGCAGGGGGAGAAAATAACAAAGCTTGACTTCTTCCTGACGGGGCTCAGCGGAGGCGAGGGAAGCTCTGCCCGACGTGACAGCCTTGCGGATGTCTTCGGTCTGCCGTGCGGTATGACAGCCAACGCACTTCTCGCGGCTCTCAACATGATAATTACAAGGGAAGAATTTTTAAAAGCTGCGGAAAATGCAGAAGAGTAATGTGAAAAAAGGGGATTCCTGATTACAGGAATCCCTTTTTTAATGCAAAATGCAAAATGCAAAATGCAAAATTGATGTAGCTTTTCGCGGTGCGAAAAGCGGGATTTTATCGATACTTTGAAATAGGCTCTCCCCTTGGGAGAGCTGTCAGCGTTAGCTGACTGAGAGGGGG
>JAZUBG010000020.1:0-13615 GCA_045638405.1 Eubacteriales bacterium | reverse complement strand
ATCTTCGAGCATAAGATCTCCTCTCTCCGCCGCTTCAAGGACGACGTCCGCGAGGTTGCTCAGGGTTACGAATGCGGTATCGGTCTTGAAAAGTGCACCGATATTAAAGAAGGCGACGTGCTCGAAGCGTTCATCATGGAAGAAGTTGCAAGATAAAATTTCACCTTCGGTGAAGATATTTCGTAGTGAAGCGTTTCCTTTGGAAGCGTTAAGATAAAAAAGGTGCATCAACAGATGCACCTTTTTTGACTGTATAGAAAAACCACCAGCAGTGCTTGTGGTACCAAAAAGCTTTAGCTTTGCATAGTTTCCGCCGTAGCGGCGGGCTCCCCTGTGTAAGGGGAGCTGTCAGCAAAGCTGACTGAGGGGTTGTACTCGTGGAAAATCAGAAAAAACAATCCCTCCTCCCTTTACTGGGGGGAGGCTAAAGGATAGTTGCCATATCTGTGGCAGTGGGGCAACTTCCGCAAGTGTTGGATCATTCGACGAGCCTATAGGCTCAGCGTGTGAAATGCTCCAAGGGGGCAGAGAGGGCCACCGGCATGGCCGGTGGTCATGACTGATTTAGGAAACACATAATTTTTCATATGCCCTCTTGAACCGTTTATTTTCTCTCACAAAATCGAAGTCAGGGTTTGAATCGATATTATTTCGGAATGTTTGCAAAGCTTCAATACCGTTACTTACGGATTCTTTCGTATACGGTCGGTGTGTCAGAAGAATGTTCGTGTAAGAATATTTTTCAGGAAGTTTACTGTAAGAGATCCACCCATCAACAGCTTTTTCAAAGTGATTTAGAGTTTCATCAGACTTTCCGAGTGCCGCGTATTCTCCGGCTAAGAATTCATTGTACTGACCGATATACCAAGTGTACTCACCGTAATCATCCTCGTCCATTACCGCCTCGAGGATTTTTTCGCACTTTTTTATGAGCTTGATTTTTTCTTCGTGAGGAATGGTTCTTTCGGGGTATTCATTGAATAAATCTCCGTAAGTGTAGATGTACATATTCAGATGCCACCATTTGTCAAGAATTTCATGCTGCATTATTATCTTTCCTTCCTCACTGTCACGAGAATAGACCTTGAACCAATTCCAGTCCTGTCCGTATTCTATATACTTTTTCAGAAATGCCATTCGATCTTCAGTATCACGAAATCCGCAAAGGAAGTATGAAGCATCCGCACAAATTACGGGATCATCGCAGTTCTGCAGAACGGTTTTGCAAATAAGTTCTATTTCGCGCTCACTGTCAGGTATACTATAGATTTTCAGAGCATTTACGTAAAGCATCATTATACGGTAGTCATAGGAGAACTCTTCATACGCTTTTTGTGCCGTAGCAAAAGCTGTGTGCCATGTTACGTCGCTGGATGTGAGTAATTTGAACTCTGAAATGTAATTCAGAATACGTTCTTCGGTAACAATGCTGTCGTTTCCCAGTAGAACGTCAACCGAAACACCTAAACAGTTTGCTATGGAAGGTAGTATTGTTATATCGGGATATCCTTCGCCGCGCTCCCATTTTGAAACTGATTGAGGTGTGATATGCAGCATATTGGCTAAAGCTTCTTGCGTGTAGTTTTTTTCTTTGCGTAAACGGCGTATGTTATCACTGATCTTTATTTCCATAACTAACCTCCAATAATAATCTTGCACGTGCTGATTATATTATAACAAAATAAAAAAACTTTTTCAATAACCGCACGGTTGGGGGAATGTAAACGGAGAGTTTCGTGATGAAGAAAAAAAGGATGGTTTCTGAGTGTAGTTAAAACGTCATAAAGTGAGGAAGAAAAGATTCAGTCTTACTGTTGCTCATAGAAAAAGTATTATGTTACGAAAAATGATACCAAACTTACAAATGATTTTAGGTTGACAATATCCTAAAATTTGTGTATAATAATATCGCAACGAAAGAAGAGGTGTAGATATGAATATAAACACAAAGCAAATCGTATCGATTTCCGAAGCAAATCAGAATTTCTCAAAAGTTGCGAGAATGACCGATAAACACGGCGAACTTTACATTTTCAAAAACAACAAACCCAAATACAAGCTTGTAGATATTGAAAACGATACTTCTATCGAGATGACCGACGACGAAAAGATAGATTTTGTTGCGGCACGAATTCTTAAGCTATACCGTCCGGCATTTGAGGAGCTTGCAAAATGATAAAATTCAGCGAAGAAAAGGTTTTACTTCTCCATAAGCTTATTACAGAAGCGACAGGCGGAGACCCGAATGTGCGTGATCTTACACTACTGAACAGTGCGCTTGAATCCGCTTTCGCGACCTTCGACGGTGTGGAATTATATCCGACAAAGCAAGAGAAGGGTGCAAGACTTGGATATGCGTTGATATCAAATCACGCATTTGTTGACGGTAACAAACGTATCGGAATGTACGTGCTTTTAACGTTTCTTGAAACTAACGGAATCAAGATACGTCCAACCAACGAAGAAGTTGCCCGCGTAGGACTTGCAGTGGCTGCGGGTACGATGAAATATGAAGAATTACTTGAATGGATTATAGAAAATGAATGAGAAGGAATTTGACAACAAGATTGGAAATATTCAAAAACTCAAGAACTTTGATATATTATATTTTTAGCGTTAATGCTTGACAAAAAGAAGATTTAATCGTATAATAAAATTAACTACATTAAGGAGGAATTTTTTTATGAAAAAATTCGCACGACTTTTAGCACTTGTCCTCGTTGCAGTTATGACACTTTCTCTTGTAGCTTGCGGTGGTTTGGAATCAAAACTCGCCGGCAAATGGAAGGGTACTGCTGAAGAATCAGGCATGAAGGTTAATGTAACTTTCGAGTTTGACGATGAGAAAAAGGAACTTACCATGGAAGTGTCTCTCATGGGCATTACTCAGGATGAGACCGTTGATTATGAAGTTGACGGTGACAAACTCATAATTGATGGTGAAGAGGTTGAGTATGAGCTTGACGGTGATAATCTCATTATCAAGTCTGAAGATTCTTCTTTCGACCTCACAAAAGTTGACTAAAAGTTTTTACGAACTAAACCCGGTGTACCCGTTGTACACCGGGTTTTGCCTAAAATAAAAAATAACGGAGTCTTTCTACTGTTATTGGAAGATAAAAACTTGGATTTTTATTTTCTGCAATATATTGTAGTCTTTTGTCACTCTTTAGTGAATATGTATTTTACAAAACCTCGCCACAGGGCGAGGTTTTTCTTGACTTTTCACGCCTTTTGGTATATAATATTATTGTTATAATGCAGTATTATGTCTACGTGTGCCCACGCATGAGTAAACTGCGGTAAAAGCATATTTTTGAGGAGAAAACTCCATGGAAAACTCAAAATTCATTCCCCGTGAGGAGATAGAGACTCACCTTGAGACCGCGCGCCGCGTTTCGGAGATCTTTAAGAGTCGTGGTATGGTAGACGAGTCTGCCCCGGGATACTATATACAGACCTTCGGCTGTCAGCAGAACGAGGCGGACAGCGAACGCCTTGCGGGACTCGCTAAGCTGATGGGCTATCGTGCCGTGTCAACGCCTGAGGAGGCAAGTCTTATCCTCGTCAACACCTGTGCTATCCGTGAGCACGCGGAAAAGAAGGCGCTTTCCATAATCGGTGAGTACAAGCACATAAGAGAGAAGAATCCTGAGCTGATTGTGGGTGTAGGCGGATGTATGGTAACACAGCGTCACCGTGCAGATAAGTTCAAGATGAGCTATCCCTACGTCGGATTCACCTTTGATACGGGAGCTATTCACCTCGTGCCGAGCCTTGTATTGAAGGTTATGCAGAAAAAAGGCAGAAGCTTCGTGATCAGCGACGAATATAAGATCGCTGAGGGACTTCCCACCGTGCGCCGAGAGGGTGGAGCCGCATGGCTCTCCATCATGTACGGCTGTAACAATTTCTGTTCCTACTGTATCGTACCCTATGTCCGCGGACGCGAAAGAAGCCGACTTCCCGAGGACATTCTTCGTGATGCTGAGGCTTTGATCGCTGACGGCGCAAAGGAGATCACTCTTCTCGGTCAGAACGTAAACTCCTACGGTAAGGACCTTGACTCAGGTGAGACCATAGCATCGCTTATCAAAAAGATATGCGCACTTGAAGGAGACTTCCGTATCCGCTTTATGACAAGTCACCCGAAGGATGCTTCAGAGGAGCTTTTAGAGGTAGTTGCTACTGAGCCGAAGGTTGTAAAGCACTTCCATCTTCCCGTTCAGTCGGGATCTACTGAAGTTCTTCGCAGAATGAACCGCAAGTATACTGCGGAGCATTATCTGGGAATAATAGATTCACTGAAAAAGATGACTCCTGATATCAGCCTTACCACCGATATTATCGTCGGATTCCCCGGTGAGACCGAGGAAGACTTTGAGGCTACACTTGATATGCTCAGACGGGTAGAGTACGACATGATCTTCTCCTTCATCTACTCACCCAGAATCGGTACGCCTGCCGCTGAAATGGAAGACCAGATCCCCGCTGAGGTATCAGGTGCGCGATTTAAGAGACTTCTTGCACTTCAGGACGAGATCTGTGAGGCGAGAAACAGCCGTTTCCTCGGCAGACAGGTGAAGGTTCTCGTTGAAGGCGTCAGCAAGAGCGACGAAGGTATGCTCACGGGCAGAGGAGACATGGCTCGTCCCGTTCACTTTAAGGGAGACGAGGCGATGATCGGTCAGTTTGTAACGCTGGAGATCGTCTCCTGCGGCTCATATTCACTTGAAGGTAAACTCATCTGAGTTATCTTATAAATAAAGCTAAACAAAAAATAAAATACCCGAAAGGAAGACAAAGACATGACAGAACAGGTTATGCAGGCTGCACATCAGCTCGGTGATCTTATTAAGAACGATCCCGTAACACTTGCACTTAACGCAGCAATGGAGGATTACGAAAGAAGCGAGGAGCTCATGGCTCTTATCGGCGAGTACAACGCGCATCAGGAGCTTATGATGAGCTCTGCTGAGGCTGCAGGCGAGGACGAGAACCTCCGCGAGAAGCTCACTTCCAGAATGGAAGAGCTCTACAACAACGTAGTTGAGCATCCCGTTTACAAGGCATACAACGATGCAAAGGAAGCTTTCGACGCACTTTACGCTGAGGTTATCGGTGAGATCCAGTTCGGTATCACAGGCGAGAGACCCTGCGCACACGACTGCTCCACCTGCGGCGGATGCCACTGAGGGTTTATAACTGATTCAGAGGAATCAGTTATAAAGTGAAATATTCCGATTAAAAATCGGAATGTGAAATTTATGCTTCGCATAAGTGAAATATTTTCACGACACGTGAAAATGTGAAATTTTTCTTCCTCTGCTTCGGCAGAGGAAGAAAAGTGAGGTTATGTTGTTTCGCTGTGGTTCACCTTGATGAAGCAGAAGCCAAGGAGGAGCCGAAGGCGGAAACTCCAAACATGACATAATAAAGGCATAATATTCGAAAAAATAAAAAAGTAGCAACGGTCAAGTGTTGAACCTGAAGTGTGAAACCTCCCGGCAACCGACATCCGAAATGTTACTTGACGGCATTACTACTAATAATATTATACAACAAAAAACAACCGTTGTCAACTACTGCAAACCTTAACCTCTTTTCTCACTTTTCTTTTGTTGCGAAGCAACAAAAGAAAAGGTTAGCCAAGGAGTTGAGCGAAGCGAAGAAACTTCGGCGCTTGAGATGGTTCTTAACATAGGCGATAAATCAAACGTACGAGTTTAAAAACATTCATGGCGGACTACTTGCAAGGCAAGTAGGGAGATGGTTTCTACAAACGTCCAAAGAAAACCGTTAATTTGGTAACCCAAACAGGCAGTGTTCGTTTTGAACCAACACAAAACGGCTACAGAATAAAAAATTCCCACCCGTGTGGGTAAACAAGATTTACGAGAAAAGTGAGGGAAAAGTTATGGCTCTGACACCGATGATGAAGCAATATTTTGAAGTTAAGGATCAATACCCTGACTATATCCTTTTCTACAGACTCGGTGACTTCTACGAGATGTTTTTCGAGGATGCTCAGCTTGTGTCCCGTGAGCTTGAACTCACACTCACCGGCAGAGACTGCGGTGAAGGTCAGAGAGCACCTATGTGCGGAGTCCCTTTCCACTCCTGCGAACCCTATATCGGCAGACTTATCGAAAAGGGTTATAAGGTTGCCATCTGCGAGCAGACGGAGGATCCCTCAAAAACAAAAACTCTCGTTAAACGAGAAGTAGTTCGCATCATTACTCCCGGTACGGTCATCGAAAGTGACCTTCTTGACGATAAGAAGAACAACTACCTTTGTACCATCTATAACGACGGCACGACCGTGGGCGTTTGCTTTGCGGATATTTCCACGGCATACATCTGTGCTACAAGCGTATCGGCAGAGCACGCGGACGACGGAGTTGTCAGCGAGCTGTCGACCTACGCTCCACGCGAGATCATCATGAACACGCCTAAGGGAACTCTTCCCCGTATGGCTGAATACGTCCGTGACAGAACGGATGCGCTTCTCTCCGACGGCGTTTCACGTTATTTCGGTGAGGCGGAATCTATAGACAGATGTGCCCGTCAGTTTGGTGAGGAAGCTGTTGACGGTTCACCCCGCGCGGCGCTCATCGCTACGGGAGCCGCACTTAAATATATCGAAGAAACTCAGATGAAGGATATTTCCTATATCCGTACTCTGTCTACATACGATGCCACGGAGTATCTTGAAATGGATATTTCCACAAGGCGTAACCTTGAGCTTTGCGAGACAATGCTCACAAAGGAAAAGAAAGGCTCACTTCTTTGGGTGCTTGACAGAACGGGCACTGCTATGGGCGCGAGACTTCTTAAAAAGTATATCGAGCATCCTCTCACCGATGTGAGAGCGATCACAGAAAGACAAAAGGCAACCGCTGAGCTGAAGGAGAGCTTCATGCTCCGCGAGGAAGTGAGAGCCCTGCTTTCAGGTGTTCTCGATCTTGAGAGACTTATCACAAAGGTCACCTACGGGACCGCGGGCGGTAAGGACCTCCGCGCTATTGCAGAGACACTCCGTGTGCTTCCTCAGGTGAAGGAGATGCTTTCTGACATCGCCTCGGGCGAGCTTGCCACAATCAGAGATAACCTTGACACTCTTGAAGATATCTTCCATCTTATCGACGATGCTATCGAGGATATGCCTCCCTTCTCAGTCAGAGAAGGCGGGATCCTCCGTGACGGATACAACGAGGACGTTGACAAGCTCCGTTACATCATGAAAAACGGAAAAGAGTGGATCAAAAAGGTCGAATCTGAAGAAAAAGAGAAAACGGGACTTAAGACTCTTAAGATCGGCTACAACAGAGTGTTCGGTTACTATATCGAAGCTCCCCGTTGGGCTAAGGATCAGATTCCCGAAAATTACGTAAGAAAACAGACTCTTTCCGACAAGGAAAGATATATTACAGACGAGCTTAAGGAGATGGAATCCACCATTCTCGGTGCGGAGGACAGAGTTCACGCCCTTGAATACGAGATCTTCTCCGAGATAAGAAACACCGTTGCCGATGCTGAGGTGAGGATCCGCGCAAGTGCAGATGCTCTGGCTCGCCTTGACGTGTTCGTGTCATTTGCCGAGTGCGCTTCTCAGAATAACTACGTTTGCCCTGAGGTTGACGGTGGAGACGCCATCGACATCCGTGACGGACGTCACCCTGTTGTTGAAAGATTCGTTAAGGACACGTATTTCGTACCTAATGATGCGTATCTTAATACCACGGATAACCGCCTTGCGCTGATCACAGGTCCCAACATGGCAGGTAAGTCTACATACATGAGACAGACTGCACTCATTATCCTTATGGCGCAGATAGGCTCCTTCGTTCCCGCATCAAGCGCGAGGATCGGTGTGGTAGACAAGCTCTTTACCCGTGTCGGCGCATCTGACGACCTGGCTTCAGGTCAGTCTACCTTCATGCTTGAAATGAAAGAGGTTGCGTACATTCTCTCCAACGCCACACGTCGCAGCTTCATAATCTACGACGAGATCGGACGCGGTACCAGCACATATGACGGTATGAGTATCGCTCGTGCGGTGGCTGAGTACACTGCAGGTAAGAAGCTTGGTGCGAAGACCATGTTCGCTACACATTACCACGAGCTGACAAGCCTTGAAGAAGAGATTCCCGGAGTTGTAAACTACAATATCGCGGCGAAGAAACGCGGCGAGACGGTTACTTTCCTCCGTAAGATAGTAAAGGGTCCCACAGACGACAGCTACGGTATCGAGGTAGCGCGCCTTGCGGGAGTGCCGGCAGAGGTTACTCGCAGAGCTAAGGAGATACTCCGTGATCTTGAAGGCGAAGAGCCGAAGAAGAATTCTAAGAGAACTCAGGCTGAGCCTGAAATGATACCAGATACCATCAGCCTTTTCAGCGGAGTTGAAAGCGACGTTGCCGAGCAGATCAAAGCAACTGACATTAACACTCTTACACCCATTGAGGCGATGAATCTGATATTCACGTGGAAAAATCAGCTGATGTGAGTGTTTTCCCAAATGTAGGGTGACTATTTCGCGACTGCGAAATGTTGGATGAGGAGAAAACTTTAGCCGAATCACTTGATCGTGATGATAAGAAGGTGTATTTTATGAATTTCAAATGGATCGACTATTCTAACGAGCTTGCCGACACAGTTGAAAGATTCCTTGACGAAGAAGCGGTAAAAATGACGGGTATAGACGATGGCTTTGATGACTATTATTCATACTGGGCTAATGAAGAAAACACCGTCGTGGGCGAAAACTTCTGGTGCAAGGTAATCCTGAAGGATAACACACCCGTTGGAGTAGCTGCCCTCTGCAGAGCACCGGACGGAGAGTTTGTCCTGTCCGAAATAATTGTTTCTCCCGCTATGCGTGGTCGTGGCATCGGAAGCGCTGTACTGCGAGAGCTTCTTGATAACGGAGAAGCCGTCATCGGTCAGAAAATAGACAAGGCGGTGGCTGTGATATTTCCGGATAACACCGCAAGTCAAAAATGCTTTGAAAAAGCGGGATTTAAATTCCACTCCGCACATCCTGACGGGGATGCGTGGTATTATAGGTATAACTCAAAATAAAACTTGAACAGAAAGGAGAACGTCACATGGGAAAGATAAATATACTTGGCTTTGACGTAGCCAATCTGATCGCCGCGGGCGAGGTTGTTGACCGACCGTCGTCCGTAGTTAAGGAGCTTCTTGAAAACTCAATAGATGCGGGGGCGACTACTGTAACAGTGGAGATACAGCGGGGCGGAGTTGCGTTTATCCGCATTTCAGACAACGGTTGCGGTATGGAGCCCGAGGATCTTCCGGTGGCTATTCTCCGACACGCAACAAGTAAAATTTCAAAGGCGGACGATCTTGGTGCTATCGCTACCCTCGGTTTCCGAGGTGAAGCTCTTGCGGCGATTTCGTCAGTTTCGCGTATCCGCATTTTCTCCCGTCCCAAAGATTCGGAAATGGGAGCTATTCTCACCGCAGAGGGCGGAGAGGTGCTTGATATTACCGAAACAGGTTGTGCCGCGGGTACTACTATCGTTGTGGAAGACCTTTTCTTTAATGTCCCCGCAAGAAGAAAATTTCTCAAGAAAGACAACACCGAAGCGGCGGCTGTCGGAGCCGTTGTTGAGCGAATCGCACTTTCCCGTCCGGATATTTCCGTAAAATACATTTGCGACGGTGAGCTGAAATTCGTCACCGCAGGTGACGGAAAGCTCTACTCAGCAGTTTATTCCGTGTTCGGCAAGGAGATCGCCTCACGTTCTCTTGAGGTGTCCCGAAGTGCCGACGGAATCACGGTTTCGGGTTACGTTTCCGAACCCGATCTCTTTAAATCCAACAGAAACATGGAAAACTTCTTCGTCAACGGACGCTACGTTAAGAGCAAGACCGCCATGGCGGCAGTTGAGCAGGCGTTCAGAACGAGGATTCCACAGGATAAATTCCCTATTTGCGTACTTAATATTGACATAAACCCGGGACTTGTTGACGTCAACGTCCACCCCGCAAAGCTTGAGATAAAATTCACCAACGAGAAGATCATCTTCGACTCAGTTTACTATGCGGTGCTGAATGCGCTTGAATCTGCGGTGATCAGACCCGAGCTGAAGTTAGCTCCGAAGCGGACGGGCGTTACCGACGAGATGATGGAGAAAAAGACGTCTCAGATGACCTCGACCGTAACTCCTCCCACAAGACCTGTTCAGCCGACGTACAGACCTGCTCCAGTTCAGGAGACAAAGCCGGCTCCCGCTCCACGACAGACGGAGCCTCAGCCTAAGAGCGAAACTCCTCGCCGCGCTGATTCTTCTTTCTGGATCGATGGCAAGGAAGCAAGACGGCTTCTCGGAGCATTCGTTCCCGCTGACACACGACGTGAAAAGCCAGAGCAGATAAAGATCCCCGTGTCCGACAACGTGACCTACGGGGGCGGAAGGATTTCGACAACTGACGAAAATCAGCAGCTCCATGAAAATAAAACTGAGAAGATCCATTCCGAAACGGTAAAAATCGAAGAAAAAGCTGCAGAAATCGTTGAAAAAATCCCCGAAACAATTAAGACAGATGCAGAAAACGTCAAAACAGAGAAATCAAGTGTTGAGATCGATCCTGCTGAGATCCCCGAATATATCATACTCGGAGAGGCATATAACTGCTACGTGATCGTTCAGCTCGAAGACAGACTGCTGTTTGTTGACAAGCACGCGGCTCATGAGAGGATAATCTTCGACGAGCTATGCCGCAAAATGAAGTCTGAGAAGATCTCGGGGCAGATGCTTCTCGTTCCCCTGAAGCTTGAGCTTCTTGAGATCGAGGGTGACGCGGTAACCGAACACGCTGATAAGATCAAAGCGCTCGGATATAACTTTGAAACTGAGAAATGCGGCAATAAGATCACACTTACCGTTGATCAGATCCCCGAAATGCTGAACACCACCGAGGCAACGGAGCTTCTCATGAACCTTGCATCCCGTCTCACCGATCTCGGTGCGGGACTTGACGCGGCGGCTGAGGAATTTTTCTCCGCAAGGCTGTTCCAGGCGTCCTGCAAGGCGGCGATCAAGGGCGGCAGAGTATATGACACAACACATATAAAGTGGATATGCGACAGGCTCTTCGTGAAACCGAAGGACGGCGGAAGCGTTATCCGAACCTGTCCTCACGGACGCCCCGTAGCATTTGAAGTTAAACGCTCGTCCATCGACAGACAGTTCGCAAGACTTGGATAAAAAGGACATAATTGTCTGTCAATATCACTACGGCAAGAATAAATAGGCTCGCCCTCAGGGAGAGCTCCCGCGTACGCGGGTGAGAGGGAGATGTATAGCTTCATAACCCCTCTCCGTCATACCTACGGTATACCCCTCCCCCATTGGTGGAGGCTTCAGTAAATTGCCGTCGTTCGTCTAACAATCAATAAGTAAGATCGCACAAACGATGAATAAGATAAATAATCAACAACAGAGGTATAAAAATGTTCAAACTCAAAACAACCGACGAAAAATGTAAGGCTCGCCGCGGTGAGCTTGAAACGCCTCACGGCACAATACAGACCCCCGTTTTCATGAACGTTGCAACCTGCGGTGCCATCAAGGGCGGACTTTCCAGTGAGGACCTTGAGGACGTAGGCTGTCAGGTAATGCTGTCTAACACATACCACCTTCACATCCGTCCCGGTGATAAGCTGGTTCACGATATGGGTGGACTTAACGAGTTCACCGGTTGGAAGGGCCCCACACTCACGGACAGCGGCGGATTCCAGGTGTTCTCCCTTGCGGGTCTCCGCAAGATTAAGGAGGAGGGCGTCTATTTTGCTTCCCACATCGACGGAAAGCGTATCTTCATGGGTCCTGAGGAGAGCATGCAGATCCAGTCACATCTTGCCTCCACCATCGCCATGGCGTTTGATGAGTGCATTGAAAACCCCGCTGAATATAAGTACACAAAGCGTTCATGCGAGAGAACGGTACGCTGGCTTGAGAGATGCCGTGTTGAGATGGACAGACTTAATTCTCTCTCCGAGACCATCAACAAGAAGCAGATGCTCTTCGGTATCAACCAGGGAAGCGTATACGAAGATCTCAGAATCGAGCACATGAAGGCCATCACTCAGATTCCCTGTGACGGTTACGCTATCGGCGGTCTTGCAGTAGGTGAATCTGCAGAGGAAATGTACCGCATTATTGATGCCGTTGAGCCTTATATGCCGGTTGACAAGCCCCGTTATCTTATGGGCGTTGGTACACCTCAGAATATCCTTGAAGCCGTTTACCGCGGTGTTGACTTCTTCGACTGTGTAATGCCCTCCCGTAACGCACGTCACGGCAACGTGTTCACATGGAACGGTAAGATGAATCTTTGCAACGAGAAGTATGCAAGAGATCCCCGTCCCATTGACGAAAACTGTAACTGTCCCGCTTGTCGTCACCACAGCCGTTCCTACATCCGCCACCTTATCAAGGCAAAGGAGGCTCTCGGTATGATGCTTGCGGTTTCCCATAACCTTTATTTCTACAACGAACTTATGCGTAAGATCCGCGAAGCTCTTGACGGCGGATACTTCTACGAGTTCTATCAAAAGTACCATAATCTTCTTGCGGAGCGTAATCCGGACTGATGATATACGTAAATTATTCGTCACCCGACGTAAGTCTGAATCTTGCGGCGGAATATTACTTTGCCACTGAACGCACCTTTGACGATGACGTGTTCACACTGTGGCAACCACGCCCCACTATTGTAGTGGGAAGCTATCAGAATATCCATGAGGAAGTTGATGTTGCCTACGCACGCGAAAAAGGTATTGACATCGTGCGCCGTCTGTCCGGAGGAGGCACGGTGTACCAGGACGAGGGTAGCATACAGTTTGCCTTTATTGAAAAAAGAGAAGGGGATATCGACTTCCGCCGTTACCTTGAGCCTATCTGTACTTGCCTTCGCGAGCTTGGGATAGATGCTGAGATAAACGGACGTAACGACGTGACCGTTGGTGATAAAAAAGTGTCGGGTAACTCTCAGTACCGCGCAGGCGGTAAGACCGTTCACCACGGAACGCTTCTCTTTTCCGTAGATATTGACGAGATGGCGAGAGCCACGACACCACCTGACTATAAGATAAGCTCAAAGGGAATAAAATCCGTACGCAGCAGAGTCTGCAACATGGCACCTCTCACGAACAAGGTGAAAACTCCCAGTGAGTTTATGGACTATCTTGTCCGCTTTATGACGGGAGACAAAGTTTACGAGCCTACGGAGTCTGACATCTGCCGTATTGAAGAGATCGCAAATGAGCGTTTCCGCGCGGAGAGACACGGAAACCTTTCCGTAAAGTCTCCGAAATTCGATTTTGAGAAGCACTGCGCTTTTACCGGCGGAAACGTTATCGTACGCCTGAGAGTCAAAGGCGGCGTTATCGAAGAGGCGGAAGTACGCGGAGATTTTTTCACAAACGACGGGACTGAATCCCTTCTGAAAGCACTTACGGGATGCTCATTTACCCGTGAAAGCGTAAAGCTTGCCGTCCTTGACAGCGGTTTTTCCGCTATGGGAATCGCATTAGACGAGCTTGCCGAAAAGTTGTCCGAGGGGATATAAACTAAATATCAAA
>JAZUBG010000019.1:0-4513 GCA_045638405.1 Eubacteriales bacterium | reverse complement strand
GAGAGGTAACCTGTACCGAGACCGATACCCATGATAAGACCGTAGCAAAGGTAGATACCGATGAGGGAGATAAGGCTGCCCTGGTGGTTACCGCCGTACCAGATGAAGAAGCCTGTACCTGCCATACCGCCTGCAAAGCAGAAGGAAGCGATAAGAGAAGCCTTATGAATGTCTTTTTCTACAAAATTGCCGAGGAATGCCGCGGACATACCGAGGAAGAAGATCGCAAGGCTGAATGCCCACTCGCAAGCGCCCTTGGAAAATCCGATATGCTTACCGATATTTTCGCTGAAGAGAGACCAGCAGTAAACTGTACCGATACTGCAGTGGAGAAGGAGTGCGGGGATAGCCGCGCGGATCCACTTGTTCTCGCGCCATGTTTTCTTAGTGTTTTCCATTTTGAAATTTCCTTTCAAAATTGTATAAAATTTTACGTTAAAAATAATACCACAAAATCCGAGTTTTTTCAATTGCACAATTATATAAATATTAAAGCGTTATGAACGAATTATTGTGAGAGTTGATTATTTTGAAAGTAAAAAGGTTTTGTTTTCCCTCCGTCTGCGTTACGCATGATTACTGTCGCCCAACATTCTCGCTCACATAAAAAGCAAAAACCGCCGAAAGGCGGTTTTGTCAAATTATACGAAAGTCAGACCCTTAGTAAAAAGGGGATGCGCGGCGTGCCAATGTCATTAAGATAAAAAAACCAAAAGGCTCTCCCGCCGGGAGAGCTGTCACCGTATGGTGACTGAGAGGGCAGTTTTTATTCGGGACCCTCTCCGTCATACCTACGGTATGCCACCTCCCCCGATGGGGGAGGCTTAACTTGATGATCTTGTGCGCCGCTTTTCGGACGAATAGGGGAAATTTCGTCCTCTGCGGAGGACGATTCAGGACTTTGCCCCTACTTGGCATAGCCAAGTAGTAAACCACACGACCTCCCCCAAAAGGTCGATCAAAACTTTTAAGCATTATGACAAGATAACAGACTTTGTCAGTAGGCTGAAAAACCGCCGAAAGGCGGTTTTCAGCTTTTTAAGGAGACTCGCTTGGGTGGATTTGGCTTTTTGGGATCATTCGCCGATACTCATCATGGTTCCGATGAAGAACGGCACGTTGTTTTCTGTATCAATGAGCATATATACAAAGGGTCTGTCAAGGAAGACCTCCTTTGGCGGTTCGCGGTCTTCTCCGCCGGCAGCCGAACCCGCGATCATATCAATAATCGTTGCGGCACCTGCTTTTGTTCCCGACTCTCCTACCGATATAAACGTCTTGTGAATTACTTTGCCGATACAAATATTATTATCTCTGAATGTTCCGATACCGCTGAAATCGGCGCTGTTAATATCGAAGGCGTTGCTCATACCCATACCTTCAAGAATATTGCTCATTTCAACGTCATACTCTGCCTCAAACTTGGGGAGCCTGGTGAGGACTTCACATCTCTGCGGATCTGACAGCATATCGTGAAGCTTTTTGCCGTCAAGGCTTTCTATATATTCACTGACGCTGACCCCCTTGTTCGGGAGCATGGCAACGAAGGCATATCCTCCGCCTGCGTAGTTTTTCATGAATCCCGTAGCCTTGCCGTCCGAGAGGTAACGGCTTTCGCTGCCGTGCATAAATTCCACGAGAGATCT
This sequence comes from Eubacteriales bacterium, assembly GCA_045638405.1. Classification (GTDB taxonomy): domain Bacteria; phylum Bacillota; class Clostridia; order Oscillospirales; family CAG-272; genus RUG11130. The sequence continues at coordinate 2,867 of JAZUBG010000019.1, read as the reverse complement.
GTTTCCGTCCTCTCCGGTGAAAAAGTCTTCTCTTACCTCGAAGTCGTAGTACTTTGACGCCCACTCGGCATCAAAGGCGAGAGCATTGATAAGATACATAACGGAATCCTTGCTCAACTCATCAAGTATGTGAGGGATCATGCCGTCTGTACTTTCGTTGACCCAGGTGTTCACGTCTTTCAGAGTCTGCTCGTTGAAAGCTGACTTGAAAATATCGGCAGAGTAGTAGTCTGCGTTAGTCTGAAGGAAATCGTGATCCACTGTGAAATCTTCCGAGTCTTTAAACCATATTGAGTTTGCAAGAGTCATTTTGTAACTTTCGCCCTGAGGAAGTGTCTTGATGTAATTCCATAGATAGCTGTTCAATTTATCTTTTGGCAAACCGAGGACTTCTTCCATCTGGCTGAGAGTTGCGCCGTCTGCACCGTTCTGAGTCATTGCCAGGGCATAAAGCACGGAAAGGGGAGAGATGAGAGTGTTTTCACCGTCTTTTTCGCTTGCCTTAAAAAGACGGACTGCGAAATCGGCGGCGAGAACGTTGTCTTCATCAATAAGCTCTGTGTTGTCTACGTTGTTCGGTGAAATGCTTTCCGACAGTACCTTTGACGGTGGGAGTGCTTTTTCGTTTTCGGTCTCACCCGATTTTTTCACTGTCTCGGACAGAGCTTCAGCTTCTTTTTTTGCTCCACAGCCGACGAGGCTTAAAGTCATTGAAGCGAGAAGCAGAAGGCTGACGGCTATTAAAAGTATGCGGTTTCGTTTCATGGGGAAATCTCCTTTCATGAGCAAAATCAATCGTAGAAAAATTCGTATTCGGGCAAACTGTTCCACTCATCCGCAGAGGTGAGGATATTTGTTATTACGCGGCAGGTATCAAGGAAATTTTGACCTTTCAGATTATCCGCTTCATAGGTCAGAGCGATGTCCTCAGCGGTGACGGTCTTCTCCACAGAGCCCATCTTCACCGACAGAATAAGAGTCATTGACGGGTCGGATGTGAGTTTTCCGCCGTGGGGGTCGTAGACGTCGGGGTATGAGCTTATATCCAAAGCCTTGAGAACGTTGTATATCTGCTCTCTTGCCGCGGTATTCAGGGAATATGACGTTACGTAATCTTCGGGATTCGTTGCATCCGAGCTCTTTATGAGAGTGCCGCTTGCACTGTCGTATGAGCTGATACCGTAGGTGCCCCACGTAATGGAAAATCTGAAATTCGCAGGGATGGGGGAGTCGGCAGGTGAGGGAGGCTCGCTTGAACTGTTGCCGGGGGGTGTAGACGGTATATTACCGCCTGTTGGAATATCGTTGACTCCGAACTGAATGTCCGTATCTGCATTTTCTTCGGTGTTCGGGGGCGTTGTATCGGTGGGCATTTCAATGTCACCTGCTGTACCTTCGGGCGTTTTATCGGTGCTTTCTCCGTCGGTGCATTCTGTGATCTTGTCCTGAGGTACAAGCAGCGTCTTTTGAAGGGCAGTCGCCGAAAAGACCGTTAAAAAGAGGCAGATCGGGATGCAAAATGCCGCAGTACGTCGAAGATTTTTCTTTCTCTCTGCAATTTTTTTCTCGCTGAGGCGAAAAATTTCCGCCTTTGCTTCGCTTAGATTTCTCATAGTAGCTCACCATCCTCTCTAAGAATAGTGTGAAGTTCCTTTTTTGCTCTTTGAAGGAGATTGTCGACCTGCTTTACGTTTTTCTTCATAACCTTGGCGGCTTCTTTGTACGTCATTTCTTCAAAATACACGAGATGTACGGCATCGCGCATATCACGGGGCAGAATAGCAACGGCAGAGTTGACCGCGCGGTGCTTTTCGTCAGCGAGAACGAGCCTCTCCAAGTCTGCTTCATCGTCGGATCGATGATACGCATCGGAAAGCGGCACAAGATCAACGATCTTGCATCTGCGAAGGTAGTCCAGGGCACGGCTTCTGCCCATCATAAAAAGATACGTTTTAAGGGACACCTTGAAATTGTACCGATGCTTATGTACGATCAGCTCAGACATTGTATCTATTGCTATGTCTTCAGCGGTGTGGACGTCTCGGACGTAACGGTTTATAAAGAATACGAGGGCGGTGAAAATCTCCCCCATCATTTCGTAAAAGGCACTGCCATCACCATCGAGGAAACGGCGGTAGCTACCGGCGCCGTTATCCATGGTATTTCCTCCTTGAAATTTGGGTATTGTTTGCCCTGTTCACCTATTATACGAATGGGAGAATGGCTTTTCCTTATAAAAACGGAAAAATATTTTTGTTTTTCATTTTTTTGAGGAGCATTTTACAAAATAACTGATCTGCGCAACAAAGCGTGATATTCTGTTCGACCCTAAACTTTCGTAGCAAATATCACTCGGACGATGGTCGAATATCACTGCGAGGGGGAGAACCCGCCGAAAGGCGAATAGAATCGGGGTGATACTCCAAACGAAGTATCACCCCAAGACGCGGATATTTGTTTTTTAATACATGCCGCCCATGCCGCCGCCCATACCGGGAGCCGCAGGAGCTTCGGGCTCGGGCTTGTTAGCCACGAGAGCCTCTGTAGTAAGAACTGTGGAAGCAACGCTGGATGCGTTCTGGAGTGCGCTTCTTGTTACCTTTGCGGGGTCAACGATACCTGCCTCCATCATATCAACGTACTCTTCCTTGTAAGCGTCGAAGCCGTAGCCGATCTTGCCGCTGTTGCGGATGGTGTTTACGATAACACTGCCCTCAAAGCCTGCATTCTCAGCGATCTGACGTACGGGAGCCTCAAGCGCACGGAGAACCATGTTAACACCGGTCTTCCCGTCGCCTCCAACTGTCCCAGCAACAGCAGCAACCTTGTCAATAAGGTTGAGGTAAGCTGTACCGCCGCCTGCAACG
>JAZUBG010000018.1:0-2125 GCA_045638405.1 Eubacteriales bacterium | reverse complement strand
ATCATCTCTCCCATGGAGCTTCTCCGCCGCAGAAAAGCTGAGCATGAAGCCGCTGAAGCATCAGCCGCTAATGCCCCCGCTCCCGCGTCTGAGAGTGCAGAACAGCTCCAGAGCGACGTCTTTGAGCCTGCAGACGATTTCTTTATGCCTCATGACACCTTCATCAAGCATTACGATGAAGACGGCGACCTTGACACCGCCCGTGCCGAGGAAGACCTCATCGCAGAGCATCTCTCCAAGGGCGAGGGCTTTGATAAGCTGAGAGTTCGCGAGAGAAACCTGCAGTTCAATCCCGACTATACGTTTGAAAACTTCATCGTCGGCTCCTCAAACAAGCTGGCTCACGCAGGCGCGAGAGTCGTTGCTGAGAACCCCGGTACAAAGTATAACCCCCTCTTCTTCTACGGAAACAGCGGTATCGGTAAGACCCACCTTATGTACGCTATCGCCAACGAGGTGCTGAAGAAGAATCCCTCCATGCGCGTTATCTGCGTTAAGGGAGAGGAATTCATGAATCAGCTTATCGAATCTATCCGTATTAAGAAGAATTCAGAGTTCCGCGAAAAGTACCGCACCGCCGATATGCTTCTCATTGACGACATTCAGTTCATCGCAGGTAAGGAATCCACTCAGATGGAATTCTTCCATACCTTTGATGCGCTGTACGAAGATCACAAGCAGATCATTATCACTTCCGATAAGCCCCCTCACGAAATGGTAACTCTTGAGGAAAGAATCCGCAGCCGCTTTGAAAGCGGACTTGTAGTTGATATTCAGCCTCCGGATTTTGAATTACGTCTCGCTATTCTCCAGAACAAGGCAAATCAGAACAATCTTGTTATCCCCATTGACGTGCTTACCTATCTTGCTGAGAAGCTTCAGTCCAACATCCGTCAGATCGAGGGCGTTATGAAGAAGCTGGGTGCCAACCACTTCCTTTCAGGAATGCCCATCACAATCGAAATGGTACGCAGTACCGTTCCCGAATTCATACGTGAGACGGAGTCTGACAAGGACATCGTAAAAAATATCGTGTCATGCGTTGCCAGACGCTTTAAGACCACGGAAGAGGATATTTACGGACGTAAGCGTACCAAGGAAATTAAAACCGCCCGTAACGTCGCTATGCGTATCATAAGAGATATGACAGCTCTCTCTCTTCCCAAGATCGGTGCTCTTATGGGCAACCGTGACTACAGTACGGTACATTCAAATCTTGCTGCAATAGACAAGCAGGTATCTATTGATCCCGTACTTGAAGCAGAGATCGCAGACATCATCAAGGAAGTTAAAAGAGTTTGATTTCCACACCCCCTTGAGGAAAAAGTGCGGTTAAAACCTATAAAAAGGGAACAAACTTTGAATAATACATAGTTTTCCATAAGTTTTCAACAGGTGTTGAAAACCATGTTGAAAACTCGTGATAATCCGTTGAAAACACAGTGAAATTTTTCCTGAAAGGCTGATCAGCCCATTATTTAGGGGAATATTTCCCGTATGTGGAAATATTGAAAAACGGTTCTTTGAATTTTTGGAAAAGGGGAAATATTTCCGTATTGACGAAAATCAGATCGGGTTTTGAGACGTTCCTTTTCCAATGAGGAAAAGTCAAAAATTTCCGCAAAGTGAAAAAAATCTCTGAAATTTCATCTTGTAAGTAAAAAATGTGAAGTTTTCAAAGGTTTCAATATTGAGTAAATACTGAATCAACGGGATTTTCAATAATCAGAAGTTTTAGAAAACCCTTTAAAATAAGGGGATTTTCGCCAAAATCAACGTTTTTCAACAGTTTACGGTTACCTACTGCGACGTACTACTGAATATATTATATATATATTTATTTATCTATCTTTTTTATATAGCGCACAGCGCAGACTGTTAGAAATACGGACGGCAAATACGCCCGTCACATGAACCTAAAGCTTTACGTTCACCCATCAACTTTACGTCATATCCGTCAGCGATACATTATGCCTTCTCCAGCGGAGAAGGGTGGGACCATTCATTCACTTCGTGAATTGGGAGTGGATGAGGTGTCAACGGTGCGTTATCCTTTAACCGTACCTAACCTCCGTCAGCGGACAAAATCTTCTCAGAATCCCGTAGGGGCAACCCCTCGTTTGCA
>JAZUBG010000017.1:0-2025 GCA_045638405.1 Eubacteriales bacterium | reverse complement strand
AGCCCGCTTGCCCTCCGCTTTTCTTCTGTTTGGGGGTGAGGGGGGAGGGGACCTTCATGTGCCATGTCAACAACACGTGACATAGCCTCGCCTGCGATAAGTGCAAGTCTGTCGTGGAGAGTTCCTACGTCATCGTCGTCGCTAATGGGAGTGGTGCTTGTAAAGATAACGTCTCCCGTGTCAAGTCCCACGTCTATGAACATTGCGGCAACACCCGTCTCGGTATCGCCCGCCATGATGGCTCTGTTGATGGGAGCCGCACCTCTGTGACGGGGAAGGATAGATGCATGAGCGTTTACGCATCCGTACTTCGGATAATCGAGTACGTATTTAGGTAAGATGTTGCCGTAAGCGGCAACGATGATAAGCTCGGGATCAAGCTCGCGGAGGGTATCCTCGAAAACTCCGTCCTTAAGAGTCGTTGGCTGATAAACGGGAATACCCTTCTCCTCGGCAAATACCTTAACCGGAGGCGGGATCATTTTCATGCCTCGTCCCTTCGGCTTGTCGGGCTGAGTGAGGACACCTACGACATCGGCGTTCGGATTATTATATACCGCACGAAGACACTCAAGAGCGTAATCGGGCGTACCCATAAAAACTATTCTCATGATTCTTTCTCCGTCGGGTTTAACCCATGACCTCAGCGATCTCTTCCTTTGTAAGCATATGAACAGCCTCGTCAATGAAGAGCTTTCCGTCGAGATGGTCGATCTCGTGGCAGAAGCAGCGCGCGGTGAGACCCTCACCGGAAACTGTAAACTCATTTCCGTTTCTGTCAAGAGCCTTGACTGTGACCTTCATAGGTCTGTGAGTGATACCCCATTCGCCGGGAACGGAGAGACAGCCTTCCATCTCTTCCTGCTCGCCCTCACGCTCGATGATCTCGGGATTGATAAGCTCGTAGAGCTTGTCGTTATCGTTTGTATCGATAACGAGAGCGATTCTGCGAAGCACACCAATCTGAGGAGCCGCAAGACCTACGCCTTCGGAGTCGATGAGAGTATCCTTCATGTCGTCAAGAAGAGTGAGGATTCTGGGGGAGATCTTTTCAACGGGGCGACATACCTTGCGAAGTGTATCGTCGCCTTTCTTTATTATATTCAGAAGTGCCATAACTATCCGTGATTCCTTTCAAATCAAAAAGTATGTAAATTTATCAAAAAATTAAACTAATTTATATGGTTGTGGGGTTAAGGTCAGCGGTGACTCTAACCTGTGAGACACCCTTGGCGGAAGCCTTACCTGATTTTGAGAAGTCGCAGAGGAGAGATGAGATAAACTCACGGGTTCTGCGGTTCAGGCGGCATTTTATAACGAATCTGAGGCGGCACACGTTCTGCACCTTGTAAACGGGTGCTTCAAAGGGGCCGTAGATTATCGCTTGTACGTCGGTGAACTCTTCTCTTATATGTTCTCTGATCCTCTCGCCCATGCGGAGAGCCGCTTGAGAAAGCATAGCTTCATCGGAACAGGAAATTGTGATCACTGCGATGTCGCAGAAGGGAGGGAATGTAAGCTGACGGCGCAGTCTTATCTCGTTTTCGTAGAAGGAACGGTAATCCTGCTTTGATGCGAGAGCTATTATATCGCTGTCAGTGTTGAAGCTCTGTATTACCGACACGCCTCCAAGCTCACTTCTTCCCGCACGCCCGATTACCTGAGTGAGCATTGAGAAAGTCCTTTCGTTTGCTCTGTAATCGTCAAGAAACAGGGAAGAGTCAGCGTTAAGCACACCTACTGTGGTGACCCGCGGGAAATCGTGTCCCTTAGTTACCATCTGGGTACCGAGAAGAATATCCGCGCCTCCGTTTCTGAAGGAAGTGAGCAGTTCTTCGTAGGCAAGCTTTCCCTGAGTGGTATCGTGGTCCATTCGTGCAATTCGCGCTGTGGGGAAGAGACGTTTCAGTTCGTTTTCGGCAAGCTGAGTACCGCATCCCGCAAACATGAAATGCTTTTCACCGCAGTCGGGGCAGACCTCAGGCACCTGAGACTTGTAACCAAGTCGGAGGCCAAGCGGTCTTA
>JAZUBG010000016.1:0-9627 GCA_045638405.1 Eubacteriales bacterium | reverse complement strand
GGCTGCATCCGGCAACTGCGGTGGGCTGACCGTTACGGTCCAGCTTGAACATCTCGCGGCGGCTCCAGACGTCGGAGCTGTCCTGCGCCACGTAGATCGGAATGTCACCGATGAGACCGATTCCGCGGTCGTTGGCGTATTTTTTGATCTCTGCCCACTGAGTGAAGAACTCGTACTGCATGAACTTCCACGCGAAGAGAGTGTCTTCGTCGTAAGTGTCTACCGTCCACTTGTCCCACGGCACGTCTTCGCCGCCGTTAGCCTCCTTAAGCGCCATGAATCGGCAGAAAGCCTCAAGGTAGGAGTTACCGTCGATGAATTTTTCCGCCTCGCTTCTGTCCTTCACGCGGAGAGCCGCTTTTGTGAGAAGAGCAAATCTCTCCTCGCGGAGTCTGTCAAATTCGCAGGCGTAGGGAGTCTCCTGACGGGCGTCGTCAAGCTCCGCTTTTGTGATAAGTCCCTTTTTATAAAGAGTGGGAAGGTCGATAAAGAAGGGGTTTCCGCTGAAGGCTGAGAATGATTTATAGGGGGAGTTATATTCGTCCGCCATGCAGAAGGGGAGCACCTGCCAATAGGAAAATCCCGCGTCAGAGAGGAAATCTATAAAATATTTCGCCTCGTCTCCGAAGCTTCCCGCAGAATAGTCTCCGAAGAGAGATGTAATGTGCATAAGCACGCCGCTTTTACGTTCCATTTGAGTCACCGTTCTTTCGATTTATTTATATATAGTATATTAAATGCAGTAACGCTTTATCATTCTACCACATTAAAGCGGTTTTGTCAATAGTGATTATAAATCATTGTAAAATCCACGATATTTGGTTAATGTGCAAGAAACGACATGGTTTTTTTGTGGAAATTCACAAGTTGACAATAAAAGGAAACGATGCTATAATTAAGATGGAAATAAAATCGGAGGTGATGTACGGTGAGAACAGTATATACATGTAGCGGTTTTATGCCAACTCACGATGGGATACGGGTCGTTCCCCATCACATGATCTTCATCAAAGTCAGCGCATAAGCCGCACCGTGAAGTGTGACTTATGCGCTTTTTTAGTTGAGAGAAAAGATGAAAGGAGGTAGTCTCATGACCAAACGAATAATAATTCTCGTTTTAGTACTGCTTTTGACCCTGACTTCATGCGCCGCGAACACATCCGGAGGCGAAAATGGCAAAACAGATTCAGAAAAGACCACTGACACTCCCAAGACCTCCGAAACAGAGGTGGATGATCCCGATGATACAGGATCTGTTGAACCGGATGTTGAAACTACCGAAAAAACAGAACCACAGCTTCCCTCGGATAGCCAAACTGAAATCGAGCCGAATCAGAGTCATGTCGGAAAATGGAGGCATTTGTTTGCCCATGAGGGAAAGACCTATGAGGATTCAGATATAACATTGACCATACAGGCGGTAGATTCTGAAACAATAATTTTCAGCTATACGGAATATAAAGGACTTGAACTTGAAACTGTTGCTGTCAAAAAAGATGGAAAGTACGTTTTTGCCAAAGATATATCACCGTATTTTGAATTTTATCATTATGATTACGGAAAACATGAAGGATGTAACAATATCACTGGATATTTTGAGTTTTACGCTGACTGTATATCCTATACCATGACCGGTCCAACTAACCGAACTTCGTCAACAAAATACACCGAAAAACACGAGACCGGAACCAGTCCGAGGGAACTTCCCGATGATGCAGCTAAAGTGATTGACGGTGTTATAGGTACGCTCGAAGAAAAGGGATGGGAAGGTATCAAACGTATAAAAACCGAACCTGACAGTCTCAAAAGATGGAATGTGAAAATAGATCCGTACGATCCGGAATACAAAACCGTAATATATAATCTGTTAGGCAGTTATAACGGAGTAGATGTTGTTGTTCGTATCGTATTTAATGATCAAACACAAAAATGGGAGCCTGTCGAGGTTTACTATGCAAATCAACACGGAACACTTCTGAAAGGTGATACTCTTAAAGCGTTCCGCGATCACACCGGCAAAACTGATTTTATCTTACCCGCAGACGACAGCGACCTTTCGGAATATTTTAGAGACACTCCAAAAGGAGTGACCCCCGACGCGAGCTATGTTGGTACTTGGCTCAGTCAAAATTCAACGTATTGGGCAAACGTAACTTCGGTAGAAAGTGATAGGATCACCGTGAATTTCGGAAGTGCAAAAGCTTTTGGACTTGAAGCAGTTGCACTTGAGCGAGACGGTAAATACTATTTCAGTAAAGAGTTGTCGCCGCACTTTCATTGGTCACCGTACAGTACGGTTTTCAGGCCGTATGAAGATTTAATAAACGGATATATTGAGTTTTTTGATGATTATTTCATAGTAACTGCCGAGAAGCTTTTCATTTGTACTGAAGGTGACGTTGTTACCGTAAAGTTTCTGAAACAAGCAGAAAACCCGGATACGTCAAGCTCAAGCGTCGAACCTGTAGAGCCCTCCTCAAAAGAGGTAATCCCCGATGAAAGTTATGTTGGGGAATGGGTGAATTATCCGTACGTTGGGAATGGAACTATTCATATCCTTTCAGTCAGCTCGAAATCTGTGACATTCTCACTGGGTATAACCAAAGGTCCTGCTGTGGATGGTACTGCTATTATGCAGGATGGAAAATATGTTTTCGGAGAAGATATTTCACCGGATTTACATTACAGTCTGTATGATTGGTCGTACAAGGACAGTACAACGGTCAGCGGTTATCTTATCTTTAAAGAAAACGGGGTTTGCATATTGTTCGACGAATATATCGAGAACAGTGCAGGATTAGGTTGTAATATTAAATACGACAGCTATAAAAAACGAGAGGACTCCGTAACAAAAATTAAAACAGAGCTCGAGGATAACGGCTGGAGTGATTTTCAAATATACTCGTGGGATTTAAACAAGGATTCCGATTGGTTAGACAAAGAAGGTAATGAATGGTGTGAAAACGTTGAGCCGTATTCGTCCAAAGATGTATTAATCACTTTAGTTGTCGGTACTACGGGCGACGTTTTATCCGCTGTTCGTATAGTGTATGATCAGGAGAGCGATGATTGGAATGCTGTCGATGTTTATTATGTGAACTTATCAGGTAAAGTCCTTCAAGGAGAAGAACTTGTTCAGTTCATGGAAGACCATGGCAAAACGGGAATGATTCTCCCCGCAGACGACAGCGACCTTTTAGAATATTTTTCTTAAATTAAAGTAAACTACAGCCGCAAGCACAATGCTTGCGGCTGTGTTTGTTATATTTACATTCAGATCACTCAGACACCGTACCCTTCGCGATTATCTCATACGTGCCGCTTGTGATGGGTTTCACGCGGCATCCGTCAGCGAAAACGAAACCTTCTTCAAGTTCCGTTGTAGCCGCAATTCCGTCGGGAATGGTTATATCGAGGACTATACTTCCCTCCGTCCGCTTCCACGAAGCCTCAATTTTTCCTGCGGGGGCTACGTGGTAAGCAGATGCGTGATCAAGGGAAGCGATAAATGACGGCTTCACAGTGACGGTATTCACGTCACGTCCCGTGGGGTTAAGCCTGATACCTGCAACGTACTCAATAAACCACGCGCTGATGTCTCCCCAGAAGTGATGATTCATTGACGACACGCCGTGGGGATGGAAATCCTCCCAAAGAGTCGTGGCACCGCGGGTGAGAATGTTACCGTATGACGGATAATCCTCACGGGTGATCATGTTATAAGCAAGGTCGCCCCTGCCGAAGTCGGATAGCACGCGGAAGATGACTCTGCCGCCGAGTACGCCTAAATCCATATGTCCGTCAGCTTCACTGATGAAGTCAAGAAGTTTTTCAAATGCGGCAGCTTTTTCGCTTTCCTCAAAGACGTCGTAGAAAATGCACATCGCCTGGCTTGTCTGACAGTTTCCGACAACGCACAGGGTGTCAAAATCTATAAGATGCGCTCTTATCGCGTCTCGGTACTTTTCCGCTTCCTTTTTCGCCGCTTCCGCCTCTGCCGTAAGTCCGACGGCACCGAACATTACAGCCGCCTTTCGCGCGATGTCCATTGAGATCACGGAATCCGTAAGTATCAGCGGAGCCTTCGGGGAAATACCTCCCACGTGGCACCAGTCGCCGAGTCCGATGGCGAGAAGTCCGTTTTCGTCGCATCTCGTTCTGAGGTAACGAAGGTATTTTACTATATATTCCGCAGACTCACGAATCATATCCGTCTCGCCGCGTAAAACGTACACGTTATAGGGAAGCGTTACAATAACGCTGTCCCATGCGGGACCGTTGCCCCATTGGAATCCCCAACCGCCTGTGGGCACGATTCCGGGGAGACTTCCGTTTTCCGCCTGTGCCTTGCAGATGTTTCTCATCCACTCGCGGTAGTTTACCTCGGGATCAAAGTTCATGAGCGCCGCTTCGCTTGACAGTGCGGCATCTGCCGTCCAGCCGTTCTTCTCTCTCTGAGGACAGTCAGTGGGAAAGTGATGAAAATTCGAAAGTATACTGCGGCGTGTGATCTCCTGAAGCTTGTTTGCTGCGGGATCTGAGCACTCAAAATCGCCTCTCACATGAAGCTCGGTGTGGTAAACGAGGTAGGTGAGCAGTTCAAGTGTCGCCTGATCCGCCGTAATACCGCTTACCTTCACGTAGCGGAAGCCGTGGTAAGTAAAACTTGGCTCGTACACCTCTTCGCCGCCGCGGCAGACGTAAACGTCACGGTGAACTATCTCGCGGTCACGCTCCCACACGTCGCGGTTGAACCAGATCTGCTCAAGGTTGAGGTCTCTGTCCCTGAGAGAGTCTGCGTGACGAAGCTCGATTTTCTGTCCTGCGTACCCGTTTATTTTAAGTCGGCACACGCCTGCGTTCGATTCACCGAAGTCGTAGATGAAGTCATCTCCGAATGGGGTGACGGAAACGGGACGGATCTCCTTCTCCTTCACGATTGGCGGCACGTCTGCACGTCTCACCTCTCCCGTGGGAGCGGAGGCGCTGAGGGCGGGAATCCAGTCTGAGTCGTCAAATCCCTTGCTATTCCAGCCTTCTATCTCATAATTCGCGTCGTAATACTCGCCGAAGCGGTAGTCGTCGCTTCTGATGGGAGACGGGTGCGTTCTGAATCCGTCAGCACTTGTGAGAAGCACCTTTTCCTCGCCGTTTTCGGCGTAGGTCACCTCAAGAGCCATCAGCGGCGCGCTTCTGAATGAAGCTTTATCAAAGTCCCAGATATGACCGCCCGGATTGTTCTGAAAACCGTTACCGAGAATAAGCCCGATCACGTTTTCGCCGCCCTCTAAGGTAACGTCGTACTCGTCGTAGTAAACTATGTCGCAGGGGTTGCTGATGTATGGAGAGAGAAAGCCTCTCGTAATATGCTCACCGTTGAAGTACAGCTCGTAAAAGCCGCATACCGCAACGCGCAGCTTGCAGATGCAGGTATCATTGACGGTAAAGGCACGTCTGAAGTAATACGCGGGTACGGCATCTTCGAATGTGTTGTAGTTTTCAGTTGCTTTAATAAAGCTGTTTCTCTCAAACATGGTACGTCTCCTTTGGTAAATTGGCACGGGAGCTTCTACACTTCAAGTATAGCACAACGGAGGTGCATTTTCAATGAGAAATGAGGTGATTTTCAACAGTCGGTCGAAATTATTGTTCCGCACACTTATTTATTCACCTTACCCGCAGAAAAGTACGTTTTCCTGTATGCCGACAGATATTTTTTTGCTTTTCTATTGTTTTCAACAAAAAAATTTGTTATAATTGTATTTGAGAAAATGTGGCTTTTCAAAGCCCAAAATAATAATGAAAATAACACGATAAAGGGAGAATATATCATGTCCATTTTACTTGAAATTTCCGAAAATCTTCAGAAGGGCAAGTCAAAGCTCGTTAAAACTCTCGTTCAGCAGGCGCTCGACGAGGGCTGTGAGCCCGCAGCTATCCTCAACGATGCCCTCCTCGCAGGCATGAGCGTTGTAGGCGAAAAGTTCAAAGCAGGTGAAGTTTTCGTTCCCGAGGTTCTCGTTTCCGCACGCGCTATGAACATGGGTATTTCCGTACTTAAGCCCCACCTCGCCGAAAGCGGCGTTGAGGCTAAGGGCAAGGTCTGCATCGGTACCGTTCAGGGCGACCTTCACGACATCGGAAAGAACCTCGTTAAGATGATGATGGAGGGTAAGGGTCTTGAGGTTATCGACCTTGGTACAGACGTTGCTCCCGAGACCTTCGTTGAGACCGCTAAGAACGAGGGTTGTCAGGTTATCTGCTGCTCCGCACTTCTCACCACAACAATGAACGTTATGGCTGATGTGGTTAAAGCGGCTGAGGCTGCGGGAATCCGCGATCAGGTCAAGATCATGATCGGCGGCGCACCCGTAAATGAAGAATTCCGCGCGGCAATCGGTGCAGACTGCTACACAGTTGACGCGGCAAGCGCGGCTGATGCGGCAGTAGAATTCTGCAAATGATCGGAGGCTGTTATGGCTATTACGTTAACTACCCGTGAGCGTATGCTCCGTACATACCGTCGCCAGGATATTGACCGTATGCTTATGGTTGACTATCCCTGGACAGGTGCTATACGAAGATGGTATAACGAGGGACTCCCCCGTAACGTTGCGTGGGACGACTATTTCGGATATGACAAGATCGTTCAGATCACACCCGACAACTCTCCCCGCTTCGGCAATAAAATTATCGAAAAGACCGACCGCTACACCATCATGACCACCAACTGGGGTCAGACGGAAAAGGTGTTTAACGAACTTGACTCCACTCCCGAGGTGCTTGGCTGTTATTTCGACGACTCCGACAAATGGGAAGAGGCAAAGCCGAAGATGTTCGAGTACAGCGACGACAGAATTCCGTGGGATTATCTGAAGGAAAACTACCCGAAGTGGAAGGCAGAGGGAAGATTCTTACAGCTTGTCGTATGGTTCGGCTTTGACGTTGCTCACTCTCACATGATCGGTACCGAGAACGTGCTTGCAGGCATGATCGAGGAGCCGGAATGGATCACCGACGTGTTCGATACCTATCTGACAACGTCACTTGACCTTTGCCAGCGTATCCTTGACGCAGGATATGAGTTTGACGGAATCTTCTGGTACGATGACATGGGCTACAAGAACTCTCCCTTCTTCTCACCTAAGATGTACCGCGAGCTTTTGAAGCCTTTCCACAAGAGAGCAGTTGACTGGGCGCACGAGAGAGGACTTGTTACCGAGCTTCACTCATGCGGATTCATCGAGCCTCTTCTTCCCGACGTAGTTGACACGGGTGTTGAGATGCTTGAGAGGATCGAAGTCAAGGCAGGTATGGACCCGGGCAGACTCAAGAGCCTCTACGGTGACCGTCTCGCGTTCCACGGCGGAATCAACGCACAGCTTTGGGACGATTTTGAGAAGGTCAGCGCCGAAATGGAGAGGATCATCCCCATCATGAAGGAGGGCGGCGGATACGTGTTCGCCTCCGACCACTCTATTCCCAGCTCCGTTTCCTTTGAAAACATGAAGCTTATCACAGAGCTTGCAAAGAAGCTCGGAAAGTATTGACATAGGCACGTTATCTCTATCAGTACATGATAATCCACAACCCAATTTTGCACTTTGCATTTTGCATTTTGCATTTATTATAAGGACAATGTATTATGAAAATCAATATGCGTGAATGGCTCGCCTCTCTCCATGACGCGAAGAAGCCTTTTCCCATTCTTTCCTTCCCCGCTGTTTCCCTCCTCGGATGCAGTGTACGTGAGTTGATCTCAAGCAGCGAAAATCAGGCTCGCGGTATGGCTGAAGTTGCCGCAAGATGTGACAGTGCGGCGTCTGTCAGCCTTATGGACCTTTCCGTTGAGGCAGAATGCTTCGGTGCTGCCGTCCGTTTCTCCGACAATGAAGTTCCCACTGTTACGGGACGTATGATCGAGGACGAGGATGCGGCTGAAGCTCTTGAAGTCCCCACTGTCGGAAGCGGCAGAAGCGGAATCTGCGTTGAAGCTATACGCAAGGCTTGCGAGCTCATCACAGACCGTCCCGTTTTCGCGGGGATCATCGGTCCTTTCTCTCTGGCAGCGCGTCTTCTCGACGTGTCCGAGATCATGATCGACTGTTACGACGACCCCGACATGGTACATACCGTACTTGAAAAGGTGACAGAATTCCTCGTAAATTACGCTAAGGCTTTCAAGGATGCGGGTGCGCACGGCGTTGTTATGGCTGAGCCCGTTGCGGGTCTTCTCTCCCCCACTCTTGAGGAAGAATTCTCTTCCCCTTACGTAAAAAAGATCGTTGATGCTCTCCAGGACGACAGCTTCATCGTTATCTACCACAACTGCGGCGACAACGTACTCCGCATGACCGACTCCCTCCTTTCAACCGGTGCAGCGGCTTACCACTTCGGTAACTCCATCGAGCTTTCTGCAATGCTTGAAAAGTTCCCCGCTGACGTCCCCGTAATGGGCAATGTTGACCCCGCGGGCGTTCTCAAGATGGGATCTCCCGAAACGGTACGCGAGGAAACGCTGAAGATCCTCGAAAAGTGCGCTTCATACGAAAACTTCACCCTCTCATCGGGTTGCGACATCCCCCACGAGACACCGTGGGAGAATCTTGACGCATTCTTCGCGGCGGCGAAAGAGTTTTACGGCAAATAAATCACCGACGGGGCGCATAACACGCGCCCCGATTTCAGTATAAAATAATCTTTACGGAGGAATTATGCCTCTTATCACAATAATCAGAAACGGAGAAGAAAAATCCGTCGCCTTTGGAGAAAAAAATCTTCTCAGCGATATTCTGAGAGAAAACGGATATTACATTCCTCACCCCTGCGGCGGAAAAGGAACTTGCGGAAAATGCCAAGTTGACGTAAACGGTGAGACCGTTCTGTCCTGTCGTTATACCGTCTCGGGAGGTGAAAAAGTTACTCTCTCCGAGGCAGAAGATTTTTCCGCGTTTTCCATGGAAAAATCCGACGTCTCAAAGAAAAACACCGTACTCTGCCTCGACATCGGAAGTACAACTCTCGCCATGGCGCTTGTTTCCGCAGACGACGGGACGGTACTCGGCAAAGTCGGTGCTGAAAATCCTCAGCGTGCCTACGGTGCTGACGTTATTTCAAGAATCGAATACTGCATGAAGAACGGTGTCAGTGAGCTTCGCACAGTTTTAATTAACGCCATTAACGAAATGGCAAAAAAACTGCTCGGTGAGTTTAGTATTCCCTCAGTCCCCCGAATGTACGTTTCTGCCAACACGACCATGCTCCACATTTTCGCGGGAGTCGATCCCTCTCCCATGGGACGCGCGCCTTACACTCCCGCTTTTCTCGGTGAGATGTGCCTAAGCGGTGCCGATTCAGGACTTACAGGTGTCGGTGAAGCGGTACTTCTCCCCGGAATTGCCGCATTTGTCGGTGCGGATATTCTGTCGGGCATCGGGTACGTGGGACTTCCCGACAATAACGCCTATAGCCTGCTCATCGACCTCGGCACCAACGCGGAGATCGCTCTTTTCTCAAGAGACAAGATCATCTGCTCCGCCGCCGCGGCAGGTCCATGCTTCGAGGGTGCCAACATCTCGTGCGGAATGAGCGCGGTAAACGGCGCAGTGTACTCCGTTGACGGAAACG
>JAZUBG010000015.1:0-6779 GCA_045638405.1 Eubacteriales bacterium | reverse complement strand
TGGAGGGCATTAGCTATTTCAAATCCTTTGAGCCCGATCTCGTTCTTCTCGACATCATGCTTCCTAAGAAAGACGGTTGGCAGGTTTGCCGTGAGATCCGTGAGTCTTCATCCAAGCCGATCATTATGATCACTGCTAAGGGAGAAGTATTTGACAAAGTTCTCGGTCTCGAGCTCGGTGCCGACGACTTCGTTGTAAAGCCGTTTGATATGAAGGAACTTTCAGCACGTATAAAAGCTGTTCTTCGCAGATATGCTGCACATGACAACCAGAACGATATTGATGTTATCAAGTTTGAAAACATTGAGATCAGCAAGCAAAAATATGAACTCAAACTCAACGGTAAACCCGTTGACATCCCTCCCAAGGAACTTGAACTTCTCTACTTCCTCGCTTCTAACTTCAACAGAGTTTTCACAAGAGATCAGCTTCTCGACAAAGTTTGGGGATTTGATTATCTCGGCGACTCACGTACAGTTGACGTTCACGTCAAGAGACTTCGCGAAAAGCTTGAAGGTGTTTCCGACAAGTGGTCTCTTAAGACTGTTTGGGGTGTTGGTTATAAGTTCGAACATATTCAGTAAAACAAAGCTCATCACCGTTGCGGCGTGCCGCAACGGTATTGTGCTTATGCAGAATCACTCTCCCGTGAAAGGAGACTAACTATGTTCAAAAGTGTCTTTATAAAATACGTTACGGCATTTATGCTGATAAACATATCGTGTATGATTATTCTGACTACGATCATCTCATCAATTATCAGCACTTATAATGCCAATGTTAAAGAAAACACGTTAAAAAACGCCGCACAGTATATTTCGGAATATCTCAGTAACGGAATCGACAACAAAGATTTCGATGACATTCATGAATACACTACGGTATATCCCGAAACAATTCATACTTACCTTGATATTATGAGTGTTAACGTTGACCGTCTTACAATGCTTATCGTTGACGAAAACGGAAACGTGTTGCTCTTCGGAGGTTCTGAAGCATTTCATAACCTTGAGCATAAACAGTATGACAGAACCTCTCTGACTATTCCGGGTGAATTCATAAATAAACTAAAAACAGACAAATACGTTTCGGAACATTCTAAACTTGACGGACTGTTTGAAAAAGAACACATTATCTATTCACTTCCAATATATTCAGGCGATAATAAGATCATCGGTGCAGTTATTGCCTGTTCTGATAATGCAGGTATGAACGTCCTTCTTGACGGAACAGTAAAAACTATTTTCATGTCTACTCTGTGGATCATGCTTGCGATGCTGGTTGCTGTATATTTCATCAGCGAACGACTTGTTTCGCCTATTAAGGCAATGAGTCACGCCGCAAAAATGTTCGCTAAAGGTAAATTTGATGTGCGCATTCCAGTATACGGTGACGATGAAGTATCCGAGCTTGCCACCGCGTTCAATAACATGGCATCTTCCCTTTCTACAAACGAGGAAATGCGCCGCGTATTCCTTGCTAACGTTTCTCATGACCTGAGGACCCCCATGACAACTATCTCAGGATTTATTGACGGTATAATCGACGGAGCCATTCCGCCTGAAAAACACGAATACTACCTGGGAATCATCGCTTCTGAGGTAAGACGCCTTTCGCGCCTGGTTTCTTCCCTTCTTGATATTTCAAAAATTCAGGCGGGTGAACGCAAATTCACAAAAATATCCTTTGACATTTGCGAACTTTGCCGTCAGGTACTTATATCATCGGAACAGAGAATTGAATCAAAACATCTTGACGTCGATTTCCGCTGTGACAACGACAATATGTTCGTTATCGGTGACACTGATGCTATACACCAAGTAGTTTATAATCTGCTTGATAATGGAATTAAATTCTCCCGCGACGGAGGCAAATACGTAATCGAAATCAAGGAAAATGCTCAAAAAATTGAAGTCAGTGTATTCAATGAGGGTGACGGTATCCCTGAAAATGATATTCCGTACGTGTTTGACAGATTCTACAAAAGCGATAAGAGCCGCGGACTTGACAAAACGGGAGTAGGACTGGGTCTCTATATTTCCCGCACCATTATCGAAGCACATAATGAAAATATATGGGTCGACAGTAAACAGGGCGAGTGGTGTAAATTCACTTTCAGTCTTTCTAAGGGTACTGCACCTAAAAGTACCCTGCTTCCCGATAAATTAAGAGGTGACATCGGAGGTTCACATGATATATAATTACGTTGCAACCTGTCTTTTCGGACTTGAGGGACTCCTCGGTGAAGAAATTGACGCACTCGGTTATAAAAGAATTGAAACGATAGACGGCAGGATCACTTTCGAGGGTGACGCTTCTGCAGCGGCAAGATGTAATATTTTTCTAAGATTCGCTGAGAGAGTTTATCTTTCAGTAGGAAGCTTCAAGGCATTCAGTTTCGACGAGCTTTTCGAGAAAACAAAAGCTCTTCCCTTTGAAGACTTTATCGAATACTCTGATGAGTATCCCGTTACCGGCCACTCGATCAAAAGTAAGCTTTACTCAATCCCGGACTGTCAGAGGATCATCAAGAAAGCGATCTCAGTAAAACTCGGCGGAATGTACGGTGTATCAAAGCTCCCCGAGGACGGAGTCAGAAAGAGAATTGAATTCTTTATTCTCAAAGATAAGGTCACACTTATGATTGACTTGTCAGGCACCCCTCTTCATAAGAGAGGATACCGCCCCGAAACCGTTGCCGCACCGCTTAGAGAGACTTTGGCGGCGGCTTTAGTTAAGCTTTCACGTCCGCGAGAGGGTGTTGTACTGAGAGATCCTTTCTGTGGTTCAGGAACAATAGCCATCGAAGGCGCTATGATAATGAAAAACATCGCTCCCGGTGCCAAACGCAGCTTTGCGGCTGAAAACTATTCCATGTTCCCTGAGGAAATATGGAAAAAAGCCCGCGAAGAAGCTGCTGCAGCTATAAAGCTCGAAGTTGATTTTGAAGCATTCGGCTCTGACATTGATCCCGAATGCGTTAGAATATCAAAAGAATCGGCTATTCGCGCAGGTGTCGCTGATATTACGAGATTCGAGCTTCAGGATGCTCTTACGATAACGACCGAAGGTAAGAGAGGCACGGTTGTCACAAATCCCCCGTACGGAGAGCGACTGATGACTGAGGCTGAGGTCGAAGTATTATATACTCAGCTCGGAGAACATTTTAAAACACTCGGTATGTGGCAGTTCTACGTTCTCACGCCTCATGAAGCGTTCCCGCGTCTCTTCGGCAGACGAGCCGACAAGATCCGCAAGCTGTATAACGGCATGATCCCTTGCTACCTCTACCAGTTCTTTAAGAATCCTAAGAAAACCGGCGAATAAAACTCATATCCCCCGTCAATAATAGTTTAACTATATTGACGGGGGTGATTAATTGATACCTTGTGATCTTACTCTCAGCGGTATATTCGAGAGGGACATAAAAACTCTTGACGAACTTATGCGGGTCGAAGAAAGTTTTGATCTTATCAAGCGAGAAATGGAAATTGCAAAAAATAAGATCGTTATGTACTATATCGACGGATTCGTCAAGGCAGAAATGATGCAGAAGTTGATGACACATTTTGTATCTCTCAAAGCTTTCGGTGACAGAAGTGATGATGCCGCCGCAAAATTTGCAAGAGAATCTATTCCTACAGTGGAAGTCGATGTTACGACATCTGTAGATTCTATCGTGTTAAGTGTCCTCAGCGGTTGTACTGCTTTTCTATGTGAAGGTTTTGGAAAAAATGCTATTGTAATCGATGTAAGGACGTATCCCGCAAGAAACACCGAAGAGCCCGAAAACGACAGAGTAATGCGTGGCAGCCGTGATGGATTCGTTGAAACAATGATATTTAACACGGCGATGATAAGACGAAGAATAAGGGACCCGCATTTTACGGTAAAGTATATTAACGCGGGTAATGAAACCCGAACCGATTTGGCTCTCTGCTATATGTCCGACAGAGCGGACAAGGGCTACGTTGCGGAGCTGTCTGAAAAGCTGTCAAACCTGAAAACCGATTCTCTTATTATGGGGCACAGAAGTATTGCAGAGTCTCTGATAACAAAAGGCTGGTATAATCCCTTTCCTAAAATACGTACGACTGAACGTCCTGACGCCGCTTCAGCGACCATACTTGAAGGCGGTATCGTACTAATCTGCGACAACAGTCCCGAGGCGATGATATTCCCAACCTCTCTTTTCGATTTTTTACAGGAATCGGATGATTACTACTTCCCGCCGATGACGGGTACTTATCTCAGGATACTCCGTCATCTTATTTTCTGGATGACTGTACTTCTTACACCGATATGGTACCTTTTACTGAGGCACGAAAATATTCTTCCCGAATGGCTTTATTTCATCGTGCCGAAAAACCCTGGCGAATTACCGATTATTGTTCAGCTTTTCCTGACTGAATTTGCTCTTGACGGATTAAAGCTCGCCTCCCTAAACACGCCGAATATGTTGTCAAATTCATTGTCTGTAGTTGGTGGTTTGCTGCTCGGTGACTTTGCCGTAACTGTCGGTTGGCTATCCCCGGATGTTATATTATATATGGCTTTCGTAGCTATTGCCAACTTCACTCAATCAAGTTACGAACTTGGATATGCATTCAAATATATGAGAATGCTGATCCTTATTCTAACAGCGCTCTTTGATATTTACGGATTTGTTGCGGGAATTATTATCTCACTGATTCTTGCGGCAACCAACAAAACGGTAAACGGAAAAAGAGGTTATCTGTATCCGCTTATTCCGTTTAACGGTAAAGCCCTTGCAAGACTGTTCTTCCGCCTAAAAAAAGAAAATTAAAGTTTGCGGCCGTTCTCACAAAGAAGAACGGTCGTTTTGCTTCTTCACTAAATGTGAATCACACTTTTTTTGAAAAGAGTATTTACTTATTTACAGAAATACTTTATAATAATACCATAATGTAAATCTGTCACCCACTCAGGAGGATTTTTTATGTCTAAGATCAAAGTCGGCTTCCTCGGTCTCGGTAACCGCGGACGTTGTATGCTTACCACAATCGTAAAATGTTTTGAAAACGTAGAGATCGTTGCCGTATGCGATCCTTACCCTGAAAGAGCGGATGAAGGTCGCGAGATTGTCAGTGTTTTCGGTCACTATGAGCCTGTAGTTACACTTAACTCGGACGAGGTCATCACAAGAGACGATATTGACACCGTTATGATCTTCACTTCATGGGAAGCTCACGTTGACCTTGCGATCCAAGCTATGCGTGCAGGTAAGAAAGTAGCAATGGAGGTTGGCGGAGCTTATTCTCTCCATGACTGTAACAGACTAATAGACGCTTATCACGAAACCGGCATCCACGTAATGATGCTTGAGAATGCTTGCTACTGTCCCGCTGAACTTGCAATACTCAAAATGGTAAGAGAAGGACTTTTCGGAGAGATCGTTCACTGCGAAGGAGGTTATATGCACGACCTCAGAGACGAGGTTGCGGGCGGTAACATAAATAAGCACTACCGTCTCAGAAATTACCTTAACAGGAACTGCGAAAACTACCCTACACACGAGTTTGGTCCTATCGCAAAGGTACTTAATATAAACCGCGGTAACAGAATGCTCAGACTTTCTTCCTTCGCATCAAAAGCACGCGGAATGAAAGAATACGTTGCGGCTAATGCCGAAACTTACCCCGAACTTGTAGGACGTGATTTCAAGCAGGGTGACATAATCACAACCGTTATCACCTGTGCTGACGGCGCAACAGTTGTGCTGAATCTTGACACAACTCTCCCTCGCACGTATTCAAGAAAGTTCACCGTAAGAGGAACGAAAGGTTCCTACTATGAGGACATGAACAGCGTATATCTTGACGAGCCAGGTGCTCATGAGCGTGATCCCAAGAGCTACTGGAACAGTGCAAACGAATATATTGAAAAACACAAGCATCCTCTTTGGGAAAAGTACGGTGAGATCGCAAGTACTTCAGGTCATGACGGAGTAGACTTCATGGTACTCGGTGCATTCTTTGAAAGCATTGAAAAAGGCGTTACACCTCCCATCGACATATATGATACTGTAAGCTGGATGGCGATCACTCCCCTCTCCGAACAGTCTATCGCTCTCGGCGGCGCTCCCGTTGAGGTCCCCGACTTCACAGGCGGTAAGTGGATCCTTCCACGCGAAAAGTGCGAGCTTGAATTCTCTCTCGATTGGTAAACCGAATAAGACTTATTATCTCCACAGCTTTCGCTGTGGAGATTTGTTTGTAAAACTTACAAACTCGCTTGTTTTTGTCGAACTTATATGATATAATCATATTGTCATTATTATTACATAAGGAGGATATACAAGATGACTTTTAAGAAACTGCTTGCCGTACTTCTTGCATCCGTTATGCTTTGCGGTATAATGGCAAGTGTTGCAGTTAATTCTGCAGAAAGTGAGCTTCCCTTCACAGACGTAGCTAAGGACTGGGCTTATGAGCCTATCAAGTTCGTTTACGAAAAGGGACTCATGAACGGTACGGGCGGCACAAATTTCAGCCCTAAGACTCCCCTTACAAGAGCTATGGTAGTAACCGTTCTTTACCGACTTGTAGGAAGTCCCGCAGCTTACTTCAAGAACGGTAAGTTCATGGACGTGACCATCGGTCAGTTCTATACAGATGCGGCTGTATGGGGACTTGAGAACGGTGTTGTAACCGGTACTCATACTGACGATTGGGGTACACCCTACTTCTCTCCCGACAGAAACATCACTCGTCAGGAACTTGCAACTTTTTTCGTAAGATTTGCAAATTATCAGAAAG
>JAZUBG010000014.1:0-4401 GCA_045638405.1 Eubacteriales bacterium | reverse complement strand
TTTCACGTGAAACATTCGGGGGATGTTTGCCTTATTACATTCTTGATTTTACGGTCTCAACCTTGATAATATTTGTATTTCCGGGGGTGTCGATGGGCACACCGCCTACGATTACCACCTGATCGCCAACGGAAACCAGATCGATCTGCTTCGCACAGTCGATAGCGTGCTGGAACAGCCTGTCGAAATCTGTCTGAGGCTTTGCAAGTACAGGGTATACTCCCCACGACAGCGCAAGCTGATTGTACGTCTTAATTGAAGGTGTTGATGCAACGATGGGAGTTGACGGACGGAATTTGGACATTCTGCGCGCGCTTCTTCCTGTCATGGTCAGTGCCACGATGGCCTTTGCCTGAAGGTCACGTGCTGTGGTGCAAGCCGCGTCACACATTGCATTCGTTGTATCTGAATAGTCGATAACGTAGTTCTCGTCAAAGCCTTTCAAAGCGAAAACGTCGCGCTCAGCCTGCTTTGCGACTTTCGCCATTACTTCGATAGCCTTAAGGGGATATTTACCTACGGCAGTCTCACCCGACAGCATTACCGCAGAGGTACCGTCGAATACCGCGTTAGCCACGTCGGTGATCTCAGCTCTGGTGGGGCTGGAATGTGTGATCATGGACTCAAGCATCTGTGTGGCGGTGATTACCATCTTACCTGCTCTGTAGCACTCGAGAATAAACTTCTTCTGAAGACCGGGGAGTCTCTCGAAGGGGATCTCGACACCCATGTCGCCTCGCGCTACCATGATTCCGTCGGAAAGCTCAAGAATCTCGCTGAAATTGTCAACGCCTTCTATGTTTTCGATCTTGGAAATAATACGAATGTCGTGTCCACCGTGGTAATCCACGAATTTTCTCATGTTTTTAACGTCCTCGGCGCATCTTACGAAGGATGCCGCGATGAAATCAACGTCGTTTTCGATTCCGAAGAGAATATCGCTCTTGTCGCGGTCGCTGAGGTGGGGCATATCAAGGTGTACGTTGGGAATGTTGACTCCCTTGCCGTTTTTCAGCGTACCTCCGTTGATAATACGGCAGATAACGTCGGTTTCGGTGAGTTCTTCAACCTTCAGTGTAATACTTCCGTCGTCAACAAGTACGTCACATCCTACCTCAAGCTGTGAGGGCAGGTCTGCGTATGACTGACTTACAACGGTCTCATTACCGATTATATCCTTTGATGTGAGGGTGAAAATGCCTCCGTCCGGGAGCTCGGCGGTACCGCATTCGAACTTGCCGATACGGATCTCGGGGCCTTTGGTGTCGAGCATGATGGCAACGGGACGGTGTATTTTTTCTCTTGCAGCTTTTATATATTCAATGGTCTTGGCATGATCTTCGTGGGTTCCGTGGGAAAAGTTGATTCTGGCAACGTTCATTCCCGAGAGGATCATCTGTTCAATCATTTTCTGACTGTTGGTAGCGGGACCTATGGTGCAAACGATTTTAGTCTTAAGCATGGGTTTTCTCCGATCTGTATGTGGATCCCTCTTCTCGAGGGACAATCTTTCCTGAATATTATTATATAACAAATTTGTCAATAATTCAAGACGGTGAGGGAAATTAAATGCAAAATGCATAATGCAAAATGCAAAATTGGATGTGGGATGTTATAACACATTGTAGGGACGGCCATTGGTCGTCCGTTTTACAAGGGTTTAGGCGAAACGTTATTAGATATTGTAGGGGAGATTCATGAATCTCCCGTTCGTACGGATTTAACCTTATGTTACGGTGGGATAACCTCTCTGTCGGTTTCACCGACACCTCTCCCATAGGGCGAGGCTAATATCAATCTCCACACATAACCTTTTTCCTTACCTTTCTTTTGTTGCCGAGGGCAACAAAAAGAAAGGGTAAGCCAATGGAAGAGCACATTCGCTTTGTGAAGTGCGAAAACATTCAGTCGGACTACTTGGCTCCAAGTAGGGAGATTGGTTTCTTCGTCGGTGGACGAAATGTGATAGACATACCGTAAGGAGGGGAGATGTACATGACGGGTTGTCGAGGGCGCCAACCCCTACCATGATACCCAAGAATATCGTAAAGCAATAGAGATAACGTGAGGATTTAACCTTTCGTTGAGGTATCATCTGTTTGCTCCGCAAACGATAACACCTCCTCCGTCGGTTCCACCGACATCTTCCCCCGCTGGGGAAGGCTAATACCTATCTCCGCACGCGATCTTTTTCTCACCTTTCTTTTGTTGCCGAAGGCAACAAAAGAAAGGATCAGCCAAGGAGGTGAGGATTTCGAAGAAATCCGAGGAAACTTCGGCGTTTGAGATGGTGCCTTCGTATGATTATAGACACAACATAAGTTGAAAAGATAAGAATCAGCCAATGGAAGAGCACATTCGCTTCGCGAGCGAGTAGGTTCTTTGCAGGCGAATGTGCGGATTAAGTCGTTCCTTGCGGGAGGATGTGGGCATCCTCCCCTGCGGGAATCTGAAAAATATCGTACCACCGACGGATATGACGTACGGTTGATGTGTGAACGCCTGTATTCCGACATACAACATACAACGTAAAAAAGCGCACTTCACAGTGAAGTGCGCTTTCAGCTTGATGACAAAGTGTATTTCCGACAATACACATAGCAAAATATACAAATCGAACTAAAATGGGTGCCTACCTTTACTGGGGGGAGCCTTATGTTTTGTGCAACTTTGCATTATTTCTTTTCACTTCTTCATTCCAAGCCAGATCATCAGTACCGTGATGTCTGCGGGGCTGACGCCCGATATTCTCGCCGCCTGCCCGATGCTCATGGGACGCACCTTCGATAGCTTCTCAGCCGCTTCAAGTCGAAGTCCCTTAATCGCCTTGTAGTCAATATCCTCAGGTAAACGGGTGTTTTCACTCTTCGCCTGACGATTTGCCTCGTCAAACTGACGCTTCACGTAGCCTGCATACTTTATCTCCGTCTCGATCCTGTGGCTCATACCCTCCGTCATCTCCGGACGGTCGGGATCAAGCTCTCTGACATCTGCGTAGGTGATCTGCGGTCTTCTTATCATATCAGCCGCGCTGATTCCCGATGTAACGGGTGTCGTGCCGCACTTTTCAAGTAGCGGATTTGCTACCTTCGGACCGAAATTCAGATGCTCAAGCCTTTCACATTCCTCGGAAACGAATCTCTCCTTCTCCCATACCGCCTCGGCTCTCTCCTTCGAGATCAGTCCCGCACGGATTCCGTAATCCGTAAGGCGGCTCTCCGCATTGTCCTGACGGAGCAGAAGTCTGAACTCGCTTCGGCTGGTCATGATTCTGTACGGCTCGGCAGTGCCCTTGGTCACAAGATCGTCAATAAGCGTTCCTATGTATGATGAACGGCGGGGGAGAATTATCTGATCTTCGCCCTTTACAGCGAGGGATGCGTTGATTCCCGCAAGAAGTCCCTGTGCCGCTGCTTCTTCGTAGCCCGATGTGCCGTTGAACTGTCCCGCACCGAAAAGTCCCTTGATATTCTTGAATTCAAGAGTGGGAAGAAGCTCGGTGGGGTCAACACAGTCGTACTCGATAGCGTATGCGTAGCGCATGATCTCAGCGTTCTCGAATCCCGGAAGGCTCGTCAGCATCTTGTACTGTACTTCAGCGGGAAGAGATGACGAGAATCCCTGAAGATAGATCTCGTCCGTGTCAAGTCCCACCGGTTCCACGAAGAGCTGATGACGCTCTTTGTCGGGGAAACGCATTACCTTATCTTCAATAGACGGACAGTAACGGGGACCGACACCGTGTATTTTTCCCGAATACAGCGGTGAACGGTGGATGTTATTTCTGATTATATTATGAGTTTCTTCAGAGGTGTAAACCACGTGGCATACCGACTGAGTGATGGAGTTTAGCTTCTTTTCGTCCGTGCGAACGGAGAAAGGCGTGATGTATTCGTCGCCGTGCTGTACCTCAAGGTTTGAAAAATCAATGCTTCTGCGGTGGATTCTCGGGGGTGTTCCCGTTTTAAAGCGCATCATTTTCACACCCATGCCCGTGAGGGACGGAGTGAGTCCGTAGGACGGCACCAGACCGTCGGGACCGCAGCTTCGCTTTACGTCACCGGTGTGGGTGGTGCCGCCGAGATGTGTTCCGCTGGCGATGACTACCGCTTTAGCGCGAAATTCTCCGCCCGGCTCGGCTATAACGCCCACTACCTTTCGGGGAGAGTCGCCTTCGGTGATAATATCGGTAACTTCAGCTTGAATGAGTCTCAGACGAGGCTCAGCCTCGAGAGTCTGCTTCATGATGTTCTTGTATAAGTTTCTGTCCGCCTGCACACGCTTTGAACGCACAGCCGCGCCCTTGCCCGTGTTGAGCATACGTGACTGGATCGTGGCTCCGTCTGCGGCGAATCCCATCTCGCCGCCGAGGGCGTCGATCTCGAAAACCAGATGTCCCTT
>JAZUBG010000013.1:0-13642 GCA_045638405.1 Eubacteriales bacterium | reverse complement strand
GAATCCAGACGTTGACCGTGATTTACTCCGTACTGCTTTATTCTGTAAGAAGCGTAATCTTATGAACGACAACGGCAGAGACTACGACAAGATATTTACCAAGCCCGACGGTGGACTTGAAAGACACTATATTGCCGAAGAGGTTTGGAAGATCTGTTCATGGCATATCTTCAAATAATAAAACAAGGCTCTGCGCTTCATCTATGAAGTCGCAGAGCCTTGTTTTTATTTACTTTTTAAGATAGATCCATCCACGTGGAGGAAGTGTCACACTGTCTTCATATACGTTACCGTCGTAATCACAGAGTGAACCTTCAAACTCGTAGATCATCTCTTCATCGGTATTGTTGATCACAGCAACAAGGCTATATCCTTCACCGTTCATTGGACGTCTGACGAACACAAATCTTTCGGAAGTCAGCTCTTTTATCTCAAAGAGAGCATCACGAAGAAGTGTCTCATTCTTTCTGATGTTACCAAGCTTTTGATACTCGTCAAATATGTCAGTGTCTATATTCTTCCACGGGAAAGGCTTTCTGCAAAATGGGTCTCTATACCCTTCCATGCCTGCTTCGTCACCGTAGAACACACAAGGAACTCCCGGAAGCGCACATATCATGGCATAAGCCTGTTTCAGCTTGCGTACTGCCGCTTCTCTGTCAACACATTCCATAGCTCTCACGGAAAGCTCGTCGTTTGTCAGATCAAAATAATCCGAATCCCCCAGAACAGTGAGCGCACGCTCTGTGTCGTGAGTTCCGAGGAAATTCATAAGAGTATCGGACACATGCTTAGGATAACGTCTGTAAAGCCCTTCGGTAGCACGTCTGAGACTCTCGTCGTCACCGTAGGCTATGTACGAGAGTATCGCACTTCTCAGCGGGTAGTTCATTACAGAGGAAAGCTGACCGGAGGACAGATAGTGACGTCTCCTGCCGTAGCTCACCTTGTCGGATGCATCTTCCCACACTTCACCTATGATCTGTGCATCTTCGGAGAGAGAATGTACCTTCTTTTCAAGGGTATCAAGAAAAGTGTCAGAAAGCTCATCGGCTACGTCAAGTCTCCAGTGAGACACGCCTGCCTTCATCCATTTATCCACAACCTCGTCGCAGATGAAATTCATATATCCGTAATATGAGCTGTTTACGCGGGGCAATATCTTCACTCCCCACCAACATTCGTACTCGTCGGGATAAGTTTTGAAGTTAAACCAATCGTAATACGGAGACTTCTTTGACTGATATGCTCCGACGGAATCGTAATGCGACTCCTTGTTGAAATAGACGCTGTCACTTCCCGTGTGATTGAACACACCGTCAAGCATAATACCTATACCGTACTTCTCCGCTTCAGCGCAAAGCTCACGGAGAGCCTCGTCACCACCGAACATGGAGTCTACGGTGAGATAGTCAGCAGTATCGTATTTGTGATTAGACGCCGCGTCAAACACGGGCGAGAGGTAAATCGTCGAAACGCCGAGAGATGCGATATACGGAAGCTTTTCGGTGATGCCGTAAAGGTCACCTCCGAAGAACACGTTATTTGAAACGTCAGCACCGGGATATTCACCGTACTGTGGGATACCTCTATCCCAATTTGGATCAAGGATCGCGCCTTCTTTCACTCCGCACTTTCCGCTGCGATTAAATCTGTCAACAAAAATATGGTAAATGATTCCCGTTTTCATGGCTTCGGAGGAAGAAGCCTTCTCAGCATATATAAGAAGCTGTCTCTCTCCTGCCTCAGCGGAATCTTCAAGCACAGTAGGATTTTCCCCACCGTACTTTTTTATGCCCGAAGGCGTATTTACTGCATAATCGTAATAGAAAAGTCCATATTCACCTCCAACAAGGGCGCGTGAAAGCTCGCCGGTGTTAAATTCGACACAGTAAACGTCGTCTTCACCGTCGGAGACAGTCTTTTCCATTTTCATTTTAACGTACTTGATCTCTCCCTCGTATCCGTCGGAGTGAATGCACATAGTCACTCCGTCACTCTTAAAAGAATACGGAACTCGGAGCTCCGCGCGAACGGCAATACCGCTGCGCAGGGCTCCGAAGAGGGACACGTCAAGATTTTCGGGGAGTATATACTTATATTCCCTTATCTGATCTTGTTTATATGCCATATCTTATCTGCGTAATCCTTTATACTGCGGTCAGCTGCAAAGAAACCTGCTCCCGCAATATTTACAAGGGACTTCTTGGTCCACTTTTCAGGCTCAGCGTAATCAGCCATCATCTTGTCGAACGTATTGATATAAGAATCAAAATCAGCAAGACACATATACGGGTCGGAAACGCCGTGTGAGTAGAGGAGGTAGCTTACGATGTTGCGGAAGTCACCGCCTGCAAGGGTCTTTGTAGAGAGAAGGTCGATAGCACTTCTGAGTCTGTCACTCTGCATGTAGTACTTAACGGACTCGTATCCACGTCTCCAAAGATCCTCAACCTGATTGTCGGTAAGACCGAAAATGTAGATATTATCGTCGCCTACAGCCTCGCGGATCTCAACGTTTGCGCCGTCAAGAGTACCGAGAGTAAGAGCACCGTTGATCATGAACTTCATGCATCCGGTACCGCTTGCTTCCTTACCTGCAAGAGAGATCTGTTCGCTGATGTCTGTAGCGGGCATAAGAAGCTCGGACTCGGTTACGTTGTACTCTTCAACGTAGATAACCTTGAGAATATCACGCGCAACGGGATCCTTTGCGATCTCTTCGCCAAGGCTCCAGATAAGGCGGATAATACTCTTAGCCATGTAATAACCGCTTGCAGCCTTACCACCGAAGATAAAGGTTGTGGGAGTTACGTTTGCGTTAGGATTGTTCTTAAGCTCTGCGTAAAGTGAGAGAACCTTGAGAACGTTAAGAAGCTGACGCTTATACTCGTGCATTCTCTTGACCTGAGTATCGAACACGGAATTAACGTCAAGAGCAACGCCTGTCTTGTTGAAGATATGCTTGGAGAATGCAAGTTTGTTCTCAGCCTTGATCTCACGGAGACGCTCGTTTACAGCGGCGTCATCCTTGTACTTCATGAACTCAGCAAGTCTCTGAGGATCCTTTTTGTACTTCGGACCGATGGTCTCATCAAGAAGATCTGTAAGACCGGGGTTAGAATAGCAAAGCCAACGTCTGTGAGCAATACCGTTTGTGACGTTAGTAAACTTACCGGGGTATGCCTTATAGTAATCGTGGAAGATAGTCTTCTTGAGAATATCGGAGTGGAGCGCAGATACGCCGTTTACGGTATGAGAAGCCGCAACGCTGAGGTTAGCCATGCGGATCTGGTTGTAAGCGAGAACTGCCATACGGGAGATTCTGTCCCAGTCACCGGGATACATCTTCCAAAGGTCTGCGCAGAGTCTGCGGTTGATCTCTTCAACGATCATATAGATTCTGGGAAGCTTGAGTCTGAAGAGGTCAGTATTCCATGTTTCGAGAGCCTCGGGAAGAACCGTGTGGTTAGTGTAGGAAACAACTCTGGTTACGGTACGCCATGCATCGTTCCATGAGTATGAGTAAACGTCGATGAGGATTCTCATAAGCTCAGGGATACAAAGTGCGGGGTGAGTATCGTTAATATGGATAGAAACCTTATCGGCAAAGTTATCAAGACTTCCGTAGGTTGCAAGGTGATCGGAAATAATATTCTGAAGTGATGCGGAAACGAGGAAGTACTGCTGAGAGAGGCGGAGAAGCTTACCTTCGTCGTGGTCATCTGAAGGATAGAGAACCTTAGAGATGATCTCAGCGTTTGACGTCTCCTGCATTGCTCTTACGTACTGTCCCTGGGAGATAAGGCTCATGTTGAAGGATGTTGTATCAACAGCCTTCCAGAGACGGAGAGTATTAACTGCATCTGTATCGGAGCCTGAGATAAGAAGGTCATAAGGAAGCGCCTTTACCTCAGTGTAGTTTTCGTAAGTGATATCACACTTGTCGCCGTTCCAGTTCTCGTGAACGTTACCGCCGAAGCGTACTGTGAACGCCTTATCGGTTCTGGGGTTCAGCCAAGCCTCACCCTGCTCCATCCACATATCGGGAAGCTCGATCTGGTTACCTTCAATAAGCTTCTGCTTGAAGAAACCGTATTCGTAGCAAATTGAAAAACCTGTTGCAGCATAACCAAGTGTTGTCAGAGAATCCATAAAGCACGCAGCAAGCCTGCCGAGACCTCCGTTTCCGAGTCCGAGATCAGGATCCGTATCATATGCTGTAGTGATGTCATAGCCAAGATCAGCGAGAGCGTCACGGTACTCGTCTTGAACCCCAAGGTTATAGATAGCGTTCTTGAGAGTACGTCCTACAAGGAACTCCATGCAGAGATAATATATCTTCTTCTCTCTTGATTTCTTGGTCTTCTCGCGGAATTCTCCTCTTTTCTGCTGAAGAATATCCTTTACGCTGTAAACCACAGCCTTATACATCTGTTCAGGAGTAGCTTCTTCGGGACCAACGCCGAAATATCTGATAAGCTTACCCTCAAGTGACTCTTTAACTTGTTCTTTTGTCATTGCTTTTGCTTTAGTGCTCATGTAAAAAAATCTCCATTCAGCCGCATCCCGCGGCGCAAGTTTAAGTGACAGAAAATAAATGACGCTCCATTACTTCCGGAAGCGGAAGTAATGGAGACCACGTTATCTGCTTCTGTCATGCGTGAACTGTATTATGTCCCTTCACGCAAAGGGAAAATTATTTGTTAAGCATATCCTCATAGAGCTTAACGTATTTTTCAGCGGAAGCTGTCCATGAGAAGTCTACCTTCATCACGCGACGGCGAAGTGCCGCCCACTTCTGCTTTCTGTTATAGAGTTCGATAGCATATTTGATGACAGCCATCATGTCATGTGCGTTGTAGTTTGTGAATGAGAAGCCGTTACCTTCACCTGTAAACTCATTATAGGGCTTGATGGTGTCGTAAAGACCGCCCGTCTCACGAACGATCGGCACTGTACCGTAACGGGAAGCGATCATCTGAGACAGACCGCAGGGCTCACTCTTTGAGGGCATGAGGAAAATGTCACCGCCCGCATAGAACTTTTTGGAAAGTGCCTTATTGTATTCAAGCTTAACAGCAACTCTACCCGGATAATCGGCTGCAGCCTTACGGAAGAAGTCTTCGTACTCCGCTTCGCCTGTACCGAGAATAGCAAAGGTGATATTCGTCTGCTCAAGAAGATCGTACATTACGCGGCGGACAAGGTCAAATCCCTTATGTCCTGCAAGTCGGGAAACCATAACACAGAGAGGAGCCTTAGGATCCCCGTCAAGACCGCAGATCTCACGGAGCTCTGCCTTGTCGTCATTCTTACCCGTGCTCTTCTGAGCGGTATAATTCTTAGCAATATCCGGATCGGTCTCGGGATTGTAATAATCAACGTCGATACCGTTTGTAATACCTGTGAGCTTATCCTTAGAAGCTCTGAGAACGTGATGGAGACCGTGAGAGTAGTATTCTGTGAGGATCTCGTTAGAATATCTCTCGGAAACCGTGCTCACCATATCTGCTACTGTGATAGCACCCTTAAGAAGGTTGATACAACCGCTATATTCTACCACAGATGCATCCTCTCCGTCAAGGTCAAATACGTCTTTTAATATAGACATATCATAAATTCCCTGATATTCGATGTTGTGAATAGTAAAGAGGACCTTGATATAGCGGTAAGCGTCGATATGACACATCTTTCTCTTCAGATAAAGAACTGCCGGAGCGCTCTGCCAATCGTTTGCATGAACGATGTCGGGAATAAAACCGGAATGCATCATAAGATACATTACAGCCTTACCGAAGAAAGCAAATCTTTCTCCGTCGTCGAAGCTTCCGTAAAGAGAAGGACGGTTGAAATAGTATTCGTTATCAATAAAGTACACTGTAACGCCGTCTCTTACAGTCTTCCATACACCCACGTAAAGACGTCTCCAGGAAAGATTGACCTCTCCCTCGGAAACGAGCTCGAAGCTGTC
The DNA here is from genome assembly GCA_045638405.1 of Eubacteriales bacterium. GTDB lineage: Bacteria > Bacillota > Clostridia > Oscillospirales > CAG-272 > RUG11130. The sequence continues at coordinate 7,668 of JAZUBG010000013.1, read as the reverse complement.
GTCAAGAGACTCCTTGATCTTAGGGAACATAGGAATAACTACTCTTACGTCTGCCTTTTCTTCAGTAGCGCGTCTTACCGCTGCGGGAAGAGATCCGAGAACGTCTGCAAGTCCGCCTGTAGATATAAACGGAAGCGCTTCTGAGCCTACGTATAAAATCTTCATATTAGAATCCTTTCAAATATCTGTTCAAATATCTTTATTTTTACCCTGCTTTAATAATTCAATTCGGAAACCGCCTTGAAATAAAGCGGTTTCCGCTGAAATCATATTTATCAGAGTGTCTGACCCTTTGAGATAAAGTAGGGCTGCTCTTCTGTACCGGAAAGAAGTCTTCCGTCACGTACGAAGGCGTTCTTATCACTGATAACACAGTTGATGTACGTTCCCTCACCGATGTATGTGTCCTGCATGATGATGGAATTCTTAACGGTAGCGTTGCGGCTTACCTTAACTCCACGGAAGAGGACGGAATTTTCAACGTTTCCTTCAATGCGGCATCCGTCAGCGATCATGGAGTTCTTAACGACGGAATCTGCGCTGAAGTATGTAGGAACAGAGTTACGAACCTTTGTGAAAATGGGACGGTTCTTAACGTTGAAGAGAGAATTTCTTGCATACTTATCAGAAAGGACTTCCATGCTGTACTTGAAGTAGTCAGCGAAGGAGCGGATGCAAGCGAAGTAACCGTCGTGCTTGTATACAAAGAACTTATTGGTATCAATGTTTTTGAGGATAATATCCTTGGTAAGACTTGTGTATCCGTGAGCTATGGCATCCATTACGATCTGCTGGAGATACTTGGTGTTCATAACTGCGATATTGAGGGATACGTCAGCCTCACCTGTGAACTTTTTGGGGAACTCAACAACGTCGGTCACAGCACCGCTCTCGTCGGAATAGAAGAGAGTACTGGACGCTGCGGTCTTTTCGTCGAGTTTCATATTCTTAACCGCCATTGTCATATCGGCACCCTTTTCCTTGTGGTACGCGATAAGATCCTGGAAGTCTACGTTACAGATAACGTCACAGTCGGAAAGAACAACGTAATCTGCGGTAAGTCTGTCAAGAATGTAGCTTACGCTCTTGAGCGCCTCAAGGCGTGTTGTATAGAGAGCGTTCTGATTGTTTGCATAAGCGGTGATATAAGGAGGAAGGATCTTGATACCGCCGGAACGACGGGCGAGGTCCCAGTCCTTACCACTACCGATATGATCCATAAGGGACTGATAATTGTAATGAGCGATAACGCTGATATCAAAAATATTGGAGTTGACCATATTTGAGAGAGCGAAATCTATGAATCTGTATCTGCATCCGAAGGGAACGGAAGCCAGTGTGCGTTTCTTCGTAAGCTCGGGCAGATTAGCGTCATGTATGTTAGAAAAAATAATTCCTGTTGCTGACATTTTATTCTCCGTTCTGCCGATTCTCGCGGCAATTATGTATTGATTATTTACGGTAGCTGTTGTTTTGTCCCGTGAACACGACGATTATTTCTTACCGTCGAGCCAAGCCTGGTTTACCATCTCACCGCCGGGCACGTTGCTTCCTTCGGGAAGAGTAAGTCCCGCACCGACGATAGTAACGTCAGAACTTGTTGACTTTGTTCTGCCCACAACGCAGTTCTCACCGATCTCAACGTTTTCGTCGATGATACTGTAGTTTACTGTTGCGTCAGCGCAGATCTTAACACCGCTCATAATCACGGAGTCCTTGATATATGCACCCTCTTCAACGACAACGCCGCCGGAAAGGATAGAGTTTTCTACGATACCTTCAATGATACAACCCTCTGTAATAAGGGAGTTTGATACCTTTGCCTTTTCTCCCACGTACTGAGGAGGCTGTGCGGAATTTCTCGAGTAGATTCTCCACTTCTTGTCGCTGAGATCGAACTCGGGCTTGTCACCGATAAGGTCCATGTTAGCGTCCCAAAGGGAAGCGATAGTACCAACGTCTCTCCAGTAACCTTCAAAGGGATAAGCGTACATAGCGCATCCGTCAGCAAGCATCTTGGGAATGATGTTCTTACCGAAGTCGTTGGAGGAAGCGGGATCTGCCTCATCCTCGATAAGATACTTTTCAAGGAGAGACTTATTGAAGATGTAGATACCCATGGACGCATTTGTGGACTTGGGATGCTTCGGCTTCTCTTCGAACTCAACGATTCTCATATTCTCGTCTGTGTTCATGATACCGAAACGGGATGCCTCCTCAAGAGTAACGTTGAGAACTGCGATAGTACAGTCAGCGCCGTTCTTGATATGATCCTGAAGCATTGCGTTATAGTCCATCTTGTAGATGTGGTCACCGCCGAGAACGAGAACGTAATCGGGATCGTATCTGTTGATGAACGCAAGATTCTGATAAATAGCGTTTGCCGTACCCTTGTACCAATCGGCACCGTCCTTACCCTGATAAGGAGGAAGCACGGTTACACCGCTCTGCATTCTGTCAAGGTCCCAAGGCTGACCGTTTCCGATATATTCGTTAAGCACGAGAGGCTGATACTGTGTAAGTACACCAACGGTGAAAATATTGGAATTCACACAGTTGGAGAGGGGGAAATCAATAATACGGTATTTGCCTCCAAAGGGAACTGCGGGCTTTGCAGTCTTCTCAGTAAGCGTATAGAGTCTGCTTCCCTGACCACCGGCAAGAAGCATCGCGACACACTGTTGTTTCTTGTACATGTTGTTTACCGCTCTTTCTTAAATTTTTATATTGATATGGGTATAACTAACTTTTTCATTTAGCGTCGTGAGCCTCACTCCGCTTTTGTTTTCTTTGCCGTTTTCTTTGCGGCGGGTTTAGGCTTTGTTTCAGCCTTTTTGGTTGTCTTTTTTACAGGTGCCTTTTCGGCAGATTCCGTTTTTCTCGGTCTTCCGCGCTTTTTGGGAGCCGCTGCTCTGTCGATCTTTCTGAGAATCACTCCCGACATTGCAGGCAAGGTGAATTTCAGGACTTCCCTTCCGTCTTCGGGACGTATCTCAGTCTTAAGTCTCGTTTTACCGAGGAGGTTCCGTCCTCCGAACTCATAAGCATCGGAATCAAGGAGCACCTCGTATTCACCGGGAGCCTCGACCTCAATAATAAAGTTTTCTCTCGTAACGGGCGCATAGTTGACGACTGAGACAAGATATTTACCTGACGTATCATAACGTCTGTAGGCAACCATGTTCATATCTGCCGAATCTGCATAGATCCAGTTAAAGCCTGCCCACGTATCGTCCACCTCCCATAGCTCGGGAGACTCAAGATAGAGATGATTCAGACGCTTTACGAATCTCTGCATTTCCGTGTGGCGCGGATAATCGAGCATGAACCACTCAAGCTGATTTGCGAAATCCCACTCTCTGAACTGAGCAAATTCGCATCCCATAAAGGTAAGCTTCTTGCCGGGAAGAGTCATCATATTTACGAGGAATGCTCTCATTCCCGCAAACTTATCGTCGTATGCTCCGAACATCTTGTCAACGAGTGACTTTTTACCGTGCACCACCTCATCGTGTGACACGGGAAGGATATAATTCTCTGAGTAAGCGTACATCAGAGGGAAAGTAAGCTTTGTATGATTATACTGTCTGTAAATGGGATCGGTCTCAACGTAGTCGAACATATCGTTTGCCCAACCCATATTCCATTTGAAATTAAAACCGAGACCGCCCTGATATGCGGGCTTTGTGATCATAGGCCATGAGGTAGATTCCTCAGCGATCATCAGCATATCGGGGAACTCACCGAAGATAGCGGAATTGAGCTTTCTGAAGAAAGCCATCGCCTCAAGGTTGTGGTTCGTTCCTTCGGAATTAGGAACCCACTCTCCCGGATCTCTGTCATAGTCAAGGTAAAGCATCGACGCTACCGCATCTACTCTCAGACCGTCAATATGATATTTTCTCATCCAGAAGAGAGCGTTTGAAATTAGAAAAGACTGCACTTCGTTTCGACCTACGTCGAAGCATCTCGTACCCCAGCCTTTATGCTCCATTCTGTCATATCCCTGATACTCGTAAAGAGGCTGACCGTCGAACTCGAAAAGTCCCGCTCTGTCTTTGGGGAAGTGCGCAGGCACCCAGTCGAGAATAACACCCAGACCGTTTTCGTGGAATTTGTTTACGAAATACTGGAAATCAGCAGGTTCACCGAATCTCGCACTGGGCGCGTAGTAACCGGTCACCTGATAACCCCACGAGCCGTCGAAGGGATGCTCCATTATAGGCAGCAGCTCAATGTGGGTATAACCCATTTCCTTCATATAAGGAACGAGCTGATCGGCAGCATCGCGGTAGGAGATGTAGTTTTCACCTTCTTCGGTGGTCTCGCCGTTTAAGGTCTTCCATGAAGCGAGGTGTACCTCGTAGATGTTCATGGGAGCCGAATAAAAATGTCCCTTTGACGCATCGTTTTCGGGACGGCGACGTCTCTTTGTCATCCACTCGCTGTCATTCCACTCAAAGTTATCTATACTGTATACGATAGACGCGGTGTTTTTGAGCGTTTCCGCAGACACACCGTAGGGATCGGCTTTCAGATGAGTAACTCCGTCACGTCCCGTCACAGCATACTTATATTTCATTCCGCAGAAGCTCGTCTTGCCTTCCAGCACGACTTCCCAAACACCGGAATCGTTACCGCGTGTCATCATCTTGGGAGAATACCAGCCGGTAACGTCGGAAGCGAGAGCCACGTCTATTGCGTTGGGCGCCCACACCCTGAAGGTGCAGTAGTACTTTTCCGACTCTTCGTCATACACCTCGTGCGCGCCGAGGTATTCGTACGATGCAAAATTCGTCCCCTGATGGAAGAGATAAGACTGGAAAGCTTCTGATTCGGGATTTCTCTTCATTTTCACATCCATTCCTTTCGTGGTTTTGTGGTCCGTTTATATTTCGCGCTATTCATTAAATTATACTGCGCAACAGGTAAAAAATTTGCCGTATTTTCGCCTGAATGCAATTTTTAACCGTATTTTTTGCCGTACCCGTAAAAAAGCAAAATACGGGCACACAAATCGGCGTGTACCCGCATTATTCTCGTCATCGGGAGACTTCATCTTCCCCTAACAACATTAAATATCAACGCATCCTGTGATAAAGTTACGGGGTGCGAGTGCGGCGTAGCAAATTTGTATTCATGCAAGTCCGTTCACTCCTGATCCGTTTTCCGAGGCTAAGAAGCCTGTGGCAAAGAAGTCCAAAAAGGGGATAATGCCATTATCCAAAGCCGAATCAGGATAATCCAACGTTATTCATAAGATCTGATACTTCCTATGACACGTCCGAGAATCGAAAGGCTTTCGACAATAATCGGGTCCATTGTGGGATTTTCGGGTTGAAGACGGAAATGTCCGTTCTCCTTATAAAATGTTTTAACGGTAGCCTCGTCATCAATAAGAGCTACGACGATCTGGCCGTTTTCGGCAACCCGACATCTCTCAACGATAACGACATCTCCGTCAAGTATACCCGCATCAATCATACTCGTTCCGGTTACTCTGAGAGCGAAGAGCTGCTTCCCTGCAACACTTTTGGAATCAAAGGGATAAGACACGTAACCGTCGTGATTTTCAACGGCGAGAATTGGCATACCGGCGGTAACTTTACCGACAATAGGAACAATCGGTCCCGGAGAGGCGCCCTCTCCCACAGTCGGAGAATCAATACGCAGAGTCCTGCTCTTTCCATCTTCTTTTTGTATATATCCCTTTTTCTCCAGTTTTTCGAGATAAGTATGCACGGTGGAAGTACTCTTTATGTCAAGATCACGTCTTATATCTCTGATAGAGGGAGAATATCCTTTTTCTTCTATAACTTTTTTTATGTAATCAAAAATTATCTGTTCTTTTTCGCTGAGTATGGCCATTTCTTCTCTCCAGCTCGGCAATTTTTAGAAATTACAACGATAACCGAGGTATACTTTTGTGATAATATTATACCACAATAAATGAAATATGTAAACGGATGTTCGTAGAGTTTACAAAATATTCATATTTATGTTTGCATTTGGATATATAATCTCAATCTCCACGATAATATCGTTTAGTCGTTTTGCCAAATTCTCCCCCTCTTTATAACTAATGTTTCTGCTAAATATAAGAATTTACAAAAAATCCTCGTTTTTTTTGATTTTACCATTGAAATTCAGTTGAAAATAGGGTATACTTAGTATGAAAAACAATATATTCCGGAGGAATAATAAAATGACCAATAACAAGCACGTGCTTTCATGGATTGAAGAAATGAAAGCTCTTACTCAGCCCGATAAGGTTGTATGGATAGACGGTACAGAAGAGCAGGCAGAAGCTCTCCGCGCAGAGGCTTGCTCCACCGGCGAGATCATCAAGCTTAATCAGGAGAAGCTTCCCGGCTGCTATCTCCACAGAACTGCTGTAAACGACGTTGCTCGTGTAGAAGGCAGAACATTCATCTGCACATCCAAGAAGGAGGATGCAGGTAACATCAATAACTGGATGGATCCCGCGGAGTGCTATGAGAAGCTTTCCAAGCTTTACAAGGGCTCTATGAAGGGCAGAACCATGTACGTTATTCCCTACTCCATGGGTATCGTAGGTTCCGACTTCGCTAAGTACGGTATCGAGCTTACCGACTCTATTTACGTAGTTCTCAACATGCTCATCATGACCCGCGTTGGTACAAACGTACTCGAGGCTCTCGGTGATGATGCAGGCTTCATCAAGGGTCTTCACGCAAAGGCTGAACTCGATGAGGAAAACAGATATATCGTTCACTTCCCCGAAGACAACACAATCTGGTCCGTTAACTCCGGTTACGGCGGAAACGTTCTTCTCGGTAAGAAGTGCTTCGCTCTCCGTATTGCTTCCTACCTCGGTAGAAAAGAAGGCTGGATGGCTGAGCACATGCTCATCCTCGGTGTTGAGTATCCCGACGGCGAAGTTAAGTACATCTCTGCTGCATTCCCCTCCGCTTGCGGTAAGACAAACCTCGCAATGCTCATTCCTCCCTCTATCTACAAGGATAAGGGTTACAAGGTATGGTGCGTAGGCGACGACATCGCATGGCTCCGTGTTGGCTCCGACGGACGTCTCTGGGCAGTAAACCCCGAGAACGGCTTCTTCGGCGTTGCTCCCGGTACCAACGAGAAGTCCAACCCCAACGCTCTTCATACAACTATGCGTGACACCATCTTCACAAACGTTGTTCACAACCTTGATGACAACACTGTTTGGTGGGAAGGCCTTGACAACAATCCTCCCGCAAACGCTATCGACTGGAAGGGTAACGTTTGGGACTACAAGAAGTACGACAAGAAGGATAAGTCCACTTGCGGTGCTCATCCCAACTCCCGTTTCACAGCAATGGCAACAAACTGCCCCTGCATCTCCGATAAGTTCAACGATCCCGCAGGTGTTCCGATCTCTGCTATCGTATTCGGCGGCAGACGTGCAAAGACTGCTCCCCTCGTATACCAGTCCTTCAACTGGCAGCACGGTACATTCGTTGGTTCTATCATGGCTTCCGAGACAACTGCAGCTGCAGCAGGTGCTGTCGGCGTAGTTCGCCGTGACCCCATGGCTATGCGTCCCTTCACAGGCTACGATATGGGTGACTACTTCGCTCATTGGCTTGCAATGGGTAAGAAGATTCCCAACGCTCCCAAGATCTTCAACGTTAACTGGTTCCG
>JAZUBG010000012.1:0-5525 GCA_045638405.1 Eubacteriales bacterium | reverse complement strand
CATACGTTGAGATCGACTTCGAACAGGGTGCTCCCGTAGCTCTCAATGGTGAAAAGATGAGCGCAAAGAACATCGTTCTCAAGCTCAATGAGATCGGCGAAGTCGGAGGCCAAGCGGTCTTAGGAAGACAAGCAACTATTGCAACTCCTTGGCTCACAGAACGACATGGCTACGATCCGACTTCATACGTTGAGATCGACTTCGAACAGGGTGCTCCCGTAGCTCTCAATGGTGAAAAGATGAGCGCAAAGAACATCGTTCTCAAGCTCAATGAGATCGGCGGAGCAAACGGTATCGGTATCCTTGACATCGTAGAGAACCGTCTTGTAGGTATGAAATGTCGCGGTGTTTACGAGACTCCCGGCGGAACGATCCTTTATAAGGCTCACTCCGTACTTGAGTCCATCTGCCTTGACAAGTATACAATGCACGAGAAGCAGAAGCTTTCCGTAACATTTGCTGAACTCGTATACAACGGTCAGTGGTTTACACCTCTCCGCGAGGCACTCTCCGCATTCGTTGACAAGACTCAGGAGAGAGTAAACGGTAAGGTAAGACTTAAGCTCTATAAGGGTAACATGATCAACGCCGGCGTATGGAGCGAAGACTCCCTCTACAGCGAAGAGCTTGCTACATTCGGTGAGAGCGATTACGACCAGACTGACGCCGGTGGATTCATCAACCTCTTCGGTCTTCCCATCAAGGTTCAGGCTCAGGTTGACGCTGCCAAGAAGGCAAAGAAAAACTGAAAAACAGTAAATTACGGCATTCTCCGATGTGAATAAATATACAAACATCGGAGACGTGCTGAAACAGAAAAAATATAAATTCCGGAGACTAAAATGGCTAAAATGTGGGCGGGACGTACCACAGGTAATACGTCCGCAATTGCAGATGACTTTAATTCTTCAATACATATTGACTCACGTATGTATCGGGAAGATATAAAAGGTTCAATGGCGCATTCGGCTATGCTGGCTGAGGTCGGTATCCTTACATCAGACGAGGCTGACGGTATTATTGCCGCTCTCGAGGGGATACTCAGTGACATCGAAAGCGGAAAGCTTGAGATAGATATGACCGCTGAGGACATTCATATGTTCGTTGAGTCTGTACTGACTGAGCGCATCGGTGACCTCGGAAAGAAGCTTCACACAGCAAGAAGCCGAAATGACCAGGTGGCAGTTGACATGAGACTCTATATGAGAGGGAAGTGTGAAGAGATCGAAGCTCTTCTCATTGACATCATAGACGCTATCGTGTCCGTTGCCGCAGAGCACAAATACGATATTATGCCGGGTTACACTCATCTTCAGAGAGCGCAGCCCATCGTATTTGCACATCATCTCCTGGCTTATGCCGAGATGTTTAAAAGAGACCTTTCAAGAGTGGTTGACGCTAAGGCGAGAATGAATTATTCTCCTCTCGGTGCCTGTGCTCTTGCAGGAACTACTTACCCTATCTCCCGCGAGATGACATCAAAGGCTCTCGGGTTTGCGGGTTACTCGGGAAACAGTATTGACGCGGTGTCCGACAGAGATTTCTGTGCTGAGCTGCTCAGCGTGTTTTCCATCATCATGATGCATCTTTCGAGATTCTCGGAGGAAGTGATCCTCTGGTCCAGCTGGGAATTTTCCTACGTTGAGCTTGATGACGCTTACACCACCGGCTCGTCCATCATGCCTCAGAAGAAGAACTCCGATATGGCGGAGCTTGTAAGAGGTAAGTGCGGCAGAGTTTACGGTGAGCTGATGGGAACGCTTACGATGCTGAAGGGTCTTCCTCTCGCATACAATAAGGATATGCAGGAGGATAAGGAATCCCTCTTTGACGCGACCGAAACTGTTGAACGATGTCTTGAAATTTTCGTTCCCATGATCAGAACGATGAAGGTAAAGAGCGACAATATGTACCGTGCCGCACAGAAGGGCTTCATCAACGCCACTGACCTTGCAGATTACCTTACAAAGCACGGAATGCCATTCCGAAGTGCTTACAAGATAACCGGAACAATTGTCTCGGAGTGCATACGAAGAGGCATCGTCCTCGAGGATCTTACACTTGACGAATATAAAACTCATTCCGATCTCTTTGAAGAGGACGTATACGAAGAAATTTCTCTTAAAACTTGCGTAGCAAAGAGAATTTCCGACGGCGCTACCGGCTACAGATCGGTAGAAACACAACTTGATAACTTTAAAATCTTTTTAAAAGAAAAGAAAGGAAACTAACACCATGAAAAAAATTCTCGCACTCATTCTCGCAGTAGCAACTCTCTGCTGCCTCCTCACCGCTTGCGGTGCAAAGGGTAAGTCCCTTGACGAAGTAAAAAAAGCAGGCAAACTCACAGTAGCAACATCTCCCGACTTCCCTCCCTTTGAAAGCCTTGACGGTAAGAAGGTAGTTGGTATTGAGGTTGACATCCTTGAGAAGATCTGTAAGGAACTCGGCGTTGAGCTTGACATCGTTCAGATGGACTTTGACTCCGTTCTTATGGGTATCCAGTCCGCAAAGTACGACTGCGGTATGTCCGGTATCACAGTTACCGAGGAACGTAAGGAAAATATGCTCTTCACAACTCCTTACTACAACGCAGCTCAGGTTATCGTAGTTAAGGAAGGCAGCGATATCAAGGCTAAGGCTGACCTCGACGGCAAGAAGGTATCCGTTCAGACAGGTACAACTGCTGACCAGGGATGTACAGCTGAAGGCTACAACGTAAGCGCATTCGCAGCAAACGCAGATGCTAAGGCAGCTCTCACCACAGGTAAGGTCGATGCTTGGGTAGTTGACAACCTCACAGCTATTCAGATGGTTGAAGAGGGTGACGGTCTCGTAATTCTCGATGAGAACATGACCGACGAGCCCTACGCATTCTCCTTCGCATTCGGTTCTGAAGACCTCGTTGAAGAGATCGACAAGATCCTCAAGGGTTATATTGCAGACGGTACCATCGAAGAGATCTTCGAGAAGTACGGCGAAACATACGTTAAGCCCTAAGTCCTGAATAACTTTAATAATGTAGCGGCTCCGCACATTTCTGCGGAGCTGCTATGTGGTTTTAGGAAATCTTTTTTCTTTGATTTAAAAAGCATTTTTCTCCACGAAAGGAAAAATAAATGAGCTGGTTTGACAAACTTCATCAGACATTTATCGAGGGTGACAGATATCTTTGGATTCTCGACGGTCTGAAAAATACAATTATTATTACACTTGGTGCACTTCTCATCGGTGTACTTATCGGTGCGCTTATCGCGATCACCAAGTATTTCTGCGACGGCGACAAAAAGCTCCGCATTTTCAGCGTGATCTGTGATATATACACCACCGTTATCCGCGGTATTCCGATCACGGTCCTTCTCCTTATCTTCTTCTACATAATCTTAACAGCCGCAGACGGAGTCACCGTTGCGATCATCGCCTTCGGTATCAACTCCGGTGCGTATATGGCTGAGCTTATCAGAAGCGGTATCAATGCAGTAGACAAGGGTCAGATGGAAGCGGCTCGAAGCCTCGGTATGTCCAAGGGACAGGCGATGGCGAAGATCATCTTCCCTCAGGCTATCAAAAATATCCTTCCCGCTATCGGTAACGAGTGCATCGCGCTTCTCAAGGAGACCTCCGTTGCAGGTTACGTTGCTATCGTAGACGTTACGAGAGCCGCAACCAACATCAGAAACAACACATTCGATGCAGTAAACCCCATTATCCTCCTCGCACTCGTGTATCTTGTAATGGTCGTTGTTATGACCAACCTTCTCGCAGTTCTTGAAAGGAGACTTCGTAAGAGTGATGGAAAATAAAAACGATATTATAATCAGCACCAAAGACCTTAAGAAGAGCTTTGGTAAGCTTGATGTTCTCAAGGGGATCGACGTTGACATCTACAAGGGTGACGTTGTATGCATCATCGGTGCATCCGGCTCAGGTAAGTCTACTTTCCTCCGCTGCCTCAATCTCCTTGAAACTCCTACAGGCGGTTCTATCTTCTTTGAAGATGCTGAACTTACAAATGCTAAGGTTGACCTCAACCTCCACAGACAGAGAATGGGTATGGTGTTCCAGCAGTTCAACCTCTTTCCCCATCTTACCATTATGAAGAATCTTACGCTTGCACCTATGATGCTTAAAAAAGTATCTAAAGAGGATGCAGAGGCAAAAGCTCAGACACTTCTTGCAAGAGTCGGTCTTGCAGACAGAGCTGATGCGTACCCGAATCAGCTTTCGGGTGGACAGAAGCAGAGAGTTGCCATCGTTCGTGCACTTTGCATGGAACCCGACGTAATGCTTTTCGACGAGCCTACGTCCGCGCTTGACCCCGAAATGGTAGGCGAAGTTCTTGACGTTATGAAGGAGCTGGCGAAAGAGGGAATGACCATGGTTGTGGTAACTCACGAAATGGGCTTTGCCCGCGAGGTTGCCAACCGCGTTATATTCCTTGACGACGGACTTGTAGCGGAGGAAGGAAGTCCTGCTGAGATATTCACCTCTCCTAAAACCGAGCGTCTCCAGTCGTTCCTTTCCAAAGTTCTTTAATAACAGGAGACTTAGTTATGAATTTTACAGGAAAAAGCTTTCTGAAGCTTCTTGATTTCACACCCGAAGAGATCACTTATCTTCTTGATCTTTCCGCAGAGCTTAAAGCTAAGAAAAAAGCGGGCATCCCCCACAGACTTTGCGAGGGTAAGAGCATAGCTCTTATTTTCGAAAAGACAAGTACCCGTACACGCTGTGCTTTTGAGGTTGCGGCGGCTGATCTCGGTATGCATCCTACCTATCTCGATCCTACCGGATCTCAGATTGGTAAGAAGGAGAGCATTGCCGACACTGCCCGCGTTCTCGGAAGAATGTACGACGGTATCGAGTACCGCGGATACGGTCAGGAGATCGTTGAAGAGCTTGCAAAGTTTGCAGGTGTTCCCGTGTGGAACGGCCTTACCAACGAGTTCCACCCCACCCAGATCCTTGCAGACTTCCTCACTATCCGTGAGCACTGCGGTGAGCTGAATGGTAAGAAGCTCGTTTACATGGGCGACGCCAGATACAACATGGGTAACTCTCTCATGGTAGGTTGTGCGAAGATGGGTATGCACTTCGTAGCGTGCGCTCCCGCTAAATATTTCCCTGCACCTGAACTCGTTGAAGAGTGCCGCGTGGTTGCCGCTGAAACGGGTGCTGTTCTTGAGTTTATCGATTGCCCCGAAAAAGCTGTGGTCGGCGCTGACGTGATCTACACTGACGTGTGGGTCTCCATGGGCGAGCCCGATTCCGTATGGCAGGAGAGAATCGAAGACCTCACACCTTACAGAGTAACAATGGAGCTTATGAACAAAGCAGGGGAAGCGTGCCGCTTCATGCACTGCCTTCCTGCGTTCCACGACCTCGGAACTACCGTCGGCAAGCAGATCCATGACAAGTTCAACATTGACTGCATGGAAGTTACCGACGAGGTGTTTGAGAGCGAAAGATGCATCGTCTTTGACGAAGCAGAAAACCGTATGCACACCATCAAGGCGGTTATGGCA
>JAZUBG010000011.1:0-26566 GCA_045638405.1 Eubacteriales bacterium | reverse complement strand
CGACGTTCCAAAAATGACAGAGAGAGATTATACCGTCAGAGGTTGTACCGCACTCCTTGATACTATCGGCGACGCAATCCGCCACATCGGTAACATTCACAAATACGCCCGTCCCGAGGACGTACCCGAGCATACTATGTTCATCATCACCACCGACGGCATGGAAAACGCAAGCCATCGTTACAGCTCAAATGACGTAAAGAAACTTATCGAACATCAGAAGGAAAAGTACGGATGGGAATTTATCTTCATCGGTGCAAACATCGATGCCGTGGAAACCGCATCCCGTTACGGCATCGGTTCTGACCGTGCCGTAAACTACCACTGCGACAGCGAGGGAACAAAGCTTAATTACGAGGCTATGAACAATGCCATAAAATCTCTTCGCTGTAATGCTCCCATCGGTACCGAATGGAAAGAGAACGTTGAAAGAGATTTTAACACGAGAAGCAAAAGATAACTAACTATAACCGCCTCACAAAGCCGAGCAAATTATGTTTAAGAGTTGATTGTACACGGAATCTGTGATATAATTACCTTAGATGTAAACTGCTCGGCTCATGAGCATTTTAAGGAGTGCGCTTTATGAAAATTTTTGAACTTCTGAACTGTGAATTAAAAAATAAACCCTCCGGTGTTTTTGCTCCTCATTATTTCCGTGCACACGGGTTAAAAAGTGCTCTCTCGAAAAGCACTACTTCCGCCCGCGGAAACGGTATTTTCTCGCTTTTCTCCGAGCCGACTCCCGTTATTCTGAAAAACGAACTGATTGCGGGAAATTTGTACTCTCTTTGGACAGATGCGGAGAATTTTTTCCTCGATCATTCCAAAGGAATTGTTCGTATGTTCCCTGAACGTTCGTTTATAACTAACAAGGACCACTTTGCTCCAAATTACAGACATCTCTTGAGTGTTGGTCTTCCGGGACTTATTGACGAGATAGATGCGTCTATTGTTTCTCATAAAAATGATTCCGAAAAATGTGAAACCCTTGCCGCTATGCGTCAGACCCTTTATGGTTTCAAAAAAATGATCGAAAATCACATCATCGCGGCAAAGAATTGCAAAGATTCCTCCGATTACGACAATGAAAAACTTGATTTTATTATAAATAACTGTACGTCCATAATAAACGGAAAGCCTCAAAGCTTTGCGGAAGGCTTACAGCTGGTTTGGTTCTGCCATAATGCCTTCCTCATGGAAGGTCGTTATGCCATGGCGTTGGGAAGAATGGATCAGTATCTCTATCCTCTCTACAGATCCGACGTGGAAAGCGGTAAGATCACGGATGAAAAAGTAATTGAACTTCTTGAAAACATATTTATCAGGTTACAGGACGACGTTGTAAACATCTGCATCGGTGGACAGAACAAACACAGCGAATGTGAAGTAAATCCCCTCAGCCGTTGCATACTGAAAGCGGTAGGAAACTGTAACGTTCCCGGACCTAATCTGTCCCTCAGGTATACTCTTGACACGCCGGATGACTTTTTAGACGACTGTCTTAAAACCATCGGTACGGGTCTCGGTTATCCTGCTCTTATGAATGATAACGTAAATATTGCAGCTTTGAAGCGTTATGGATACGCTGACGAGGACGTATACGATTACTGCATGGTGGGTTGTATCGAAAACTTTATTTCGGGAAAACAGCCTCCGTGGTCTGACGGCAGATTTGATACTCCCAGATTCTTTGACTATATCTTTAACCACGGCATAAGCTCGACAAACTACAGTATCGGAATTGATACGGGTGACGTCAGCGATATAACCACAATGGAGCGTTTCATGGAGGTTCTGGAAACTCAGCTCGCTTACGGTGTAGCTGAATACTGTGCTGACTTTAACAGATATAACGACTCTATAAATCAGAAGTTCTATTCTGAGCCTTTTCTCTCATGCTTCTGTGACGACTGTATCGGCAGAGGACTTGACATTAACGACGGCGGAGCAAAATACCCGTCAGTTCACGGTGCGGCAGTTATGGGAATCGGTACGACTGCAGACTCGCTGGCCGCTATTGAGAAGGTAATATTTATCGACAAAGCCGCAACTCTTTCTGAACTCAGGGACGCGCTGAATAATAATTTTGAAGGACACGAAGAGCTTCGCGATCTTCTTCGCGCGGCTCCGAAATACGGAAACAACGACGATTTCGTTGACAAATATGCCGTATGGTTCATTGATTTCCTTGCATCTGAATTTGACAAATACAAAACCCGCGACGGCGGCGGAATCTATATTGCGGCAGCGGCAAATACCAGTAACATCGGTGCCGGAAGTGAGATAAACGCAACTCCCGACGGACGTCTCCGCGGTGAACCTCTCTCAGACGCGGCATCCCCCACGTACGGAAGAGACACAAGAGGAGCAACGTCAACCGTAAACAGTGTAACAAAGCCTGACTACACAAAGGTAGCCTGCGGTACGGTCGTAAATCAGAAATTCTCCCCCTCCATGTTTGAAGACGGTAAACGAAAAAAGTTACTTGCACTGATCAAGTCCTACTTCAGAAAGGGCGGTCAGGAAATGCAGATAAACGCAACCTCCCGTGAAGTACTGATGGACGCTATGGATCATCCCGAAAATTATCAAAACCTTGTAGTTCGCGTATCGGGATTCTCAGCATTCTACGTAACTCTCGATAAAGAGGTACAGCTTGATATTCTGAACCGAACACAGCAGGAGTAAGACGTGCTTAATTTATCAAATATTCAGCACTTCTCCGTCGGTGACGGAGAAGGAATCAGAACAACTGTGTTTCTGAAGGGATGTAATCTCCGATGTCCCTGGTGCCACAATCCCGAAAACCTCACGTCAGATCCCGTATGTCTGAATTACAAGAATCTCGGAAAAACGGAAACTGTCGGTAAAATGGTGTCCGCTGAAGAAATAATGCCCGAACTTCTCGAAGACAGTGATTTTTATGAAACAAGCGGAGGTGGCGTTACATTTTCGGGCGGAGAGCCTATGCTTCAAGCGAATGAAATATTTAATTTAGCCTCAAGCCTGAAAAACAACGGTGTTCGTGTACTTATTGATACTGCGGGATGCGTTCCTTACGATCTTTTCAAGATCACGAATCCAATAGTTGACGGGTATCTATTCGACTTCAAAACTGCGGACGGTGAGAAATATAAGAGTATCGGTGGTAATCTTGATCTCGTGAAAAGTAATATTATGAGTCTTATGTCAGACGGTATCCCATTCTCGATCAGAATACCACTTATCCCAGGTTTTAATACCGATACTGATTCTGTGCGGGATATGTGCAAAAGTCTTTATGAGATGGGGATCAAAAGTGTCGATCTTATCCCATACCACCGTTTAGGTACTTCAAAATACGAAGCAATGGGACTGCTTTATTCTTACAAGGACACAAAACCTATGACCGGCGAAGAATTACGCAATATCAAAACGGTGTACGAAGAATATTTTACCGTGAGAGCAGAATAGAGATTACTTTAATAGAATCTGACGAAAACAAGGGTTAAAAAATGGATATTATAGTTTTTGCGGGACAAAGTAATATGCAGGGGCAAAGTGAATGCCTCTCCGACAGTACACCTATTGACGGAGCCTTCGAATACAAATACTTTACCGACAGCATCGTTCCTCTAAAAAATCCCGTTGGTGAGAACATTAAAGGTGATTTTACGGAAGGGTATACCTACACTGATGGTACCGACCAGGATGCTTGGCTGAAAGATCACGTTTTAGGTGCGGCTTGTTACGGTCACACTTGTCTCGCGCCGAAATTCTGTGAAGAATACGTCCGTGTAACCGGCAGAGAGGTTCTTGCGGTACACGCGGCAAAAGGAAGCACGGGAATTGACTGCTGGATGCCTGAGATTCGTGAATATAAGGCTCTCGTCAAAAAAGCTTCAGCGGCAATCCGCCGTGTTGAATACGAACGTATTTACTTAGTGTGGCTTCAAGGAGAAAGTGATGCCATTGAAGGCATCTCTAAACAGTCATACAAAAACAGTATTGTGAAGATATGCGAGTCGTTGAAAAAAGACCTTGGGATTCATAAATTCGGCATTATCCGCGTTGGCAGATTTACCATGGATTCCAAAGACGACGAAATAATCACAGCACAAGACGAAATCTGCAATGAAAATTCTGATTTTGTAATGCTTACCCGTATTGCATCAGATCTGTTTGATATGCCCGAGTATATACGTCCCGACATTCACGGACACTTCAGCGCCAAGGGACTTGAAAAACTTGGCTCTGAAGCAGGACGTGCTTTAGGCGAATTTACAAAGTAAAAAAACAAAACTTCCGAAATCTTCAAAACAAAGATTTCGGAAGTTTTTCGTTACTTAATTGTAAGGCGCAATATATCACTTACTTTTTCCGCTATAAAGTCGGCTCCTGCCTCCGTGAGTTCTCTTCCCGTACCGTAGCCCCAAAGTATGCCGATACTTTTCATTCCAAGTTCAGCCGCTCCGAGAACGTCGTGAAGTCTGTCACCGATCATTATACAGTTGCCTATGTCATTGACTTTACAATTATCAAGGGCATATTTGATTACATCGCCCTTTTTGATCCTTGAACCGTCGAGGGTGGAACCGGCTATAAAGTCAAAATAACCGTCAAGTGA
Source organism: Eubacteriales bacterium (assembly GCA_045638405.1). Lineage (GTDB taxonomy): Bacteria > Bacillota > Clostridia > Oscillospirales > CAG-272 > RUG11130. Next base: position 21,957 of record JAZUBG010000011.1, on the reverse strand, counting down.
AAAATGTTCCAGTATCCGTTTTGCAAACACTTCGGGCTTAGATGTTGCAACGATAAGATTCTTGCCTGCGTTTCTCAGTTCGGCAAGCATCTCGGGGATGCCTTCGTACACCTTGTTTTCAAACATTCCCTTAGGTTTAAAGTATTCGCGGTAATCTTCAACCGCCTTTACAGCTTCTTCGTGGGTCATTCCGTAGTATTTCTCAAAAGAATCGGTCAGCGGAGGCCCGATAAAAGAGTTCAGCTCACTTCTATCTTCAACTGTAATACCTCGTTTCGCAAGAGCGTGTGCTACTGAATTTGTAATTCCCTCAGCAGGATCGGTAAGTGTCCCGTCAAGGTCAAAAAGTATAACTTCGTACATATTACTCACCTAAAACGTAGTCGATACCATGACACACGTACTTGTCCCAATATCCCCAGCTGTGATCGCCCTCAGACTTTTCGTAAAGATGGTCAATTCCGCAGTCTGTCAGCACCTTATCCATCTTCTCGCTTGACTCATGGATAAAGTCTCCGTATCCGCACCACATATATATTTTCGGAGGCTTAACACCGTTTTCAGCAGCAACGCGGGCAAGGTGGAACACATCGTGCTTTGTCTCTCTCAGTTCTTCGGGTTCATTCATGCCGAAAATATACTTCCACTCGTCTGTAATAAGATTTCGAGCCATGTTTTCAATGTCAAAGGCTCCGGAAAGAGCGATACAGCCGAAATATTTGTCCGGGTATGTCAGGCACGCCTTCATCGCACCGTAACCTCCCATGGAAAGTCCGCCGATAAAGTTATCTTCTCTCTTATCGGACATTCCGCGGAAAATCTTACGCATAATATATGGAAGCTCGTCCGTTATGAATGAAAAATATTTCGCACCGTAAACAGTGTCAGTGTACCAACTGCGATCGACACAAGGCATGACTACAGCAAGACAACGCTCTGCGGCATATCTCTCAATAGATGTACGTCGAGCCCACGCAGTATGATCATCTGACAGTCCGTGGAGAAGGTAAAGTGTCTTGAAATTTGCTTCTTCCTTGCCGTCCATGCCGATGATAGTCTCAGCGTACTGAGGAATGATAACGTTTACACTTACTCCGTGTCCAAGACAGTCGGAGTGAATTTTAAGCTCCATAAATGCCATGTTTTTTACCTCTTATTTATATTTTGTTATTTCAAAAGTGAATTTTACGATTTCTCCTGCTCTCAGCGTACGATGTCCGTGGGTATTAAGCCCGTTTACCTCACCGCACTGAGGCTCAATGCAAAGATAACCTTCATGTCCTTCACCATTGTAGAACACCCACTGGTCAAAGTTATTTGAAACCGTCATAAGATAGTCGTCAAGAGTTGCAGTATTTCCTGTAGAGGTGTATGGCGCGCTGATAAGATGTCCGTCAAGTGTACATCCCGTAAGCAAGGTCTGCTCAAAAGAATCAAGTTCAGCGGTTTTACCGGTAGGGATATAGTTTTCGTCCCATTCGTAACGAATTCCAACGGGAACAGTAAAGCTTTTAGGTTCGGTAAACGTCGAATGAAGAGCAAACGTATACGGCATAGTAACGTGTCCGTCGTTTGTAAGCACTGCTTCGCGCAGATATCCGTTAGGTGTTACCGTATCGGTGAAGGTAAGCGTGAAATCAAAAGGATAATGCTCGCCTTTGTTGACGATTTTCGATATTACTCTGTTTTCATATAGTTCACACACCTCAAACTCGGTGTTATATAGGCTTCCGTGGATGTTGTTGTTTCTTTCGGGCTCGGTCATAGGAAGTCTGTACTCCACGCCTTCAAAGGTAAACCTTGCACCGTGAGTGCGGTTTGCAGGGAAAATCACGGGAATTCCGTAAAGAAGCGGCTCTTTGGCAAATGCCGAAGCAGTTGTAGGCTCTCTTAGAATGGGTGTGTCACCACATCTGAGAGAGACGGTGTTCATACCGAATTCGGGGAGCAGTACTGCAGACCAATCGCCGCAATGTATAGTAATCTTTTTCATTTGCGTGTCCTCGGGGATAAATCATTGTAGGTATATTTTAACATAAACCGTGTTTTTTTTCAATAATAGAGAGTGTATTTCGTGAGTTTGTTGAAATGAAAACGGAATGAAATCCAATTATCCCTTGGATTTGAAACAATGAATTGATAATTGATATCTGAAAAATTATGTGCTACAATAAAGTCACACCGGTGATAAAACTTTAAGGAGGCAATTATGCAGCTTAATTTAGGACAAAAAATACGCGAACTGCGACGTCGTGACGGACGTACACAGGAAGCTCTTGCTGAAGCCATCGGAGTTACCTCGCAGGCGGTTTCAAGATGGGAACAGGGCGGCGGATACCCCGACATGGAGATGATTCCCGCTATTGCGAATTATTTTGGGGTTTCGATTGATGAGCTTTTCGGTTATGAGAATGATAGGGAGAAGAAGATTGATGCGATTATTGAAAAAATAGACTCATTTTCGATCCAATCCCGAAGTGATGATGAATGGGTAGATGAATGTCTTTCCATTCTACGAGAAGGAATTGCAGAATTTCCGCAAAACGAGCGCTTACTCATCACTCTTGCTGATACGCTTTCCGAGGCAGGATGGAGACGTCATAATGAATGGCTCTATTACGATGACGAAGGCTTTATTCAGCACAATTATGACATTCACAAATCCAATAAGTATTGGGCAGAGTCAATCAGACTTTGTGAGTATCTTGCCTATAATGCCACCGATAACTCAACGGTTACGAAAGCAATCCGAATTCTTGTTTTGCTTTACCGAAATGTAGGAGAGAATGAAAAGGCTATTATATATGCTCAGAAAATGCCCGAACTTAACACCTGTAGAGAACTCCTCCTTGCATCAGCATCGGACGGTAAGGAAGAAGCTAAATACATCGGAGACTTTCTTTTGAAAACAGCAAGACAATTTGCCGGACAGCTCGTTTATGGCTTGATTACCAATAAGAATCATTTTAAAAGTGATATGCCAATTGAAAAGATCAAAGGAGCAATTTCACTCTTTTATTTAATTTGTGATGATGGAAATATGGGGAACTATCACGGTGATCTCATTAAACTCTATCTTTATCTTTCAAGAGTCCAATGGGAAAGAGGCTATCACGACGATGCCTTTGAGTCTCTTGACAATGCTTTGTATCATGCAAAAGCTTTGGAAGCAGTATGCGATGGAAAAACTCACTGCTTTACCGCACCGCTTGTTTCATATGTTGAATATGAAACAAAGTTATGCAATTCTATCGCAAAATCTTTGCCTGATGACTGGCCATTCTGGTGTAATCCCGACTATTCTAAGGTAAAAGAGGAGATCACCGCTGACCCTCGCTGGGATGAATGGCTCAAGAAAACAAAGGCGTGATGTCTTTTGTGATTTTCCCCGCCGCTGTAGGGACCGGCGTCACTATTTGCAAAGCAAACGACACGGTCCGTTATAGAGATTTGGTTTCCCGTTATTCACAAAAGAAACCATCTCTACTTGGCATCGCCAAGTAGTCCGCCTGAAGTTTCTTCGCTTCGCTCAACTCCTTGGCTTCTTTATAGAAGATGGCGCTCACCATTTCGCGCGAATACTCGCGCGAAGGGGGAAATTATTTTGGCAGGTGAGGGGCCCCTGTCCTCCCGCCATATTGATGGATTAAGGTATAGAATAACAAAAAAATCACCGCGGAGAGCATAATCCTGCTCTACGCGGTGATTTTTTTGTGAGGTCAAGCATCTTTCATAGCTTCAATTTTTTCAGCTACTCTCTTCTCAATCTCGCTAAGGTCAAGCGCCTTATATTCATCCAGTTTCAGCTTATTATATTCCTTCGGGAAATAGTCGAGCATTTTTTCCATTGTTTTTTTATAATCCCAAAGTTTAATATTTTCATAAGCATCAAAATAGATATGCTTTGCTTTGTCAATCAGACCGTCAATGCCATCGGTCTTACCAAGTCGGAACATACACGCGGCGATTTCAAGCAGTGTAATAGCGTGATTGGCGTGAGTACCGCCGATGGGATATGCTTCATAACCCTGTTTACCGGGATACATAAAACGTTCAATTACATCAACGCTTTCTTTGAAGGATTTCATGGCGTTTTCGTAGTCTCCCATTTTAAAATAGCGCTGACCAATTTGGTAACAAGCTATGAAAAGCTCCTGCCACTCGATATTTTTCAGGTCTATAGCTTCTTTCATACCTTCCTCGCCCTTGATGTGACTTGCCGAAAGACGCATTCTGTCCTGAATCATATATGGGTACATATAAGGTAGAGTTTCAATGATCTTTTTGATGTCCTCATAGTGATCCTCACCCTTTTCTTTTTCCAAATACGTGTAGACATGTATTATGTTGGCTTTCGTTCGGCAGGTACAGAAAACATCCTGTGAAACACTGGCAATATGTCCTCCGAGCTCAAAAGCCTTGTTTACTATATCGTCACCGCGGTCAACGTTATAGGCATAGAGCTCACAAAGTTCGGTTTTTAATTGGATCGATGCGGGATACTTCTTTAGACCGTCGAGTATCACCTGCTCCGCCTTTTCAAAATCGTTCCAAAAATATCGTTTATATTCAAGGATTATATCCTCGATCTCCTTATCAATGTTCTTAACGTCAAAATCAAAAAGCTCGTCGAGAGACACCTTGAAAAATGCCGCAAGGGTGGGAATCATCGTCATATCCGGGTAGGATGCTCCCATTTCCCACTTTGAAATTGCCTGCGGGGAGATATTTAATGCCGATGCAAATTGCTCCTGTGTCAAATTGTTTGATCTGCGAAGCTCACGAATCTTGTTTCCGATGTTCATGTTTTTTCTCCTTTTGATTACATTTGGAGGCGCCTTCCGTGATTATATTATACCTTACCGTATACTCAAAGTCAAACACCCTGTATTTTAGTTTTTTCAACCGTTGGTTGGGGCGGTTGGATTAACCTAATGCGAAAACACAGTATTACGGCCACGAATTATGTTTTAGTTGAATTTGACATAAGAACCATACCTACTTGGCACCGCAAAGAAGTACGCTTGAATGTTTTGCACATTCGCAAAATGTGCTCCTCAATTGGCTTATTCTTATCTTTTGTTGTCTTAGGCAACAAAAGATAAACGGAAAAATTCGAATTAATAGTAATTCATTCGTCTTCCTTTTTTTCTTAAATAGCCCTTCTACTCACAGCTAAAGCTTTCCCATCCATCAGCCCTCCGGTGGTTTTTGGGCACAAAAAACGAGCTCTGTACTTTAAAGTACAGAGCTCAAATTAGTATACGGTTCAGTCGTTCTTTACGTGTACGTCAAGCTGAGTATAGGGGATGGAGATTGAGAACTTGTCGAGAGCTTTCTTTGTGTCCTCAGTAAGATCGAACTTAACTGCCCAGTAATCAGCGTTATTTACCCATGTACGGAGCTGGATCTTGATTGCGGAATCAGACTGCTCGGTTACGTAAACAACAGGTGCGGGATCCTTAAGTACGAGGTCATGTGCCTCTGCGCTTGCAAGAAGAACCTTCTTGGCGAGGTCAATGTCAGAGTCAAATGCAACGGAAACAGTTACATCCACACGACGTGTATCTTTAGCTGAGTAGTTGGAGATTGCGGAGTTGGAAAGTGCAGAGTTAGGAACTGAAACTGCGATGTTATCGGGAGTTGTAAGCTTTGTGTAGAAAATACCGATATCGGTTACGGTTCCACTGCCAAGGTCACTTGTAACGTAATCACCAACGTGGAAGGGCTTAAAGAGCATGATGATCACGCCGCCTGCGATGTTGGAAAGACCGCCCTGGAGAGCAAGACCGATAGCAAGACCGCATGAACCGAGGATTGCAATAATGGTTGAACCGGGAACGCCAACGATCTCAATAGCGATGATAACGATGATCGTGTAGAGTACAACTTTAAGAGTATTTGCAACGAGAGACTGAATGTTGGAGTCAAGTTTCTCAAATACCTTGCTATGGCGGAGCTTCTTAATTACGAATTTTGCAAGTTCAAAACCTACAAAGAGAATTATCACAGATGCGATAAGGTGGAGAATGAAGGGAACAACGTGCTGGTTGACAAAGTTTGAGAGAATGTCAATAAATTTCATGGGGGAATCCTTTCTTATATAAAAAATTTGTTTACTTGGTTGTTTCGAGAACCTTGATGCGGTCTCTGAGGAAAGCAGCTTCTTCGAATCTCAGCTCGCGTGCAGCCTTCTGCATATCGCGGCGAAGCTCTTCGATCTTTGCCTGTCTTTCCTTTTCCGTTTTCGGTATCTCGGATGTGGGACGGGGCGCAGAGGCGGCAGATTTCTTGCCATCGCCTGATGCACCGATGCTGATAAGATCACGTACACTCTTTTTGATTGTAGTGGGAGTGATGCCGTGTTCTTCGTTATACGCCTTTTGCAGCTTACGTCGGCGGTTGGTTTCGTCGATGGCGGCACGCATGGAACGAGTTACCGTATCGGCGTACATTATGACTTTTCCGTCAGCATTTCGTGCCGCACGTCCGATGGTCTGAATAAGGGACGATTCACTTCTGAGGAAGCCTTCCTTATCGGCATCAAGGATGGCAACAAGGGTGACTTCAGGAAGGTCGATTCCTTCTCTCAGCAGGTTGATTCCCACGAGAACATCGTAAAGTCCCAGACGCAGGTCACGTAAGAGCTCAGTACGTTCCATTGACTCTACGTTGTGATGGATGTACTTTACGCGGATCTCCTGCTTTTCAAGATATTCCGTAAGGTCTTCAGCCATCTTCTTTGTAAGAGTTGTAACGAGGGTACGCTCACCTTTTTCAACGCGGGTACGTATCTCACCGAGGAGATCGTCGATCTGCGTTTCAATGGGACGGACATCGATCTCCGGATCCAGTAGTCCCGTAGGTCTGATGATCTGCTCAACGATTTGCTCCGAGCGCGAAAGCTCATATTCCGCAGGTGTTGCAGATACGGTGATAACCTGATTCAGCTTGCATTCAAACTCGCTGAAGTTAAGCGGTCGGTTGTCGTAAGCCGAAGGAAGTCGGAATCCGTATTCCACGAGATTCTGCTTTCTTGCAAGATCGCCACCGCTCATTCCCTTGACCTGAGGGAGTGTCACGTGACTCTCGTCAATGAACATGATGAAATCATCGGGGAAATAGTCAAGGAGTGTGTAGGGTGTTGAACCGGGTTTACGTCCCGCGAAGATTCGAGAATAATTTTCGATTCCCGAGCAATAACCTATCTCGCGCATCATTTCGATGTCGTAACGGGTCCTCTCCTCAATTCGCTGAGCTTCGATCAGCTTGTTTTGCGAACGGAACCATTCGACCCGGTCAAGCATTTCTTCCTCTATTTCGGCAATTGCCTTTTCTTTGGACTCATGGTCAATGACGTAGTGTGTAGCGGGGAATATGGCGACATAGTTAAGGTCTTCAATAACTTTACCCGTCAGAGGATTGATCTCCGAAACACGGTCAATCTCGTCACCGAAAAATTCCACTCTGATGGCTCTTTCGGTATAACCCGACGGGAAAACCTCAAGTGTATCTCCGCGGATTCTGAAATTGTTTCGTGTAAGACTGATATCGTTTCTGTCGTAGTTGACGTCAATTAGCTTTGCGGCGAGCTCGTCACGGGAAATTTCCAAACCCGGGCGAATACCGATTACCTGACGTTCGTATTCCTCGGGAGGACCGAGCGAATAGATGCAGGAAACACTGGCTACGATGATAACGTCACGTCTCTCAAAGAGTGCCGACGTTGCACTGTGACGTAGTTTGTCGATCTCGTCGTTTATTGACGAGTCCTTTTCGATGTACATATCTTTACCTGGAACATACGCCTCGGGCTGATAGTAATCGTAATAGGAAATGAAAAACTCCACAGCGTTGTTAGGAAAAAACTCACGGAATTCGGAACATAGCTGAGCCGCAAGAGTTTTGTTATGAGCGAGAACGAGAGTGGGACGGTTTACTTCGGCTATTACGTTAGCCATTGTAAATGTTTTTCCTGATCCCGTAACACCTAACAGGGTTTGATTCTTGTATCCTTTTCTGATACCGTCAGCCAATTTTTCGATTGCCTGAGGTTGATCTCCCGTAGGTTTGTACGGAGATACCAGTTCAAAACGGTCCATAAAACTCCCCCTTTTCAAAACTGTTCCGTGTGGACAATATATTATACCACAGATACGTCAAAAAATAAAGCATACAGATAATTTTTTACATTTTTCTAAAAAGTTTTTGACGAATGATTTATTATTTTATTTTAGCCAGAACTATATCAGAAAGCATTGGAGCTTCGTCAGAAAAAGTAAAAGCTTCAAGAACGAGCCGCTGAGCTTCGGGGAGCCTTGAAGGATCGTTGGTATAAAGCGTGCAGAGCCATCTTCCGTTAATTACTCTGTCACCAACACTTGCAGACAGAACTATACCTGCAGACAAATCTATAATATCGTCTTTTTTCTCACGTCCCGCACCGAGAATCATTGAAGCTCTGCCGATCTTTTCTGCATCAATGGCACTGACATATCCGTTTGATGTGGAGTTTACGTCGTGAGCAAACTTTGCTTCGGGGAAAAGAGCAGTGTTGTCAATATAATTCACGTCACCTCCCTGAGTGGCGATCCATTCTTTCAGCTTGTCGAAAGCGGCTCCCGAATCAAGTGCACCTTCAGCACGGGTGTACGCTTCGTCGGAGGGGATGTTTTCGGCAAGTGACAACATTTCCGCTGCAAGAGCAAGAGACACGTCTCTAAGGGAACCGCGTGTTTCACCGCGGAGCACCGAAATTGCCTCTATTACTTCAAGAGAGTTACCTACAGCGTAACCGAGTGGAGCTTCCATTGATGTGATAAGTGCTGATACTTTTCTTCCGCAAGCCTTTCCGATACCGACCATAGTGTCTGCCAGAATTTTTGCATCTCTGCGGGTTTTCATAAAGGCACCTGAGCCCACCTTTACATCAAGAACGATATTTTTTGAACCTGCCGCCAGTTTTTTGCTCATAATACTTGAAGCGATCAGGGGAATACTGCTGACGGTTGCAGTAACGTCACGCAGAGCGTAAAGCTTTTTATCGGCAGGGGCAAGGTTTCCGCTTTGTCCGACAACAGCGATTCCGATGTTCTCTACCTGTGCGAGAAATTCTTCGCTTGTCATAGATGTTCTGTATCCCGGGATTGATTCAAGCTTGTCAACGGTACCACCCGTATGTCCGAGACCTCTGCCTGACATTTTAGCTACCTTAAGCCCGAGGGAAGCAACGATGGGAGCGACAATGAGGGTGGTTTTGTCACCGACCCCTCCGGTACTGTGTTTATCGACTGAAAGATCGGCAAATGAAGAAAGATCTACCATGTCTCCTGAGCGAGCCATATGACTTGTAAGGCACGCACATTCAACGTCATTCATTCCGCGGAGATATATAGCCATGAGTAGGGCGCTTATCTCGTAATCGGGTATGTCACCTGAGGTAACTCCGTCAACGAAATAATGTATTTGTCCGGGGGTGAGCATATATCCGTCACGTTTTTTTGAAATTATATCGTACATTCTCATAATGTTACCTCATAGATTAAATGAAAATGGGAGAAGCTCTCCGATAGTATGCTCGTCAAAGTTACCGTCAGTATCCTTGACGAAGAGAACGGGCAGGCTGGGAGAGGCAAATTCGGCAATTACCTGACGGCACACTCCGCAAGGAGACGTTGCACTTTCAATGTTGCCGTTTTTACCGCCGACTACTGCGAGCATTTCAAATTCTCGTTCACCTTCGCTGACCGCCTTGAAAATTGCAACTCTTTCAGCGCACACCGTCGGACCGAAGGCGGCGTTTTCGATGTTGCAGCCCGTGTAAAGCTTGCCGCTTTTTGTATGAAGGGCGGCACCGACTGTAAAGCATGAATAGGGAGAGTAGGAGTTTTTCATAGCCGCGACAGCGGCAAGACAAATATCACGTTTTGTCATAGCTTAACCCTGCTTTACTGCAACTTCAAGTGCGAGAGTCATCATATCTGTAAAGGAAGTCTGTCTTTCGTCGGAGGTAGTTGCCTCTCTGGTCACGATGTGATCTGAAACAGTGCAGATAGCGAGAGCACGCTTACCATAACGAGCGGCAGTCATGTAAAGTCCCGCGGCTTCCATCTCAACGGCAAGAACACCCATTTTCGCCCAGGGCAGAGTTGAGGTCATGGCGTCGGGAATACCCTCGTCATCGTTGTAGAATGTGTCGGAAGATAGAATATTTCCGACGTGATAGTTTAGTTTCATCTCTTCTGCAGTATCAGCGGCACATCTGAGAAGCTCGTAGCTTGAGATCGGAGCAAACGTACCGTTAAGACGGAACTGATTTGCAAAAGCTGAATTGGTACATGCACCTTGCGCTATAACGATGTCACGTACGTGTACATTCTCGTTTATTGCCCCTGCAGAGCCTACGCGGATAATGTTTTCGACACCGAAAACGTTATAAAGCTCGTGTGAGTAGATTCCGATAGAGGGAATACCCATGCCGCTTGCCATAACGGATACGGGAGTTCCTTTGTATGTGCCCGTGTATCCGTGTACTCCGCGTACGTCATTGACGAGACGTGCATCGGTGAGAAAATTCTTAGCTATAAATTCGCTTCTCAGGGGGTCGCCCGGCATAAGCACGGTCTTTGCAAAATCCCCGGGGACAGCTTTGATGTGAGGTGTAGGATAATTTTTCATTTTTAATCCTCCTGAGTTTAATAATTACTTGAGCTGTTTTCTTTCTTAGCGATAGCAACTACTTTACTTGTACCGAGACGGTCGGCACCGAGACTGATAAACTTCTCGGCATCTGCGAGAGATGAGATTCCCCCGGCAGCCTTGATCTTTACGTGAGACTCAACGTTATTTGCGAAAAGTTCAATATCGGCAAACGTTGCGCCGCCCTTAGAAAATCCCGTTGAGGTTTTGATGAAATCGGCGCCTGAGCGTGACACAATGCGGCACATCTCGCGCTTTTCATCATCGGTGAGAAGACAGGTCTCGATTATGACCTTGAGGATTTTATCGCCGCAGGAGGCCTTGACCGCTTTGATCTCGTCAAGGACCTCAGAGTAAAGCCTATCCTTAACTTTACCGATGTTTATTACCATGTCAATTTCATCAGCCCCGTTACGAACTGCGTCCTCAGCCTCGAAGCATTTAACGGCAGTTGTGGAATATCCGCAGGGGAAGCCGATAACCGTACATATCTTTAGCCTATCTCCAACGTATTCCTTTGCCGCTTTTACGTAAGAGGCGGGAATACACGCGGAAGCGGTTGAAAACCTGATTCCGTCATCAAGGACTTCTTTAATTTTCTCCCAAGTGGCATCGGGAGCCAGGAGAGTGTGGTCAGCTTTTGATAAGAGTTCGTTTATGTTCATAGGATTACCTCCGTATAATATCACCTAAATAAATTATATCAAGAAAATGTGAAATTATCAAGGAGTCGGCAAATATTTGAAAACAAAAAGGTGCTTCCTGCGGGAAACACCTTTGTAATTATTACTTTCTGTGGATACGGAAAAGTCTGAACTGACCGACGTAGAACGTGGTGTTGCTTCCTGCACACTCGGGACCGCCGATAACTCTCTCATGATGTCCGTTGTCGCTTACTTCCAATACGTAACCCTTTTCGCTGTCGAAACTAATATCCCATGATGCTCTGAACTCCAAAGATGCGTTTGCGATAGCGAAGTATTCGTTACCGTCAGCATCCTCAAAGAAGCTGATAACACCTTCTTCGTAACCGCTGATCTTGACGATGTCATGAACGTTTTCGTGAAGCTCGGGGTAAACACCGCGCTTCTTGTAACCGGTCATGTAAGTGCTCTTTCTCTTCAGCTTCATCAAAAGCTCGCCGTAATGATTGTTGAATCTTCTTTGAGCGCGGAGGATCGCATAGTAGCAGTTTGTCTTGTTGCCGAATTCGTCTATGGGAGAACCGAAATAATCAAATCCCATCTTTCTGTCGTAGAAACGGAACCAGATACCGCCGCGACAGCCGAGAGCCGCGCCAACGTTTAACTGCCAGATAACGTCACTTTCAGAGGGAGCACGGAAAGCATCGTGACCGCTGCAAAGCATATTTGTCCAAACGTCAACACCCGCTTTTTCAGCCGCTTCGATCATCTTCTTCATGTCACGGAAATAGTCAGTCACGGTGTGATCGTTGATCATCGGCTCGTAAGCATCCTGACTTACGAATTCGCAACCTACGGACTTCATTTCACAGAACCACTCTTCAAGAGTCATATCAAGAAGCTCGTCGCGGTCCTTATTTGCCATACCGCTGATAAGATTTACATAGGACTTAAGCTCCGGCGCAACCTTGTTCTGAATGGCGATACATCTTCTTGTCTGATCGAAATCACGGCGGCAGTTAGGCTCATCGCCTGCATAGAAGCCGTAAAGAGCAGGGTGCCCCTTCAGTACTTCGTATACCTCACGAAATTTCGCTTCGTAGGCATCGTCACCGATACGGTCGATATTCTGATACGCAAAATCCTCATAGTTAACGATGAGCTGCATTCCAAGCTCTTCTGCCTTGTCGAGATAAGGAATGAGAGTCTTGGGGTCATCCTTGTCGTAATAAGTCTTGGGAGCGAGAGGTGCGGTCATACCGCATTCAGCCCAGCTCTCAAGCTCCTCGGGAGGAAAATCGCTGAGAGGGTTATACACCCACATGGAAAAGGGATATTTTGCAGACATAGCATATTCCTTTACTTTGTGTGATTTTTTTGGGGATTACTTTCTGTCGATACGGAAGAGTCTCATCTGACCGGGATAGAGATTAAAGCCGCCCCATTCTGCATTAGGATCGGATGCGGGAAAGGGGATCTCTTGCTTACCGTTCATGATGATCTCGGTAACACTGCACTTGTTCTCGTCATAGAAGAGATTATAAGTGGAGTAGTAATCCTTGATGAGAGTTACGAGACAGAAGTATTCCTTGCTGTCTTCGTCTTCAAAGAAACTGATAAGAGAATTTTCAAAAGTCTTGAGACTGATGAGATCGTGAGAGTCGTTATCGAATACGGGATATACGCCGTAGTCTTCACATACGTGGAAGGTTGACTTTCTCTTAAGCTTCATCATGAGCTCACCGTACTGATCGTTGAAACGTCTCTGAGTACGGAGCATACCGTAGTAAGTGTCGGTCTTGTTACCGTATTCGTCGATGGGAGATGCGTAATACTCATGACCTTCAAGTCTGTCATAGAAACGGAACCACATAACGCCGCGGCATCCGCAAGCGACAGCGGTGTGTACCTGCCAGCGAAGGTCGATCTCACTTGTTACGTGGTAAGCGTAATGTGCGCTAGAAAGGAGGTTTGCCCAAACGTCAGGCTTACCGCCTGCCTTTTCGGAAGCCGCAACGTAGTCTCTGATGGATTTGAGATAATGAGGAATAAGATTATCGTTGATCATAGGACCGTACTCATCAAGAGTTACAAAGCCTACACCGAGATCGTTGCCGATATAGTCTACCCATTCTTCAAATGTCCTGCCGTCGAAATAAGACTCGGGGAAGTAGGGAGTACCGTCGCGGTAATTTACGAAGGGATTGAGGTGAGGCGCTACCTTCTTCATGATCCTGTAACTTTCGGTAACACCGTGCATGAATTTCACGCCGAGAGGCTCGTCACCAATATAGAAGCCGTAAGTTGCGGGATGATTGCCCACAAGTTCTACAGCATGACGGAAAAGTTCTTCGTATCCTTCGGGACCGAGAACGTAGAAAGAGCTTACGTCAAGCTCCTGACGTCTGATAAGAGAGAGCTCCTTGCAGCTAATAATACACTTAAGACCAAGTTCTTTCGCTCTGTCGAGGAAGGGAATGAGCGTGGGAAGATCGTCAACCTTCGTAACCTTAGGGAGCATGGGATGAGTCATACCGCAGTCAGCCCAGAGATCTACTTCGTCGGGGGTGAAGTCAGAGGGCGGATTGTAGTTCCACATACTAAAGGGGAATTTCTGTGCCATGATGTTATTTCCTTTCGTTTCGGATGTCGTTCAAATAATGGATAAACGTCCGTACATTGCGTTCATTATACAATCAAATGCACTTGTTGTCAAGGTGAAAAAAGGAAAAACACCTGATAAACGCAAATATGGTTTACGCACGATAAGGCGTAAACCATATTTATTGATAATTACTTTCTGTCGATACGGAAAAGTCTCATCTGACCGGGATAGAGATAGAGGTCACAGTAATCTGCATCGGGCTTTGCGGGTGCGATGTAGCCTTCGTGTTTACCGTTCATTATAACTTCCTTAACGCTGCACTTATCTTCGTCATAGTTCAGGAAGTATGAGGAGTAGTAATCCTTAATGAGAGTCACGATAGCGAAGTACTCCTTACCATCCTCGTCCTCAAAGAAGCTGATGAGAGAGTTCTCAAAGGTCTTAAGCTTGATGAGGTCGTGAGAATTGTCATCGAATACGGGATATACACCGTAGTCCTTACATACGTGGAAGGTAGACTTTCTTCTCAGTTTCATAATAAGCTCGCCGTACTGATCGCTGAAACGTCTCTGTGTACGGAGCATACCGTAGTATGTTTCGGTCTTGTTACCGTACTCGTCGATAGGAGAATCATGATATTCATGGCCGATAAGTCTGTCGTAGAAACGGAACCACATAGCACCGCGGCATCCGCAGACTACTGCAGTATGGAGCTGCCAGCGAAGGTCGATCTCGGTCGTTACGTGGTAAGCATAGTGTGCGCTTGAAAGGAGATTAGCCCATACATCGAGCTTACCTCCGGACTTTTCGGAGGCTGCAACGTAGTCTCTGATGGATTCAAGGTAACTGGGGATAAGGTTATCGTTGATCATGGGACCGTACTCGTCAAGAGTAACGAAGCTTACACCCACTTCGTTGGAGATATAATCTACCCACTCGTCGAAGGTCATGCCGTCGAAGGAATCTCTGTCAAAGTAAGGAGTACCGTCACGGTAGTTTACGAAGGGATTAAGATGAGGCGCAACCTCTTTCATAATCTTGTAGCATTCGGTAACTCCGTGCATGAACTTAGGTTCAAGGGGCTCGTCTGCGATGTAGAAGCCGTAGGTCGCAGGGTGATTTCCCACAAGCTCAACGGCGCGGCGGAAGAGATCTGCATAACCTTCGGGGCCGAGCACGTAGAAGGAGCAAACGTCAAGCTGCTGACGGCTTAAGAGAGAAAGCTCAGAACAGATGATGATACACTTAAGACCGAGTTCTTCTGCTTTGTCAAGGAAGGGAATGAGAAGGGGAAGATCATCAACTCTGTCCGTTGCGGGAAGGATGGGATGTGTCATACCACAGTCAGCCCAAACCTTCACTTCATCGGGAGTAAAATCAGAGGGCGGATTGTAGTTCCACATACTAAAGGGGAATTTCTTTTCCATGATAAATTGTCCTTTCTTTTGGGGATTTCGGATATTGTTTTACGTTCAAATGTACGCTTGTGTTCATTATATAATCAAGGTACATTATTGTCAAGATGAAAAATAAAAACTTAGAAATAAAAAAATGTTTTGCGCCGATATGACGCAAAACATCTTAATTAAATTACTTTCTGTCTATGCGGAAGAATCTCATCTGACCGGGATATAGGAAGAAATCACAATCCTCAGCATCGGGAGACGCGGGATGAATGGGAAGCTTCTTTTTACCGTTCATGATAAGCTCGGTAACACTGCATTTGTCTTCGTCAAAATAGAGGAAGTAAGAAGAATAGTACTCCTTGATGAGAGTTGCAAGACCGAAATACTCGTTACCTTCTTCGTCTTCAAAGAAGCTGATGAGAGAGTTTTCAAAGGTCTTGATCTTAATGAGGTCGTGAGAGTTGTTGTCGAATACGGGATATACGCCGTAGTCTTCACACACGTGGAAGGTTGACTTTCTCTTAAGGTTCATCAAAAGCTCACCGTACTGGTCATTAAAACGTCTCTGAGTGCGGAGCATACCGTAGTACGTGTCGGTCTTGTTTCCGTATTCGTCGATGGGAGAGCCGTAATATTCGTGACCTGCGAGTCTGTCGTAGAAACGGAACCACATTACACCGCGGCAACCGCACATAGCGGCCGTATGTACCTGCCAGCGAAGGTCGATCTCACTTGTTACGTGATAAGCGTAGTGTGCACTTGAAAGGAGGTTAGCCCATACGTCAGGCTTACCGCCTGCCTTTTCTGAAGCCGCTACGTAGTCTCTCATGGACTTAAGATAACTGCCGATGAGGTTGTCGTTGATCATGGGGCCGTACTCATCAAGAGTGATGAAGCTTACACCGTAAGTGTTACCGATAAGATCAACCCACTCTTCAAATGTCATACCACCGAAGGACTTCTCATCAAAGTAGGGAGTACCGTCGCGGTAGTTTACAAAGGGATGGAGATGGGGAGCTACCTTCTTCATGATTCTGTAGCTTTCGGTAACGCCATGCATGAACTTCTCTCCGAGGGGTTCGTCACCGATGTAGAAGCCGTATGCTGCGGGGTGATTACCGACAAGCTCTACTGCACGGCGGAAAAGCTCTTCGTAGCCTTCGGGACCGAGCACGTAGAAGGAGCTGACGTCAAGCTCTTCAAGTCTGATGAGGGAGAGCTCCTTACAGCAGATGATACACTTAAGACCAAGCTCTTCAGCTTTGTCAAGGAAGGGAATGAGGGTCGGAAGATCGTCAACATTCGTAACCTTGGGAAGCATGGGGTGAGTAAAACCGCACTCAGCCCAGAGGTTTACTTCGTCCGGAGTGAAATCAGAGGGTGGGTTATAGTTCCACATGGAAAAGGGGAATTTCTGTGCCATGTTGATTTTTCCTTTCTTAAGGGGGGATTTCGGACAAATGCCGCGTTCATTATACAGTCAAACGTCCGATCTGTCAAGGCTAAACTTGAGAGCAATATTACTTTCTGTCGATTCTGAAGAGACGGAACTGAGCGGGATAGAAGCTGAGACCGCTGTACTCATTTGCAGGGTCGCAGGGAGGAATGTAGTTTTCGCTCTTGCCGTTAAAGAGAAGCTCGCGGAGCTCACACTTCTCAGCGTCGTAATGAATTTTGATAGTTGCATGGAAGTCACGATAAGCGTTCACGATACACATATATTCCTTACCATCTTCGTCCTCGAAGAAGCTGATGATAGCATCCTCGTAACACTTTACGTCGATCAGATCGTGAGAACCTGTCTCAAACATAGGATAACTTTCTCTGTCAGTACCGCGCATGAAAGTGGATTTTCTCCTGAGCTTCATAATGATCTCGCCGTAGTGCTGGGTGAAACGCTTTTGAGCGCGGAGCATATGGTAGTAGTTTTCCGTTTTGTATCCGAACTCGTCAATAGGGGAACCGTAATACTCGAAACCTTCGGCTCTGTCGTAGAAACGGAACCAGATACCGCCGCGGCAACCGCAGGCTGCTGCTGTGGTGATCTGCCAGAGAAGCTCGTGAGCTGTAGGAAGACGGTAAGCGTAGTGAGCGCTGGAGAGCATATTTGCCCAAACGTCAACACCTGCCTTTTCAGCCGCATCAACCACCTTTTTCATTTCTTTGAAATGCCATGTTGTTGTCTGCTCGTTGATCATCGGACCGTAAAGATCCTGGCTGACAAAGCCAACACCGATTTTGCCGATATCACGGAACCACTCGTCGATGTTTCTGTCACCAAGCTCGGCGCCACCCTTGTTTCCCATACCTCCGATGAGATTGATGAATGGTTCAAGCTCGGGAGCTACTTTCTTGTGAATACGGTATACTTCTTCTGCCGCTTTAATGCTTTCAGCACCGCTGGGTTCGTCGCCTGCATAAAATCCGTACAGAGCAGGATGTCCTCCAAGCACTTCATAAGCCTTGCGGAGACGTTTTTCGACCTCTTCTTCACCTGCACCGTGGACGTCCCAGTATGCAACGCCGCCGACGTTTGCGATCAATTTGATACCAAGCTCCTCGGCTCTGTCGAGGAAGGGAATAAGCCTTGTAAGATCGCTTTTCCAGCTTACTGCGGGAGTCATGGGGATGTTTATTCCGCACTCTGCCCACGTGTTCACCTCGTCGGGAGTGAAGTCGGAGAGGGGATTATAGACCCAAATGGAAAAAGGAAATGTTTTTGCCATGATTTTGTCCTTTCGTTAATAAAATACACGTTCATTTTAAGGGAGAAGATCTCCTTTACTGCGTTCATTATACTATTTAATATCAGGGGTGTCAAGGGAAAAACATAATTCCTAAAAGGAAGAGGCTTTTTTATGAAAACAAACATAAAAAAGCCTCTTGATATTACTTTCTGTCAATGCGGAACATAGCCATCTGACCGGGATAGAGCCACTGACCGTCCCAGTGATCCTTACTGTTACCGAAGGCGTAGGGAATATCCTTTGTGCCGTTGAACTGAACTTCAATGAGGTCACACTTTTCCTTATCGTGGAAGATCTTGTAAACACCGTTCACAGTCTGAGAAGCGTTTACGAGACACATATATTCCTTACCGTTATCGTCCTCAAAGAAGGATACGATAGCATCTCTTTCAGCCTTGATCATGGTGATGCAGTCGTGAGTGTTCGCGCCGAACATGGGGTAATCAGCTCTCTGCTTGCCCATGAAGTAAGCATCCCTAAATTTGAGAGACATGATGAGCTCGCCGTAATGGTCGGCAAATCTGCGCTGACAGCGGAGGAGCTTATAGTACTGCTCTGTTCTGTAACCGTACTCGTCGATGGGAGAACCGTGATAGTTGGGACCGTGTGCTCTGTCGTAGAAGCGGAACCAGAACATACCGCGGCAACCGAGAGCCGCACCTGTGGTGATCTGCCACATGATGTCGTATTCGGTGGGAACTCTGAAGTTGTAGTGTGCGCTGAGGAGGAAGCAGCCCCAAATGTCGATCTTGGTGTACTTCGCTGC
Source organism: Eubacteriales bacterium (assembly GCA_045638405.1). Classification (GTDB taxonomy): domain Bacteria; phylum Bacillota; class Clostridia; order Oscillospirales; family CAG-272; genus RUG11130. The sequence continues at coordinate 3,091 of JAZUBG010000011.1, read as the reverse complement.
GTCAACGATAGCCTTGATTGATTCGTAGTACATATCAATATACTCGTCAGCTACCATCTGATTGTACTGACTGAAGCTGAAGCTTAAGTGACCGAGCTCGTCGGACAGATCCTTCATCCAGTTGAAGAAGCTCTTTCCACCGAACTTATCTTCGCTGAAGCCGGGTGTGTGACCGGAGATATTCATGAAGGGGGTAAGCTCGGGAGCAACCTTCTTCTGGATTCTGAGACATTTTTCGCTTGCTTCGATGATTGCACGATTACTGGGCTCATCACCAACGTAGAATCCGTAGAGAGCGGGGTGACCGCGGAGAATCTCGTAAACTTCTCTGAAGCGACGCTCGTACTTTTCCTCACCGATACTCAGCATGTCGCGGTCTGTAACGCCGACAACGTTTGCTACGGGCTTGATGCCCAGCTCTTCAGCTTTGTCAAGGAAGGGAATAAGGTCAGCTATATTGTGCTTGCCGTAGAAGGTTCTCTCTGTAACGGACAGAGTGATACCGCATTCCTGCCATGTTTCAAGCTCGTCTGGTTTGAAGTCACCGAGGATGTTATATATCCAGGTGCCAAAAGGGAATTTTTCTGCCATGATAAATTTTCCTCTCGTGAAAATAAAATTTAACTGACTTGATTATAACAAAATGCGACACGTTTGTCAATTACTTGAGGAAAAGAGGTGTGCTTGAAAGTGGGACTGTAGCAGATATATTGTATCACGGATATAGCTGTGTCTAAAAATTCGAATCTAAGTAAGTTTTACCTGCTTGATGTACCGAAAAACATTATCTTTTTCTTACAAGGTTTAACCCAATTAAAAAAACAGTAACGCAGACGAATGAACCTGTTGCCGCATTGAAAATGCTTATATCCGTTTCGGACATATCTCCGAAGGATACAAGCATTGAGCGTTGCAGTGCGAATATTGAAACTAAGGCGTTGGATAAAGAGACGTTTCGCAGAATAATAAGTTTTGCGGATGCACCTTTTCTTGATTTAGCCAGGTTTATTATGGCAAGTGTGATCTTTGTAAAAGAGTACACAGCCATTGATATCATAACTATCTCATGCATTACAATACCTCTGTCACGTATGACAGCAAGTATGACTGTACCGGCAAGCGACAGAGATAGCAGCATCAGCATTACACCGGTAAACATGGTTACAAAATTATTTGCTTCCCTTATTTGAAGTACGGTAAATCGAATGATACTTAAGAGTGCATAATAAACGCCAACGGTAAATAACCACCATGAATGAGTGATTACGCCTAAAATAATATGATATACGCAAAAGCCGACATTGAATAATAGGTTGAGCAGTGTGAATTTCAGGGTATTATTCATTGACAGCCCGTCCTCCGAGAATGCAATCGCTTATAATTTTGATAACAAAATCCATATCGTCTTTGCAATCATCCTCAAGCCATTCCATTACAATAGAGAACACTCCTGTTAAATAGAATTTGATTACGTAGGTACGCTCTTTTTCAGGTACTCCGAAACGAAGTAAAATCGGCTCAAAGATGTACTTGAACATTTTGCTGTACACATCGTCCATATGCATTACCCGGAACTGTTTGACGGCGACTTTGAATATTCGGCGATTGTCTTTAATGAAGTTCAGGTAGGGGACAAGATATTCATGGGTTATGAATATCAGTTCTTTACGATCACAGTTATCCAATCTGCGAAACACATCTTTTTTATCAACACCATAATAAGCAAAGTGCTTGTCAAGGATATACTGCGTTGTTTCTCTTAACAGGTCATAGGTGTTTTCATAATGGAGATAGAATGTAGAACGGTTAACTCCTGCTACATCGCATATCTCCTTAATGGTAATATACTCAAAATCCTTCTTTTCAAGGAGCGATAAGAGGGCTTCGTCCATTTTGATTGCCGTGTTAAAATATTTACTTTCCTTTTTGTTCATATCAGACGTCCCCTCATTATATTTTATTTGCCTTCGCTGATCTCTCGCGCAAGCTCCACAATCTCATAAGCGTACTTCTTTTTGCCGTTTTCAAGTATTTTCTTGTAAATTGGATAATTGATTCCACAACAGGCGAAGCCAATAATACCGATTATAATGCCAAGAATCATAAAAGGAATCGTTCTCCCAATGACCTGCATAGCGAGGCACATTCCGGTTCCTGCTACGAGCGAGGAAATAACACCGAAAGTATAGGCAAAGATGTTGGCAGGAAGCTTTGCCTTTTTATCAAGCTTCTTAAGAGCAATGATTTTTGTATGTTCTTTGGGAGCATACTCTTTCGCAATGGATTCTGCAATAATTTTATCTGTGTTCATTTTTTTGTTTCTCCTTTTCGGTTTGGTACCTTTATTATATCAATGAAAAAGAAGAAACTGAACAACATATTTTGCTGTTTGTGTTGATTTTGATGAAAGACAAATACAGAATAACTTCGATACTTTCGTAGGTTTGTTTTGGGCTTATAATTTAATCATAATAACTATAGGATTGCTTTAAGTGTTTCAAAGTCAAAATGACCACCGAGAGTCTCGGTGGTCATAACAAAATTAATCTTACTTAACGTCAATGCGGAACATAGCCATCTGACCGGGATAGAGCCACTGACCGTCCCAGTGATCCTTGCCGTTTCCGAATCCGTAGGGAATATTCTGCTTACCGTTGAAGAGAACTTCTACAAGGTCGCACTTTTCCTTATCGTGGAAGATCTTGAATACGCCGTCCTGAGTCTGAGAAGCGTTTACGAGACACATATACTCCTTACCGGCATCGTCCTTGAAGAAGGAAACGATAGCGTCACGCTCAGCCTTGATCATGGTGATATAGGGATGAGTGTTAGCACCGAACATGGGGTAGTCGGCTCTCTGTGTCTTCATGAAGTACGTGCTCTGTCTCTTGAGACTCATGAGAAGCTCACCGTAGTGATCGTTGAATCTTCTGTGGCAACGGAGGAGCTTGTAGTACTGCTCGGTCTTGTAGCCGTACTCATCAATGGGAGAACCGTGGTAGTTGGGACCGTGAGCTCTGTCGTAGAAGCGGAACCAGTTCATACCGCGGCAACCGCAGGCAAGTCGGATCGTAGCCATGTCGTTCTGTGA
>JAZUBG010000010.1:0-4368 GCA_045638405.1 Eubacteriales bacterium | reverse complement strand
GTCTCACAAACGGTATTCGTGTAACCTGTAGGGGAGGATGCCATCCCACCGACAGAGATAACGTACATTTATATGTACATCGTGATCTCTGTACTTAAAACCCTTACGCCCGAAAATTGATAATATTTCAACAGAAAAGGGATAGTTTTCAACAGGTTGTGTTGAAAACTATCCCTTTTCTTCAATACTTTTATTATTTTTATGATGAAAAACTACCGCTTATCTGTCTTTTTCCTTGTAGTACAGCATACAGTGACAGTATCCCTCAAATTCGGGATCTTCTATCTGACGGCGAAACTCTTCACAGATACATTTGTTCTCTTCAGTGCGGGTGAGTCGGCAGGGACAGTATCCTCCTTTTGCCTTCAGTCCTTCACGTACAAGTTTTACTACTTCTGCATCTTCGTTTAATCTTACAGCCATTTTTCTTTTCTCGCTTCTGCTGAATTTCACCCGATTATTCGGGCTCGCTTATTATCTTACAGTTTATCTCACTGAACAAATACCCGCTTTCCGCTACCTGCGCGATCTTCACGTCAGAAGCCGCCGAAATATTGTCAGTTACTATAAGATTCTCGTTTATAAATATAGTGTCACGTCGTCTTCCGCCAACGAATATTACACTTGATTCCGTAAAATTGTCACCAATAACGTAAAGTGTCTCGTTTTTGATATAGGCTCCCTCTGCAGTGATGTCCCGCCAACCGTATTTGATTGTCGGTACTTTGTAAGGGAAATCTCCGCCATAAGCAAACTTCTCACCCATAAGTACGTCGTATGCAAGTGACTCCAGATCTTCATAATACGTTTCGGAATCAGCCTTGGTGTTATGGTATGACGATATTACTCCGCCCTCTACATCCATAATAGACAGCGTGTGCGCGCCAAGTCTGTATGCGTCAAGGTCACAGTCCTCTGCCGTCACCCCGCAGTTGCTCCAGATCACGTACTCTGTCTCATAAAACGAGTCTGTTTTAAGCTGATCGGCAGTTAGCTCAAGGCTTGGCTGATGGTCTCCGAAAAATACCGCAACCGTGTCTTCATCAAGCTTTTCAAGGGACGATACCAGCTCACCGACAAAGTTGTCAGTACCCTTAATCTGGTTTACGTAATATTCAATAGCGTAAAGTCTGTCCTCCGGGAGGTCACCTTCCACTTTAATATCTCCGTAATCACCGGGAGCCGTTACGTATTTTCCATGAGCCTGAACCGAGATTGCATACACAAAATCTGTGTTCTCGGTACTCTTCAGTGCTCCTACTATCTCGTCTGTAAGTATCTTATCCTTCGCCCAGCCGTTGGAATTACGCTTCACGTTTGTCATATATTCGATAGGCGTGAATGTGTTAAAACCCAAATTCTTCATGACTTCATATCTGGTATAGAAAGTTCCCAAATGATTGTGCATGGAGTGGGCACTCATTCCCTTTGACGTGAAATAATACGCCAGAGATTCACAGGGGGCTGAGGTAAGATATGTCTCGTATGGGTACTCACCGGGTCCGAAAACAGACACGGGAATTCCGCAGAGGACTTCAAACTCGGTATTTACAGTACCGCTTCCCGCAGCGGGGACGGTCAGTCTGCCTGACGGGTACTTTTCACTGAGGGCTCTGAAATTAAATATCGGGTCCTCGGAAAAAGTAACATTATTTATAAGTGTCGGGTCAAAGAAGGATTCAAGTTGAATGAAGATAACGTTTTTGTCAACCAACGATTCGGAAACACCGGGAGTGATCAGCTCCAGAATATTCTCCTCGGAATATCCGTCGGGGCGGGTAATACCTCTATCAAAAAGGCTGACGGAAAAGCTATACACAAAACCGTATTCTCTGTAAGCATCCGGCAGGCGCATTTTTCGCATATCGGAGGCATAGAGAGAGAACGTCGCAAGTACGGTAGCTACTGTAAGGAGCACCGAAGACACAAAAACGATTGCGGCTCTCTTGAAATTTGGCTTTTTCTTCGGAAGGCGGATAATCACGAACACTGCAAGAGCGACAGCCGCAGCGATGGAAGTAAGTATCAGGACTATCTCAAAAACTGAGAGATATATTGAAATAATAGAGAAAACTGAACGTATTATGGTAAAATCAATAGCTGAAAGAGGATTGATTCTGAAGCTGAGAAGGACTTTATTTGCTATGGCAAGAGCAAGCCAGAAACATTCAAGAATAATAAATACACCGAGTCTGCAGGGGAAGAACGAGGATACCGAATAAAACGTAAAAAGAATTACCGCCGCGCAAGCAAACGCAATGGGATGACGGAAAGGATAACTGAGACCCGAAACAAAGCCGACTGACAGAATTTCCGCAAAAATTACGGTTATAATAGCGCAAAGAGCGAAGCGTACTTCCACGATGCTGAAGATTTTTTTCACCTTTAGCGGAATTTTTGAAGTAATAACTTTCAGTTTTTCCTTCATAACGGATACCTTTCTTTTGAATTTACGTGTTATTTTAAACCATACACAGTTATTATACAACATCGAGTACGAAATTTCAACGGGAGGAAGATAATTTTACGTTTTTTTAGGTGAAAATTGGTTATACCACGTTAATAACGGTATATATATGTACGTTATATTCTTCACTGCACGAACGGCGTTCATGTAACCCGTAGGGGAGGATGCCCACATCCGCCCGTAACGTAAGGCTAAACCTGCACGTTACCCCCATCACACATACAAACGCCTCCGTTCCAAAGGCTCCCTCCGGGAGGGGGCTCCCGACGTCGTCGGGTGGAGGAGAATGCGTGAACGTTATCTTTATCGTTTCACGAACTCCGTTCTGTTTCCCGTAGGGACGAACTGTGTTCGTCCGCCAAGTATACCACCCCCCGCACGTCATATCCGTCGTCTCACGAACGGTGTTCCGCAAACCCGTAGGGGAGGATGCCTCTGTTTACATGGTAAACAGTCCCTCCCGTGACGTAAGATTAAATCTGCACGAACGGGAGATTCATGAATCTCCCCTACAAAACACCCGTTCATTCACCATATCAGCCTCGCCCTATGAGAGAGGTGTCGGTGAAACCGACGGAGAGGGCATTTTACCCCTACAACGTAAATTAACGTTCAACCACAACCTCACGACATATCCGTCGGCGGACGGAATTCTGCCTTAGTTTTGCATTTTGCGTTTTGCATTTAAAACGCATTTTCGAAAGGAACAAACTTATGCATCTTACAATAAAAATGCTCGACGGAGAGGTATGGTACGGCCCCTCCAGTATGCACGGAAAGTGTATGCCCCACGACAAAAACTCCGAGTACCACGTAAACATTGAAACTACCTCTACGGGTAACCAGGATAACCCGCTTCTTATATCCAACATGGGACGCTTCATCTTCGCTCCCAAGGGATTCTCCCTTGATATTAAGGACGGTGTCATCGAAGCGGATTCCCGATACGGTGACATTGACTTTGCCGAAGGCTTTGACACTCTGAAGGGCGCATTCACCGAGGCTGCTCGCCGCCATTTTCAGCCAAGCGGCGTGATTCCTCCCGAGGAATTCTTCACGATTCCCCAGTACAACACATGGATTGAGCTGATCTACGATCAGACTCAGGATAGAGTCATGACCTATGCACACGGCATCGTTGATAACGGTATGCCCGCGGGTATCATCATGGTTGACGACGGTTGGAACGATTATTACGGCAGCTTCCGCTTCTCTAAGGAAAAATTCCCGGATCCTAAGGCTATGACCGACGAGCTTCACGCTATGGGTTTCAAGGTCATGATGTGGATCTGCCCCTTCATCTCCCCTGACTCCCCCGAGGCAAGATACCTCGACGGCAAGGGTATGCTTGTCATGAGAAAGACTGAGCACGGCTATAACGATCCCGTTGTCCGCAAGTGGTGGAACGGATACTCCTGCATCCTGGATATGTCAAACCCCGCGACCGAGGCTTGGCTTGACGAAAAGCTCCGCGTTCTCATGGACGAGTACGGTGTTGACGGCTTCAAGCTTGATGCAGGCGACGGAATGTACTACAGCACGGACGACATCACATACGGAAACGTCACTCCCATGGAGCACAGCGCTCTCTGGTGTAAGTTCGGTGCAAAGTACGCTTTCAACGAATTCAGAGCGACCTTCCGTTGTGTAGGTCTGCCCCTCGTGCAGCGACTTCACGACAAGGCTCACGCATGGGGTCACGGAGTGGGTGCACTTGTTCCCGATACGGTAACTCAGAGTATCCTCGGTTACGCTTACGTTTGTCCCGACATGATCGGCGGAGGTTCATTTACCGACTTCTTACCCGGCTCGACAACTTTCGATGACGAGCTTCTCGTGCGTTACTGTCAGGCGGCGGCTCTCATGCCCATGATGCAGTTCTCCCTCGCTCCGTGGAGAGT
>JAZUBG010000009.1:0-11479 GCA_045638405.1 Eubacteriales bacterium | reverse complement strand
GGAGGTAGTTGATGGATGCGAGCATATCGTCTCTTGTGATATGCTTGGGGCAGAGATCTGCTATTCTGAGCTTTGCAGAAGAAATGATCGCGTCTTTGTCATCTCCGCAGTCTTCCATGATCTGAAGAAGAACGTCAAGACGACACTTGTCGGTTACGCCTGCTTCCTGAAGATCATATCCGAGGATGTAGGTAGGATCAACGGCGCCGTTGGAGAATACCTTTGTTTCTTCAGTCTCACGGCGACGGAGGTAAACCTCAGTGATACCTGCGCGCTCGATCTCGAGAGCATCAGCCTTGGAGAGAGTTACACCTTCGTCGAAGAGGATCTCACCTGTGAGGGGGCTTACTGCAGGACGGGAAAGGGTGTGACCTGCGATTCTTGCACCGAGAGCAAGCTTCTTGTCATACTTATGTCTACCAACGGGAGCAAGATCGTATCTCTTGGGATCGAAGAAGAGGTTGCCCATGAGGATCTCTGCGGATTCAACGATGGCAGGCTCACCGGGACGGAGCTTCTTGTAGATCTCCTTGAGAGCCTCATCGCGGATGGTAGTACCGTTTTCGATAGCCTCGCGCTCGCAGATGTCCTTTTCAAGAGTAGCGTAGAGCTTGGGCTCTTCACCAAATACTGCGGCAATGTCTTCGGGAGTTTCAATGCCGAGTGCACGGATGAGAACGGTCACGGGGAGCTTACGGTTCTTGTCGATACGAACGTAGTAAACGTCATTAGCGTCGGTTTCGTATTCGAGCCATGCTCCTCTATAGGGGATAACAGTTGCGGTAAAAGTCTTCTTACCGGTCTTGTCATGTGCGCTGTCGTAATAGATACCGGGAGAACGTACGATCTGAGAAACGATAACACGCTCTGCACCGTTGATGACGAAGGTACCCTTGTCTGTCATGATGGGGAAATCACCCATGAAAATAGATGACTGCTTAACTTCGCCTGTAAGCTTATTGGAGAGACGTACATCTACCTTGAGAGGTACGGAGTAGGTCACAACACGTTCCTTGCACTCCTCAACGGGGTACTTGGATGCTGTGTCAAGTGAATATCCTACGAATTCAATAATGAGGTTGCCGGAGTAATCCGTGATAGGGGAAACGTCGTCGAGGACTTCCATGAGGCCCTGGTCGAGGAACCACTGATATGAATTTTTCTGAATCTCGATGAGGTTGGGCATTTCAAGCACTTCATCGATCTTAGAAAAGCTCATTCTTGTTTTCTTACCGACCTTATGAGGCTTCACCATTTTTTCGACCTGCTGCGGTTTGATCATTGAGCTGTCACTCCTTCTTTGAGTTGCCTTATTATTTATATTTAAGGATACAAAGTGTTTTCTTTGTAAAAAACACCAAAATCAGGCTTCAAAAACACCATTTGGGCGCTTCTTCAGCAGTTTACTATTTTAACATAGATAATAGCAAATGTCAACGAATAAATGAAAAATCAAGAGGGAAACGAAACAATTTACAATTCGACGCAGAAATGTTTACAATAAATTAAAATGTAAATAAATTGTAAATTCAAATTTGGTGTTCTCGAAAAACAGAAAAATCCTCTCCGAAGGACGGAAAAACCGTCTCGGAGAGGACAAAATTTACACTTTTCAGATAAGCTGACTGATCGCGTCGAAGGTATCTTTCATTACCTTGTCGGGGTTAAGGCGACTCATGTAGATGACGTCGTGACGGCCGGGATCAAACGCCCAGACTCCGTCGCCTCTGATGCGAGGACACATAACAACAGAAAGATCAAACGCGGATGCATCGTGAACGAGTCCGGGACCCGCAACGTCCCAGAAGTGGTGGCTCCAGCCCGTTTCGCCGGGATATGCAAGCTCGGGAAGATCGTTTCTGAAGAACTTTGCCTGCTCACTGTCTCCCTTAACAACGCTGTCAAGGAAAGACTGATCACCAATCAGTGTCTGAGTACCGAGACCTTCGGGACCCATGGCGGGGAGAATAACGAGATTTGCTCCGCAGTCTACAAGGTAACGTCCCGCTACCTCGTCCTGAGCGAAGTTAAATTCACCTGCGGGACCGCCTCCTCCCTCAAAGGTGTTGAGACCTACCCAAAGGACACAAAGATTGTCCTTGATGGTGGGATCGGTCATGATAGCGGAGGCAACGTTGGTAGCGGCACCGGTTGCGATGACATAAATAATCTCGTCGGACTCGTGAACGGTTTTGATTATGTTCTGAACGGCGGGGCTGTCAACGGGAGTGTTTTCGGGCATCTGTGAAAGCGGGGTGGGGCATCCGAGGAAAGCTTCGGTTGTGCCGTCGGCACCGATGAACTTAAGAACCTTTACGATCTCGTCGTAGCTTCTTTTCATACCGTCCTCAAAGCCGTTACAGCGGTAGTTGTTGAAGAGTACCGCGTTTACGGAAAGAACGTTCATTTTGGGGCTTCCGACTCCGAATGCGATGGCGTACTGGTCGTCGATGTCATTGTAAGCGTCGCAGTCAAGGATGACCTTTTTTACTCTGTCGCTTCTGAGATCGGCAAGTATTTCGTGAAGTGTCATATAATTCTCTCTTTCTTCGGCATCAGCCGAGGTGTAGTCGTAATACGTTAATCAAATTATATCAGAAAATACTGTGAAATTCAATGCTTTCGGGGAAATAATTTGAGCGGTTAAATTGTTGTGGTGATAATAACCAAATATTGGGTAGTAGGTGGCTTCATGAGCCGTGATTTTTGTTTATAACAGAGAATCGTTACAGTGAATTGTGATATAGCTTGACAATTTCGAGAGTTAAGTATATAATTATAGATGGAAAGAACCCATACATTTAATTACAATTTCGGAATATTTGAAGGGGGAATAAACGTGAAAATTGAATCGTGCTTCGCTTGTCTTTGCTTTATTCCTATGCTCTTAAGCAATTAAAGGTGTAGGAAACATTTGTCGGTATTCCTACACCTTAATGAACTTTTTTGTGAAATATTAAATGATGTGGAGGAATCTTAAGATGAAAAAAAGATTTAGGTTTTTAGCTAAGTTTATTTCTATCATCGTGGTCGTATCGGTAATGTGTTCATCGTCTATTATTTCCGTTTATTCAGCGGGAGGTAACAGGTTTGAATCCGAAGGTAATAATACTATAGCCTCAGCAGACATCACCTATGATGATTATAACAGTTATGGCAGTATCTCTTATATAGGAGATTTTGACTATTGGAAAGTTACATTTTCTACTGAGGGGATGGTGAACTTTTATTTGGGTAACATTCCAAGCGGTTGTGATTATAATATGGAAATATGTGATTCCGGTGGAGTGCCAAGTTGGGCAATGGATTTACAGTCTGGAAGTGCTCATGAGTTGATCCGTCTTCATGTAAAAGCAAATACTCCGTATTACATCAGAATTTATTCACCACTGTATGATTCTTCATCTTCAAACTATTTGTTAAGAGTTAAATGGTACCCGTTGAACGATGCGTTGTATTATTCATATACAAGCGAAGCAAATGAGGCTCACAATATGAGGGGAATTGACACCGTAGCGATGGGAGAAAATGCTTTGTGGTATTTCTATGATATGAATTTTACGGAAATATATAATTTTACTAATCATGAAGCTTCAGCAGTATTGAGCAGTATGCCATTTGCACAGTTGATGATTTTGGATAATCACGGCAGTCCTGGGCTTATAGTACTTCCCAGTATGTCTTCAAGATCAACGCTATATGCTGCATCAAATTCGCAAATGACTTCCGATGATCGTGCAATATCAACGTTGGCAAGTTCTTCGTTGTCAAATTCCTCATTGATAATATTTTTTGCTTGTAATACCGGGAATGATGATTCCAATGGAAATAATCTGGTTGATGCGGCTGTTTCTAAAGGAGCGATAGCATCCTTCGGATGGAAAAATAGTATTTCTGCATCATTGGGTGAAGAGTGGATGGATCTGTTTTTGGATAATTGTTCTCAGGGTGAACCTATATATTATGCAGCCGAATTAGCTGATGAACAGTTAGTGCAAAGTATTCGTGGAATAAACTTATCAAATGTTGAAAAAGATAAATTATTTGCAAAAGCAGAAGCATTAAGTAACAGATATTATGGTTCTTTGCGCGCTGAAGCAAATGCTAAGGCTACTGTGTTGTCGTTGTGTAAATAGATTTATGTATTTCTGAATATTTTTGAAAGGTTGGTTGAATATATGAAAACAAAGAAATTACTTGTACTGCTGACCGCAGTGGTTTTGACCCTTGTTTTGTGCATAACAGCATTCGCTGTTTTGGATGTTGGCGGAACAAATGACACCGAAAAAGACGTTCAGACGGAAACGAAGGTTGTCGAAAATGCTCCAATAATGGAGCTGAAACGTAACGAACGTACGGGTGACGTGTATTCCGATGCAGTAAAGTCCCGCAAGGTTACGATCGACGGAAAAGAACTAACGGTAACCTATAAGTATTCCAATACTTTCCGTGGGATGAGAAGTGATATATATTGCGACGATGAAGGTAATATGTATTACTTTGACATCGACGGTATCTTTTATGCTAAGCAGGCTGTAAGAGACAATACTGTAAAAAGAGAGAATGCTGAAAGTGAAAAAACTTTAACCGAAGCGGACTATATAAAGATTGCAGAAGATCATATGAGATCTACATTCGGAAGTGACGTGGACGAATACAAATATTCAAGTCATAGTGTGACTGGTTCTTCAGGAAAGTATTATATCAATTTCACAAGATATATTGGTAAAGATGACTTTGTATCGGTAGATATTTGTACTGTGTTGGTTTCTGCCGAAGGAAAAGTTACTATGTGTGCAAAATCATCAAACAATCCTCTCGAAGGATTTGATATGTCTCTTCTTGACGGAGTTACCCGTGAGGACGTGATGGCGTTTGCCGAAGAGGAAGTAAAGCGTATCTTTGGTGACTACGGTATTCTTAAGCTCGAGTGGTCGGACAGTGTAGGTCTGTGGCATAACGGAGAAAAACACGTTTTGACGATAGGCTGTGATTTTGTAACAGAGAAAAATATTCCATCAGAGCTTGTTACGCTTTATGACATAGACATAGATTTTGAAAAATCAGCTGATAAGAATGAAAAATCGTTCTACGTAACCTTTGAATATAAACTCGGCGCATAAATAGTTTAACTGAATCTTTATCCACTCCAAGGGTAACTCCTTGGAGTGGATTTTCTAATGATAAATGCTAACGAATTGTAAAATATCGCATTTCCATTAAATAACTATGTGCTTTATTTGACATTTGAAATTTTTCACTGTATAATTGTATTTAGCATATCAATTATGGAGAATTAAATGAAACTTAGGAAGATAATATCAGCCATAGCGGCAGTAGCGATGCTTTATTCCGTCGCAGCTCCGGCACTCGCCTTTACAGTCGGTAGTGACAGCGGCGCGGGAGAAGTGGAGGAAATCGTAAAAAAAGATCTTGGTCACGGCGTGAGCTACGAGGACGTGACGGTGAAATACACTGACGACAAGGATCATAAAATGAAGGTCGTTACCTTCGACCCCACGAAGGGGGACGTGATCCCTCTTGTGTACTCAAAATTTTCCGGCTACGGAGCGACGGTGCCTGACAGTGCGGCATCTGCAGAGGCGGCGGGATATAACGTAATAGCGGCAACTAACGCATCGTTTTTCTCACTATCTGCAAGTTGTAACATCTACGGCGGCGTTTGTATCTCGGACGGGATTGTTGCTACAGGTAACCATACGTTTCCCGAGACCGAAGTGCTTGCCTTTATGCCCGATGGAAAAGCAGAGCTTGTGAAGTCAAAGCTTGCTTATTCATTCACCTCCGAAAGTGGCGAGATGGCGGCGGTGGTGGAATGTATAAATATCTGCCCCGATTATACATACGACGTTATCTACTACTACGACAGATTCTGCGGAACGAAAACCGATACCAACACTCTCGGTATCGAGGTCGTTTTTGAGAAGATATACGGAAGTGAGCTGACCGTAGGTGGTAAGCTTTACGGCGAGGTCAAGGAAATACGAGACGGGATTGAAAAAGGCGGAGCGATAGGTGAGAATGAATTTGTGCTGTACGCCCCGGCGACTTCCGAATTTGCACAGATGCTCAGCGCTTTCAAAAAAGGCGACGTGATCACTATGAATACTGAGGAGACAGTTGAAGCGTCCCGTGAGATCATGGAAAACTGCGTTTCAGCTTTTCCTACTTACGGATACGTGATCGTAAGAGACGGTGAAAACGTTACTGCAAGCGACGGTCTCGGCGAATCTTTCAATACGCAGCGTGCTCAGAGAACAGCTCTCGGTATTAAAGAAGACGGTGAGATGGTGATCTTATCTTTCATGGGACGTGAGGATGAATACCCGGGAGTCACTGTCTATGAGCTTGCCGATATGCTTATCTCAGAGGGCTGTGTCAGCGGAATCAATCTTGACGGAGGAAGCTCCGCACAGCTTGTAATAAAAAATGAAAAAGGCAAACTCGAACCCATGACCCCCGTTCTGAGACGTGTGGCAAACAGTCTTCTGTTAGTCGAAAATAAACCCAACGATGCCGTAAAAGCTAAGTTTGATTTTACTCTTGCCATGGCGAAGTCGTATTTCGTGACATATGAGCTTGGAAAGGGACGTGAAGAACTTATTTCGGCTATTGATGAAGTGTCACACCTTTCCGATGGTAAAGGACCCGGTGCCGAGTACGTAAGGGCTATCGCTAAACTGTCTCTTGCCATGGAGAAAACGGAAAAACTTAAAATTTTCGAAGGAGTGTTTGCGACCTTTGAAGATACGGTGCTTTTGAAAAGTTCTGACGGTGATTCAAATGTAATTTGTGAAATACCCAAGGGCGAGACCTTTACCATTACTCACTTCACGGGAGATTACGGCTTTACAAGATATAATGGATATTACGGCTGGGTAACTGTTGAAAGTGTGATGGGTCTCGGGTCAGCAGAAGACGTAAAACTTGAGATTAACTCACCGAACATTCTATACAGAGGTGAAGATCTTAATGTGTCGTGGAACGTGATACCCGGTGTCGCCGGTTACAGCTATAAAGTGACAGAATATGAAAGTGTTCCCGACGGTACTGTGAAAGGAGTAATTCTTTCGCAGGCTTGGACGGTGGACGCAAACAAACTCAAAATTCCATCAGTAGCGCGAATCGACGGACATTATATAACGGTAGAAGTCAGTGCTGATTTTCCATTTGGAAGTCTGAAGGAATCTGTAAATGTTATCACATCGGCACTTCCTTTTAAAGATATTCCGAGAGACCACTGGGGATATGCTTCTGCGGTTCATTCCTTTGAAAAAGGATATATCACGGGTGTGACGGCAGAAACCTTTGCACCTAACGTTACGGTGAGCCGTGCCATGATGGCGACTCTCGTTTACCGAATGGCGGGAAGTCCCGAACTTTCGGAATCTTCATACCACGGCTTTGACGACGTAGAAAACGGTGCGTGGTACGAGGCGGGCGTTACGTGGTGCCGGGAAAACGGGATTGTCAGCGGTATATCTGAAACTCAGTTTGCTCCCGATGCTCCCGTAACTCGTGAGCAGGCGGCGTGCTTCCTTATGAGATATGCGGCGTTTTGCGGAAAAAACGGAGATGATACGGCAGAAAACGTGCTTGAAAGTTTCAGTGACGGAGCGTCTGTCAGTCCATTTGCAGTCACAGCAATGAGTTGGGCGGCAGAAAACGGAATTATAAAGGGAAGCTACGGCAGACTCGATCCTCTCGGTACAGCAGACAGAATACAGTTGTCTGCGATACTTACAAATTTTGACAGTGCGGTTGCTTCGGGTGCTGAACAGCAGTAATTAACAACGATACATAATAAAGCGGCGGGAGATGACCTCACGCCCTACGAAAATATGATACCACGTAGGGCAGGAGACATCTCCCGCTTGTTTTTATTTGTTTTTTACTACCGCGTACATCATCACCGGGAAAATCACGGGTATCTCTGTTTTCGAGCATTCAATGATCTCGAATCCTGCAGAGGTAAGCTCTTTTTCAAAATTCTTTTTATTTACCATTCTGCATGAGGTTCCTGCAACAAGAAGCTTTTTGCCTTGTTCTTCTCTTTCCTGAAGTTCAAACGCCTTTGACGTGTCGCTTTGTCTTTCCG
This sequence comes from Eubacteriales bacterium, assembly GCA_045638405.1. Taxonomy (GTDB): domain Bacteria; phylum Bacillota; class Clostridia; order Oscillospirales; family CAG-272; genus RUG11130. The sequence continues at coordinate 3,360 of JAZUBG010000009.1, read as the reverse complement.
TCTCTCCGTCACCCATGGTACATATGAGAGAGATTCCTTTTTCTGTAAGATGCTCTCTTATGAAACGGTAAAACGCTTGGCGGTCACAGTCGTCAACAAGCATGTGGATCACCGCAACGGCGTAAATAAAATCGAATTTTTTATCACATTTTCCGCGTACGCAGTCAAGCACCGAAAAGCTGTCTTTGCCGCTTGGCAAAAGCTTTGTGCAGTAACGAATAGCTTCGGGTGAAATGTCTGTAGCTGTCAGGTCGTAACCTTTTTGGAGAAGCGCTATCGCATCCCGTCCCTCGCCACAGCCAAGCTCCAATATGGAAGAATCCTTTGTTATTCCATATCGCTCGATGATCTCGCTGACGATAGGGGAGGGTTCGTCGCCCAACCATCTGACTGAGTTTTCGTGAGCTGTCTTATATCTTTCGTCATAGGCTTCGTAATATTTTCTGTCCATAGGACCACTCCTTTACGAGCATTACGACAGATCAAGCGAGGTAAGTGTAACCAGCACCTTCAACAGCGGCACGGATAGCCTCATCTGAGATCTCGATCTCTGACGTGATTACCGCACACTTGTTAATGTGGCTTGTCTCAGCGGAGACTACTCCTTCAAGTGCCTCAAGAGCCTTCTTCATATGAGCCTCACAGTGAGGGCACATCATTCCTTCGATCTTTACTGTTTTTGTCATTGTTTTTATCTCCTTTGTGATTAAATTGTTTTCTTCAGTATTTTCGTCGCTTGACGAAATGTTCTTTGGATACAACTTTGCCGCGTTAAGTCTCAGCGCGTTGCTGACTACGCAGAAGCTTGAAAGGCTCATTGCGGCGGATGCTATCATCGGGTTCATTTCAAGTCCGAAGAGAACTGCTCCCACACCTGCCGCAAGGGGAATACCGATGACGTTATAAATAAACGCCCAGAAAAGATTCTCTTTGATATTTTTGAGAGTAGCTCTGCCAAGCTTGACGGCCGCTGTAAGATCGGTCAGACGGCTCTTGACAAGTACAGTGTCCGCCGAGTCGATGGCAACGTCAACTCCTGCGCCGATGGCAACTCCAATGTCGGCACTTACAAGTGCGGGCGCGTCGTTAATGCCGTCACCTACCATGGCAACTCTGCCGTCCCTCTTAAGCGAGGTGATCACTTCAGCTTTACCGTCCGGGAGAACACCTGATATTACTTCATCCACTCCGGCAGTTTTCGCAATGGCGGCAGCGGTACGGGCATTGTCACCTGTGAGCATTACCACTCGAAGTCCCATGTTCTTAAGTTCGGCTATAGCCGATGCGCTGTCAGACTTTACCGTGTCAGCCACGGCGATGATGCCGAGGTATCTGCCGCCCGCAGAGAAGTGGAGCGGAGTTTTTCCTTCGTCGGCAAGCTTTTCGGCGGCTTTTAACGCCCCGCTCGGTACGTTAGTGTAATTTTTTATAAAATCTGCCTTGCCGCCTGCGCATATTTCACCGTTTATGATCCCTTCAAGTCCGTTTCCGGGGAGAATTTTGAAATCTTTCACGCTACTTGCGGTGATATTCCGTACTTCTCCTTCACTCACAATTGCTTTGGCAAGAGGATGCTCGCTTGAAGTCTCAAGTGAATAGGCGAATGTCAAAAGTTCGTCAGCCTTGATGCTTCCGTAGGGGATCAGATCGGTTACCGTAGGTCTGCCCTCGGTAACTGTACCCGTTTTATCGAGTACGACGGTATTTATTCTTCCTGCGGCTTCAAGTGCTGATGCAGTCTTGAAAAGGATGCCGTTTTTCGCTCCCACACCGCTTCCAACCATAATGGCAACGGGAGTGGCAAGTCCAAGAGCGCAAGGACAGCTTATAACGAGAACGGATATTGCACGTCCGAGAGACACGCCGAGACTTTCACCGAGGAAAGTCCAGACGGCGAAGGTAACGATGGCGATACCTATGACCGCAGGGACGAAGATCCCCGACACCTTGTCGGCAAGACGGGCGATGGGAGCTTTGGTGGCTGATGCGTCTGTTACCATGCGGATTATCTGGGCGAGGGAAGTGTCCTCACCTACTCGGGTTGCGCGGCAACGTACGATTCCCGACATATTCATACTTGAAGCTGAAACTCTGTCGCCTTCGCTTTTGTCAACGGGGATACTTTCGCCAGTAAGCGAGGATTCGTCAACAGCACAGCCGCCCGATATTATAACGCCGTCCACGGGAAATCTTCCGCCGGGACGGACGACGAACACGTCGCCCACTGTAACTTCGTCAAGTGGGACTTCCGTTTCGATCCCATCTCTCACTACAGTTGCGCTTTCGGGCGCAAGGCTCATGAGGCTTTTCAGTGCATTTGTAGTCTTGCCCTTGGCACGGCTTTCGAGCAGCTTACCGACGGTAATGAGTGTCAGTATCATCGCCGCAGACTCGAAATACAGTCCGTGAATGTGATGCGCGGCAAGCTTACTTTCTCCCGTTTTTTCGGCAAGTGCCGTAAGAAACAGCAGACAAGTACTGTAAATAAATGAAGCTCCTGATCCGAGAGAGACGAGTGTATCCATGTTGGGTGAAAGTGTTCTTACACCTTTCACACCGTTTATGAAGAATTTCTGGTTAATTACCATTACGATAGCTGAAAGCAGTAGCTGAGTAAGTCCGAGATTTACTGCGCTGTCTGTGAGAAAACGGGGGAGAGGCAGTCCTATCATTACGTGTCCCATTGAAACGTACATGAGAGGAATGAGGAAAATTACCGACCAGATGAGGCGACGCAGGATAGGTCCCGTCTCGCTTTTAACTTCTTCCGTATTTTGCTTTGTTTTAGGTGAATCTTTAAGTTCTGCATCGTAACCTGCATCGGTTACGGCTTTTATAATTTTTTCGGGTGACGCACTGCCTTCCGTTACCATGTCACCCGTCAACAGATTTACCGAGCAGGACGTGACGCCTTCAACAGACATCGCGGCTTTTTCAACACGTGATGAACAGGCGGCACAGGTCATGCCAGTTACCTTGTAGCGTTTCATATAAACTCCTTTCCCTAAGGACTTATTATTTCATCAGCTTCTGAAGGGTATCGAGAAGCTCGTCTACAATGTCAAGCTCACCCTTTTGTACGTCGCGGACGACGCATCCCTTGATATGAGAAGCCAGCAGTTCTCTGTTGAATGCATTTACAGCCGCGTTGACAGCGGAGGACTGAATGAGAATTTCGTTGCAGTAAGCATCACTTTCCACCATGGTCTTGATGCCGCGTATCTGACCTTCGATACGGCTGAGGCGGTTTATCAGCTTCTTTTTGTTTTCGTCGGTACGCTCAGTAGTTTCGTGAACGTGACAGCATGATGTTTCCATAATGTTTCATCCTTATTTCAATATACCCCGTGGGGGTATATT
>JAZUBG010000008.1:0-9448 GCA_045638405.1 Eubacteriales bacterium | reverse complement strand
CCCATGATTCTCTTGGACATCATTCTGCCGGCGATGGATACCTCAGCGCCTTCGAGAGTATCGAAGTTTTCCTTGATCTCAAGGCTGTGATGGGTCTGATCGTACTTTGTGATCTCAAAAGGGTCTTCGCCGTTAGCCTGGAGCTCAGCGAGCTTCTCACGGCGGATCTTTAAAAGCTCATTCAGATTCTGTTCGGTCTGAGGAGCGTTGTTTCTTTCCTGTTCAGCCATTTTAATATGCCTTTCTGTTTATGGATTATTCAGCTTGGGAGGGCTTGGATCTCTCAACGGAGAGAATCTTGAACTTAAGCACACCTGAAGGAGCATTTACTGTAACTTCATCACCAACACCCTTACCGAGCATTGCGCTTCCGATGGGGCTCTGGTCAGAGATCTTGCCGAGGAGGGGATTAGCCTCGTTTGTACCGACGATCTTGTAGGTTACCTCTTCATCAAATTCGCAGTCGAGAACCTTCACGGTAGAACCGAGGTTCACGATGTCAGCACGGATGCTAGACTCGTCGATGATCTCAACATTCTTGAGCATCTCTTCGATTTCGGAGATTCTTGCTTCGGTCTTAGCCTGTTCATCCTTAGCTTCATCGTATTCGCTGTTCTCGGAGAGGTCACCGAATGAGCGTGCCTGAGCAAGATTTCTCTTGACCTCTTCACGTTTTGTACCCTTTAAAAACGCAAGCTCGTCAACAAGTTTCTGATGACCTTCAGTGGTCAGTGTTACTTTCTTTTCCATTGTGTTTACCTTTTTAACCTTTCAGTGTATAACTCTTAATGATTTAAATTTTATTCTTTGAACGAAGCGATTGCAGCGAGCAGCTGATCGTCTTCTTCGTCTGTAAGCTTAAAGATATTCTTATTTGCCGCTTCTTTACTGAGAGAGACGACAACATCGGGAGTGATACCCTCACCGTCGTATCCTTCGGAATACGGAGGTTTGTAGAGTCTGTAAGTTATCTTCAGAGCCTCACCGTCAGTGAGGGGAAGAGTAGTTTGCATTGAACCCTTGCCGTAGGTGATCTCACCGACTACGGTAGCTTTCTTGTAATCCATGAGGGCTGATGTAAAGAGCTCAGCCGCACTTGCCGTACCGTTGTTGACGATAACAGCCATCGGGTAGTTGACACACTCGGCATCCGACATTTTCCTCTCCGTAGTTACCTCGTCTCCGTTAGCGTCGAATACTCTGATAATCGGACCTTCGGGAAGGAGATAGTCAAGGGTGTTTGCTACCGAATCAAGCAATCCGCCGGGATTGTTTCTCATATCGAATACGAATTTTTCACATCCTTTGTTTATGAGAGTCTGCATCGCATCCTTGAATTCATCGGCTGTGGTGGTGTTGAATGATGTGACTTTGATAATTCCTACTTTTTCGTCAAGTGTTGAAACACGAGCCATTACGCTCATTTCGGTAATCTTTGCACGCTTTATGCGATATTCCTTCACATCTTCCGAATCTGACTTTTTGACGTGGATTACTGCCTCGGTTCCTTCATCGCCTCTGATCATATTGATCGCCGCTTCGTATCCTACTTCAGAAACAGCGGTTTTATCTTCTCCTACGTACACTACAAGATCTCCGGGCTCAAGACCGGCTTCAAGTGCGGGAGAATCAGGGTAGACATTTATGATTTCTATACATTTCAACTCCGCATTTTCAATAACGCTTACGCCGATTCCGACGCCTTGACCGTTGATATCTGCGTTATATTCTGCGAACTCATCCTGAGTGAAATAGTAACCGTAAACGTCCCCCGTACCGTAAACGTAACCTTTTAAGATATTTTCAAGAAGCTTTTCGTCGTCTATCTCGCCGATGTAGTTGTTACGGTAGATAGTATCTATCTCTGTCAGTTTGTTTACAGCCTTGTTTATGAACTCGGAATCACTGACACCGCGGACACTGTATTTGTCCTGGGCATATCCGAGTGTGAGAACGTAAGTTATCTGGAAAGTCAGTATCGCTGTCAGCAATGCTACAGCGACAGCGGTACCGATAGTTATTCTTTTTTTCATTATTTCTTCCGTTTGTAATCAGTTGTTAGAAATTTATTAGTGCGGAACGTAGTCTTCAGGATCCACACGTTGACCGTTGATTCTGTATTCAAAGTGGAGGTGGCTTCCGAAGGAATATCCTGTATTACCCACCTGACCGATAATTTCACCCTGGCTTACTTCGCGTCCTGCAACGGCAAATTTTACTGACATATGAGCATAAAGGGTAGTGATCTGATTGCCGTTTTCATCAAGGCCGTGATTTATAAGAACATAGTAACCGTAACTGTCATGCCATTCACTGCGCAGTACAGTACCGCTTGCGGATGCATAGATAGGAGTTCCTGTAGGAGCAGCAATATCTGTAGCACCGTGGAAATCTTTATCGGGGTAAGTACGGTAACCATAGTGTGATGAGATATATCCCGTAGTAAGAGGCCACATGAATTTTCCGGTGGCAACAGGAGGTTTCGGAGTCGGATTGGGGTTATCTCCGTTAACCGGTTCTTTTTTTGCTGCTTCAGCCTCAAGTTCCTGTCTGCGTTTTTCCTCAGCCAATTCATTTTCAAGTTCGACGTTTATTTCTTCTAACTTTTGCTCGCCGTCTTTTATGAGTCCTTGCTGATAAGAGATATTTGCAGCAATAGCATCGAGGTTATCTTGCTGTTCCTTTTCAATCTTTTTAAACTCTTCCATTTCAATGTCAAGCTGTTCGATCAGTGCATTTTGAGAGGCAATAGCGGTTTTCTTTTCTTCACGGTTGGCGTTAAGCATTTCCTGATCTTTTTCAAGGTCCTCGATGAGCTTCTGGTCATACTCAAGCATAGAGTTTACGTAGTCAAGCCGCGAGAGAAAATCGGTAATATCCTTTGCACTGAGCACAAGGTCGAGGTAAGAAGCGTTTCCTTCTTCCTGCATGGCAGCCATTCTTTTGAGGAATATCTGCTTGCGACTTTCCATTTCTTCCTTGATCTTGATCTCTTGCTTGTTAAGCTCTTCTATTTCAGCCTCAAGCTCTTTAATGAGGTCATCGATAAGTTTTCGCTGTATAAGGTTAGCTTCGATAGCCTTGTCAATTATAGCTTTCTGTTCAAAAGCTGCAGCCTGATTATCCTTGAGCTTTTCCAGATCGTTAAGATACTGTTCTTGCTTTTTTTTGTTTTCCGCAAGTTGTTGTTCGTAGGATTCAATGGTCGCATTAGTAATTTTATCCGCATTTGTGGGAGTTATTAAAAAACACGAACAAAGAATACCTGTAATTACTGCCAAAGAAACTATCTTTTTCAAAAGTTTCACGTTTTTCTTCCTTTCTTTTGAACCGCAGTGATTTACTCTTTCCTTATGACTCGCCTGCGGTTCGTGGCGGAACATATTATACCACGTTTTGTGTGTCGAAGACAAATGAAACGTAGGGAAGATAAGAGTACACGTAAAATTATGTAAGTTTTACGTTAATCCTTCAGATACTTTCCGAGGGAGATAGCACTTCCCGTAACACCGGTGAAGATGCCGATTCCGAGGGTGCCTATGAACAGATAGAGAGACACCTTTGAGAAACCGATAAGAGTGATCATCTGAAGATCGGTAACGAGCTTTGAAAGCACAACATTGTAACCGAGCTGGAGACAGAAGAATGCACCGATACCGGAAGCAATTCCAAGTATTACACCTTCAAATATAAAGGGAAGGGCAATAAACCAGGCAGATGCACCGATGTAGCGCATGATGCTGATTTCTTTTTTTCGGTTAAGAACCGCAATTTTGATTGTGTTGATAATAATGAAGATGCTGACTACGAAAAGAACTGCAAGGAATCCGATGAACACAACCATGATAGCATTCTTGATGTTTTCGATCTTCTGTGAAAGGTCAAGTCTGTTGTTGATCTTACGTATACGGAGCTCATCAAGCTCGTTTTCCTCGCAATATTTTTTGATTGCATCTCCTTTGGGAGTAAGCTTGTTTACAATATCCTCAACCTTGTTTGCATCATCGTATTTGATGGTAAATGTATCGGACAGAGGATTTTCTTCTTCTGTTACGTTACCGTAAAGCTTTTCGTTTTTCTTTTTTAGGTCGTCAAGGTGTGATGCCTTTGACTTATACTGAGACGACGTGATACCGTCGATGGTTTTGATATACTTGGTTATGTTTTCAATATCGGTAGCATTACAGTCCGGCTCACAGAAAACGACGATGTCGTTAAGTGTGCCGAGATTGTCGAGGTTTACGTCGATATTGACTACAAGAAGCGAGAAACCGCCGATAACGAGAAGACAACTGAGAAGAACGGCGATGGAAGCAAAGGTCATAGCGCCGTTACGTTTAAGGCTTTTGAAAGCCTCTGAAATGAAATAGAAGATACTATACCGTCTCATTGAACATACCTCCTACTCTGTCTTCAACGACAAGACCGTCGTTGATACGGATGACTCTCTGCTTGTAATAATCTACAAGAGACTGCTCGTGAGTTACTACGATAACTGTTTTTCCCAGTTTATTGATCTTAATGAGAAGATTCATGATTTCAATTGACATCTGAGGGTCAATGTTACCGGTAGGCTCGTCTGCGATGATAACGGACGGATTGTTTGCAAGAGCTCTTGCAAGAGCAACTCTCTGCTGCTCACCGCCGGAAATCTCATTGGGGAAAGATGCGTGCTTTTCCGCAAGGTTTACGGTATTAAGGATAGCGGGCACACGACGCTTGATCATTTTCTTGGGTGTACCTACTGCACGCATGGCAAACGCCACGTTTTCGTAAACAGTCATGTTGGGGAGAAGGCGGAAATCCTGGAACACAACGCCAAGCTGACGTCTGTAGTGGGGAATCTTTCTTCTTGGGGTTGTGGAAAGATTATACTTACCGACGATAATATTACCTGACGTTGCCTTTTCTTCGCAAAGGAGCAGCTTCATAAGAGTGCTTTTACCTGCACCTGAGTGACCTACGATGAAAACAAACTCACCGTCGTCGATGTGCAGATTGATGCCCTTAAGCGCAACTGTACCGTTGGGATAGGATTTTTTTACGTTTCTGAACTCAATCATAAATTCACCATTTACCGCAAAAATGCGTTTTTTAAATACAGATGGACATTAACTTGGCTTGTTTTGCCGAAAGGTGTAAATAAAAATGTCAAAAACAGCATGATAAGTTAAACAAATGACTTACGGCAATTCAAAACAGAACAGGGAGAGCTCGTGTCGGCAATCGCTGATAAGCGAGCGCAACGAGGATGCCATCCCTGCAGTGTCAATACAGAATATTAAATTGGGAGTATCCTCGGTGGACTATCAGAGCTTGGATTTATCAGAACTTGATAGGCTTGGAAACAAGATACCTCTTAACCATGAGAGCTACCTTAAATGTGATAGCATGGTCAAACTCGCGAAGATCGAGACCTGTGAGTTTGCGGATCTTCTCAAGTCTGTAAACGAGAGTGTTTCTGTGAACGAACAGCTTTCTTGAAGTCTCGGATACATTGAGGTTATTCTCAAAGAATGCCTGAATGGTCATAAGAGTCTCGCGGTCAAGGGAGTCGAGAGAACCGTTCTTGAATACTTCCTGGAGGAACATTTCGCAAAGAGTTGTGGGAAGCTGATAAATAAGTCTTCCGATACCCAGGTTTTCGTAGCTGATGATGTTCTTTTCGGTGTCAAATACCTTTCCGACTTCAAGAGCGACCTGAGCTTCCTTGTAGGAGCGAGCGAGGTCCTTGATGTTGTCAACTGCGGTACCGATACCGATAGACACCTTAGCAAAGAACTCGGAATTGAGAGTGTCAGCGATGTTTTCAGCCATCTTTTCGATCTCTCTTGTATCGGTTCCTGCCTTAACGTCCTTAACAAGAACAATATCCTGCTCGGTTACGCTGATAACGTATTCGCGGTTCTTGTCGGGGAAAATGTTCTGAACCATGTCGTAGGGGAGTACGTCGGTTCTTGAATGGAACTTCAGAAGAAGAACAACTCTAACTTCTTCGGAATTGAAGTGAAGCTCCTTGGATTTAACGTAAATGTCGCTGGGAAGAATATTGTCGAGAATGATGTTCTTGATGAAAGAACTCTTGTCGTACTTCTCGTCATAGAGATTCTTGATATTGGAGAGAGTTACAGCGAGGATCGTGGACATTTTTTCAGCGAGCTTGTCCTCACCCTCAACAAATACGATATACTCCCACTTTGTGCCGGTACCGATGGGTCTGTAGGTATAACCACCGGAAGTAATAGCGTCAGCTGTGTACGCAAGTTCGTCGCGCACGCCCTGTCTCATTTCGCCGATCTTAACAAGTTCACTGCACGCGATAATAACACCGTTGTCATCAACGACACCGATAACTCTGTCAATAGAGTCTCTCATTTGATGAATAATTCCCTGGAACAAACGGTTTGCCATATATAGCTCCTTCCCGATAAATCGTGTATGTAATGTTATTGTATATACTATACTATATTTTACATGATTTTTTGTTATTTTTCAATAGGGAAGTAAGGATTTTTTATAAAAAAAACAGATTTTTTTTGTGAATAATATAATAACTGTCCAATTTTTGATTTTACAGATATAAAAAATGGCAGAAAAATGGGATAAATTATTCAAAAGCGAATGAAAGGCAGGCAAGAACGAATGGGGCTGCACTCTCTGTTCGAAGGATTCTTGTTCCGAGCGAGACGGGGACAGCTCCGGATTTGTCGATTGCCTCCGCCTCTTCTTCTTCAAAGCCACCCTCGGGACCGATAACTATAGCTACGCTTTCAGGAAGCGTCTTTGCTTTACCGAGAGCTTCTCTGATGGGATATGTACCGTTTTCATAGCAGAAAAGCGGCAGGTCTGTTTTCAAGAGTCTGTCAGTCATCTCCGTGAAAGTAACGGGGTCTTCAACTGTGGGCACGATACCTCTTCCGCACTGCTTTGCGGCCTCCTCGGCTATCTTTTGCCAGCGAGCTCGCTTTTTCGGATAATCCGATTTTTCAAGCTTAACTGTGCATCTTTTGGTAATAAGCGGTACGATACGAACAGCTCCGCATTCAACGGATTTTTGTATAACGGTATCGAATCTGTCTCCTTTTACGAGAGCCTGATATACTGTTGCTTTATACGGTGCTTCAGCGGCGCTGGGAACACACTTTTCGACGGAGCAGACTACGGACTTGTCGGAGATGGAATCTATACGGCAAAGATAGTCACAGCCATCGCCGTCACAAAGAGTCAACTCCTCACCCTGTTTCATTCTCAAAGAGCGGGAAATATGATGTGCGTCATCACCTGTGAGGGTTGCGACGCCTTCTGAAATCAATTTTTTATCAATAAAAAATCTCGGCATAAGAAAATCCTTAAACAAATCATATTTTGTGAAGTTACTTTAATAACAAATATATTTTACCAAAATATCAGAAAAAAGTAAATAGTTATATCTTATAAAAAAGAAAATTCTCCGACACCGAAGTGTCGGAGAATTTTTCGTTTATCAATATCTTCCGATAAGATGATAGTTATTTGTGATGGGTGCGGAACCATCGATGATACTGTAATCACCGAGAGCGGGATTTACAAAGATCTCGGGATAACTTCCGGGATCACTGTCTTCAATATTGTAGATATTATTATTTTCAATAGTACAATCAAAATCTTCAATGAAGAGAGAGTCATGGAAAGTATGATCGTGGTCGTCTGTCGCCAAAAAGGAGTAGTTGTCCTTTACCACAACACCTGCGGGGTTAGCGAAGAATGTCGGGTCATAAAGTCTTTCTTCGGTAATGGAGAGGTCACTGATAACTACAAAGAGTTCAGGCCATCTTTCTTCCCAAATCTTTCTGCCTTCTGTACCTGCCGCGGGGATTCTTTCAGCGGACTGGAGAACTGAGGGGAATGTGGGAGAGCTCCACAGACGGTCAACACCCTCGTCTTTGAGCATATCGAAGTACTTCGCATCATAGCGAATGACGGAATAGTACATTGAGGAGGAACTTGAGATATCAACATTTTCGTAGATCTGATTTTCTCTGCCTGCAGCCATTACCATGTAAGCGCCTGCATTGAAGAATACATTTCCGCGAACGATCTGACCTGCCATACCGTCGTCAAGGTAGAGTGCCCATGTGCTTCGACCGGTACCGCACTGGGAAAGAATGTTATACTGAATAATATTTCCACGGTCAGCAATGGTTCTTCCGCAGTAGATAACGGCAGCATCAGCATAGGTAGAGTTCATTACGTTGTGAATGTAGTTGTACTCAATGATATTGTCGATACTTCTACCGCTTCTGTCTTCTTCAGCCTGACCGTAGATGATAGCAGAGTGAGGCGCGTTGTAGATCTCGTTGTGAGATACAACGGTACCTACGGACATCATGAGACGGATAGCGGGCTTATAGGTGTGGATAGTCTGCTCGTAGTCGTGGATAAGGTTGTTGTCGATTACAACGCCGGAGGGAATGAGGTTTTCCCAGTCACCGCCGTAAACGATGATACCGCCTCCTGCAAGTTCGTACATTTCGTTAGCGGTAAACTTGTTGTTGTAACCGTTAGAATAGATTACGTACTCAGCACCGCTGCAGAAGAACTCGCAAAGGTCAACTGTTACGTTGTCAGCGGTGATCTTAAAAGCAGAGTCAGAGAAATTCTTGAAGTTAAATCCGCGGAAGGTAATGTAGTCCGCACCGTTAAGACTTACGAATGTACCCTTTGTGGTGAGAGTGTAATTTGAATCGGGCTTGTAAACATAGAGAATATTGTTTTCAGCGTCGATCCAATATTCGTTTACATAGTCAAGCTCCTCGGAGATGTTCTGAACGTAAACTCTCTGTACGTCGGAAATACCTCTGAAAGGACCGTCGTAAAGCTCGATGGTCTTTGTTTCCTTGTGATAAGCCTTGATAGGCTCATAGTCAGACCAGTACTCGTGACCGATGGTTCCGAGCATGAGGATGTTTTCATATGTGTGATAAGAGTCGAACTTTTTTGAGAAGGTGGCCGCGAGATCAATACCGTAGGGTATACCGTTAACAGTAGGCTTACCGATCTGCATATAGCTGTCAATGTTCGATCCCTTGTTGGGGAAACGAGCAACGTTGAGACGCTTTGTGCCATTGGAGAGGTCGCTTCCGGAAACAAGCTCTACACCATTCAGCTTGGATGTGAGATCAGCCTTCATAATATCCTTTATCGCCTTAGCGGGGAAGAGATATTCTTCAGCTTTGCTGATAGGAGCAAATTCATCAAGCGCTACGTCAATACCGTTAGAGAAGATTACCTCACCATCACCGTACTTGCAGTAGGTAACGGGAGCTTTCTCTGTTCCTGCATCAGCTTCAGTAAGGTCGATGGTGAGGTTTCCGTAGTTACCTGCCTTGAAAGCAACTACGATCTCGTCTGTAGCTGTCTTCTTCAGTTCGCGAACCTTAGCTACAGCTGCTTCAAAGGTTGCAAGAGG
>JAZUBG010000007.1:0-3041 GCA_045638405.1 Eubacteriales bacterium | reverse complement strand
GTTCGCTGATCAAGGCCTTGCAGGTGACGAATAAGATTTCCACCTTGGTGCATTTTGGCAATCCCTTCGTATTGGAAGAGGTGGATCACATTCCACGGGTACTGGTGGCCGGCACCTCGTCAGAATGTGTAAACGGTGCGCTGGAAATTTTGGCGGGATTGCATCCGGCCAAGGGTGTACCGACCTACGACGTAAAGATGAAATAACGGCACAAAAATACCCCGAATCCGGAGGTTTTGATATAATCCCCTTAGAGTAGACACTCAAAAAAACAAAAAGTTTTTGAGGTCACACTAAGGGGGTTATTTTTATGCCACGAGAAACACACAAGAACAAGAAATACAGCATAGAACAAAAGATGCAAGCGGTACAATCATACCTAAACGGTGAAGGAAGTTTGCGAGAAATATGCAAAAAATATAAAATTTCAGATAAACATATCCTCCAAAACTGGATTTTATGGTATAATGGTCATAGAGAAATTAAGCGCAGCAGCGCGAGAGGAGAAATCTATATGACCAAGGGAAGAAAGACAACACAAGAAGAACGCGCAAAGATAGTAGCATTCTGTATTGAACATAACTACGATTACGGATTAACGGTAGAAACGCACAAGGTATCATACCAACAAATTTATGCTTGGGTGCGCAAATATGAAGAAGGCGGAGTAGACGAACTGAGGGACAATCGAGGCAGAACCAAGCCGGTGGAAGAAATGTCCGAGGTTGAAAAACTCAAAGTAGAAATGAAGATACTCGAAGCCAAGAACAGACAGCTTGAAATTGAGAACGCCTTCATAAAAAAATTACAGGAGCTGAAAGGTGGTGGTCGCTGACCGGAGTACGACAGGAGCATGTCTACATAGCCATTGAATTTCTAAATACACATATGGGTTATTCCGTAAAAGAAATGTGTATTGCTTTGAAACTAAACAGATCTTCCTATTACAAATGGAAGAAGAGAAAACAAAGCAAGAGCGAACTTTTGAACAACCGTATCACAGAATACGTAAAGGATTTCTATGAGGAAAGCAACGGTGTTCTTGGTTACAGACAGATGAGTATCACCATTAACCGGGAAAAGACAGAGGAGCTTCCTCACAGAATCAATGTCAAGAGGGTTCGCCGCATCATGCGTATACTCGGCCTGAAATCCGTCATCCGCAAGAAACGGCCGGATTATATCAAGTCCACGCCGGAAATTACTGCCGAGAACATTCTGAACAGAGATTTTAAGGCAACCGTTCCGTTTGAAAAGTGGCTTACCGACGTTACGGAGTTTAAGTATTACGTTGGTTCCGAGGTGAAGAAACTATATTTATCTGCAATACTCGATCTTTACGACAGACGCATTATTGCATACAAGATCGGCGACAGCAACAACAATGAATTAGTTTTTACTACCTTTGATGAAGCAACAAGTCTTTATCCCGATGCGAAACCGATCTTCCACAGTGACAGAGGATTCCAATACACAAACAAGGTGTTTCACCAAAAGCTCGTTGATGCGGGTATGATCCAAAGTATGTCGCGTGTCGGCAGATGCCTTGACAACGCTCCGATGGAAGGCTGGTGGGGAATCTTAAAGTCTGAGATGTACTACCTGAAAAAGTTTACAAGCCGTGAATCTCTCATTTCTGCCATTGAAAATTACATACACTTTTACAATACTCGCCGCTACCAGAAACGTCTTAATTGCATGACACCGTGCGAGTATTCCTTCGCCACCGCCGCGTGACGAAAATCTCCCCCTGCTGCGCAGCAGGGGGAGATGAAAGATTCTATTTGATTCGTAAATTCTTTTGTTTTTTAGTCTGTCTACTTGACAGGGGGCACATTATTTCTCCGGGCTCGGGGTTGCTTTTTTGGGAAAAAGAAAGGTCATCGCTCCCGCAGATCCTTGGGGAGACAATGAAATTGCTGGCGAAAGATGCGGTTAAAGTTGCGGATACTGCCAAATCCGGCGTCAAAGGCGATCTGCGAGACGGGGTGATTGGTTTCCTGCAAAAGACGACGGGCTTCGTGGGCGCGCAGAGAGTTGAGAATGTCGGAAAAGCTCAGCCCGCTTTTACTACTCAGGATATGTCCCAAACGGGAAGCGCTGACGCCCAGGGCTTTCGCAACAGTGGATAACTCCAGCTTTTGGGTGTAATGATGCGAGAGATACGAAATGGCTTCCCGATACAGGTCAGGCTCGGGGAAACTGTACGGGCAGAGGGTGCTGGATTGCAACAACTCGTGCAGGGAACAGTAAAGAAGCGCCTTTTTTTTCAGTGTATCATTTTGATTCGATTCGAAAACTTTGCGCTGGGAACCGAGGGATTTTTTCAGGGCTTCCACCAGTGTCCGGATATCATCTCCGTAAGGAACTACGGGCGGCGTGAAACATTGGCTTCGCAAAATCTGTTTACATTCCGGAATGTATTCCGGTGGGCAGGCCAGAATATAGCAATCCACGGCCTGGGTGGCTTCGTAGCGATGGGCTTCATAAGGAAGAATGACCGCCAGATGGCCTTCCGTCATGGGGTAGGTTTTTCCGTCGATGAGAAGGGACACGTTACCTTTTTGCAGAAAAAGAAATTCGATATGGCTGTGAATGTGAAAATAAACGAAGGGGTCAATGCACTGAGTGGAAAAATAAAAATCGGAAAACCCGTCTTCTACCATGACTCGATATTCCATGCAGAAGCCTCCCATAATAGTTTCTGTCTATTATTTTACGGGATTTGTCTTGCTTTGTCAAGAGGGGTATGCTATAATAAAAGACGATCTTTCCTATGATGCAGCTTGACTGCATGCAAGACGTTTTCCCGGAAAAGAAGAAAAGCACGACGAGTGTGGAGGTAGTACTATGAAAGAATTGAACCTGAAAGAATTGACGGTACGGCAAAAGATAGGCTTGTGTATGACCGGGTTTATCCGGTATGAGGGAAAGGAAAATGACCCGTACGAGGAGGATTACGCGCGGACGTTGGATCTGATCCGGGAGCATTCCTTGGGAGCGCTGTGGATCCTTCCGGCAAATCCCGCACGGGAAAAGAT
>JAZUBG010000006.1:0-2454 GCA_045638405.1 Eubacteriales bacterium | reverse complement strand
CCTTGGCCCACAGAACGACATGGCTACGATCCGACTTCTGCCATCGCATAATACCGGATAAGTTTCCGAGAAAATATGGTCGTGACCGCAGATAACGAGATCAACTCCCAGCTCTGCAAAGACTTTATTCAACTGACGTCTCAGCGCATTCGGTTGACTGCTGTTTCTCGGGTGTGAGCCGTATTTTCCGGGAGAATAAAGGGGAGTATGGATAAGCACCACCTTCCACTTTTTATCGGTGGAAGTTAAATCCCGCTTTGCCCACTCTATCTGCGCTTCCTTAAGTCCGTGTCGCTCCGTATAATCGTAATCTCCCGACGAGAGCATGGTGAAATGCACCTCACCTGCGTCAAAGGAGTAGTAAACAAGCGCCTCTTCTTTGTCCGCGGGCGATTGAATATTGAAGTAAGGGTGCAGGATACCGTCCGTTTCAATCACGTGGTCATGGTTACCCGTTACGGGAAGCATGGGAACAGACGTGAAAAGTCCTCTGTTGTGACTTGTCACCTTATCCCACATCGTGTGTTTTGCTCCGTTATCCACAATGTCTCCGCCGTGGAGGCAAAGCTTTATCTCAGGAAAACGTGTCAGCGCATCGCGCCACGCCGTCTCCCACCATTTTCCGAGGTGGAGTCTGTCCTGCGTATCGGAAAAAACGGCAAAGGACAATTCACGGCAGTCCGTATCGACCGCGCTCATTTTATAGGTATCGGTATGTCTCTCACCATCGGTTACACGCCAGAGATAGCTTTCCCCGCCTTCAAGTCCACGTATCACAGCACTGTGACGGAACGTTTCCTTGTATTCGGTGCATTCGGTCTCAGTTACCACCGCGCGCTTAAAGCTTCTGTCGCGGACGTCCGTAAACTCCACTCTGCAAGCCACGTCCTCGCTTGTCATAAAGCAAACACCATATTCCGTAGCCTCTCTGTTATAAAGAGTAAGAGTAAGGGCTTGCGGAAGAAATTTCTTCATCACAGTATCTCCTGGCGGTTCATTACGAGGTTAAACTCAAGTCCGAGGGCACTGGCAGCCTTCTTGCAAAGAAGCATTCGCTCAAGGAATATTTCAAAATACTCCATGACGGAGCTGATCTTCGTATCAATTTCAAGCTCCAGGGTTATCTGGCTGTGCAAGTCGTCTATAGTGAGGCTTGACGAGGTTACCGCGTAATTTACTCTGTCGTGTATATCAATTTTGACGTCCTCGATATGTCTCACTCGTGAACGGCGTACGTCCGACTTGTCGGCGAGAATAAGCGCGGCGGCAACGGCGTTTACGGGCAGACCGCCCGTCTCGTCGTGGTTGCCGATGGCAGATACAACGAGAGACGTATCTGCGGCAGAAAAGCCAAGCTTGTCAAGAAGTCTGAACGCCATGACCGCACCCGTGTACGCATGGTCGCGACGGTTCACAAGATTTCCAATATCGTGAAGAAGGGCGGCGATCTGACCAAGCTCCACATCGTGTGAAGTATGCCCTAAGGTTTCAAGTATATATTTTACGCACTCCGCCACTTTAGTTACGTGTCCGAGTCCGTGCTCTGTAAAACCGAGAGCACCGAGAGTCGCGTCTGCGGCAGTAATATATGTGCGTACGTCTTCGTTTTTCTTTAGTTCTTTATATGTTATCACAATTATCTCCTATGATTTTATTCACAACTATATTGTACCTTGTTATTGTTAGATTAACAATAGTTTTTTGTAAAATTTTGATAAAGTGTTGTCTGTACGCAGTATGTAGTGTAAAATAATAAAAAAACACCACAAAGGAAAATTCATTATGTACAGAATCAGAGATCTTAGGGAAGACCGTGACCTCAGCCAATCCGAGATCGCAAAAGTGATAAAGACCACACAACAACAGTACAGCAAAATAGAAAACGGCATCTCCGATATTAGCGGAGAAAAACTGATACTTCTCGCTGAATTTTATAACGTGTCGGCAGACTACATCCTTGGTATCTCCGATGACAAACGAAGAAAATAACAGTCTGTGCACCTTTAATGTCATAGTACCTTCATTCGTGTCTATCCTTCCCCACTCTTTCACAACGAGGCAATGCGAAGAATCTCTTTTACATAAGTTCGAGCGGGCGATCACATAGGATTTCATTATCTACGCTCAACGTATATAATGAAACAAGCTTCGCTTGTCGCCCCTACAACGTTTGCGTGGCACTTTGTGGCATACAGTAAACACATCGCACATCGCACTCCAACGACAACCAAAAAATATTTTAATTTTTTTGAAATTTACTATTGACAAATTAGTCAACTCGTGGTATTATATTAGGGCATTCAGATTGAGTGATATATGCGGGTGTAGTTCAATGGTAGAATCCCAGCCTTCCAAGCTGGTCGTGTGGGTTCGATTCCCATCACCCGCTCCAGTACCTTTAGCTCAGCCGGATAGAGCAACTGCCTTCTAAGCAGTAGGTCGAGGGTTCGAATC
>JAZUBG010000005.1:0-11249 GCA_045638405.1 Eubacteriales bacterium | reverse complement strand
CCAGATAACTGCCTCGGAGTAGTAAAGTCTGTCCTTAACGTCAAGGAAAAAGTCCTTGAATTCTACTCTGGGGGAGCCTTCCATTCTGTAAAGAACGGTAACTACCATTGCACGTGTCAGAGAAACTGTAGGAGAGAAAGTGGAGCCTCCCGTACCGTTCATAAGTCCGTTTTCGGTAACGTACATAATGTCACCGTATGCCCACATTCTGTCGTTTACGTCGGAATATGTGATGCTTGCGGCTGAAACTGTCATTCCCGCACTGAGTGTGGCGAGAAGCATTACTGCCGCTAAAAGAATGGCTAAAAATCTTCTTTTCATTTTGACCTCCTTTTGACCTCCTTGAAAGAAAAAAGTAAATTTAGATAGTTTAATTATATAGTAGAAAATACGAAATGTCAATATATTATTCGACTTGGGAGATATAAAACGTCCCGCCGTTGGGCGGTACGTTTGAAGTCTGATTTAATCTTTAATTATTAAACAAGCGCGTCAGCGGGAGCGTTCTCGGGGAGCCAGCCTGTGAAACCAAGCTCGGGCATAGCCGCGATAGTAGCCATATCATCAGCGGTAAGCTCAAAGTCGAAGATCTGAGTGTTCTCAAGGATTCTTGAGGGAGTTACAGACTTTGTAAGAACGTTGAGACCGGACTGAAGAACGAATCTGAGACAGATCTGAGCTACGCTCTTGCCGTACTTAGCGGCGATCTCAGCGAGAGTAGCATCTGCAAGAACAGCACCGCAGCCGAGGGGGCTGAACGCCTGAACGAGCATACCCTTCTCCTGAGAGTACTTAACGGTATCCATCTGAGTGTAACCGGGGTGGAACTCGATCTGGTTTACCATAGGAGCGATCTCGCATCTCTCGAGGAGAGCGTCAGTGTGCTTCTTCTGGAAGTTAGAAACACCGATAGCACGGATCTTGCCAGCCTTGTAAGCCTCTTCGAAAGCTCTCCATGTGGAAGCGTTGATCTCTGCCCAATCGGGAGAAACCTTCTCAACGCAAGGCCAGTGGATAAGGTAAAGGTCAAGATAATCAAGACCGAGGTTCTTGAGAGAAATATCAATAGCCTCAGTAGCCTTCTCATAACCGCGCATTGTTACCCAGTGCTTGGTTGTTACGAAAATATCCTCTCTTGCAACGCCGGACTCCTTGATACCTGCGCCTACGGATGCTTCATTACCGTATGCGAAAGCGGTGTCGATGTGGCGGTAGCCAACCTTGAGAGCTTCTACAACGCAGTTCTTGGTTACGTCGCCGTCGGGAGCCTGGAATGTGCCGTAGCCGAGGCAGGGAACCTTAACGCCGTTGGAAAGTACGAAAGAATCTGTTAATTTGTTCATTGGTATTATCCTCCTGAAATTTATTCTGATTAAATTATATCACATAAAGGGATATTTTTAAAGACTCAAAGTGAATTTTCCTGAAGTCTTTTTACGATTTTCATAAGTGCGGCAGAGGTGGTCAGTCTGCGTATCTTACCTCTGTCCTTCATTGATCCGAATCGCTCTGTGGAGGTGACGGTACCAAACTTGTCTGATACACCGAAGCATACTGTACCGACGGGCTTTTCAGGTGTCCCGCCTCCGGGACCTGCAATGCCTGTAACTGACACTGCAACGTCACATCCGAGTACTCGTCTTACGCCTTCAGCCATATAACGTGCACATTCCTCGGATACTGCACCGTGTTTTTTAATTATTTCATCGGGTACACCGAGAACACCCGTTTTAACTTCGTTTGCGTAGGACACCACTCCGCCGTAAAGGACGTCTGAGCAGCCGGGAATATCACCGATTTTTGATGCGATCATACCGGCAGTACAGCTTTCGGCTGTGCCAACGGTCAGGCCACGTTCTCGAAGCATCTCGATAACACGTCTGACAAGTACTTCAGAGGACTCGTCGTCCGACGTACTTTCGGCAAATACATAACGTCCGATAACTGTAGAACGGATCTTGTTGGACATAGCTCGGCACACGTTCATACACTCCTCGCGGGAGTTTGCACGGGCGGTGATCCTTACTCTAACCTCTGCTTCGCAGGCGTAGGGAGCGACTGTGGGGTTTTCCGACTCGTTCATTATATCTCGAAGCACCGTTTCGGCGGCGGATTCACCGATTCCGTAGAGATGCAAGTTAAGGCTGAAGAAGGTGTAGGGTGACTTTTCTCTTAGATAGGGGAGTACCGATTCATTAAACATCGGTTCAAGCTCGCGGGGAGGACCCGGAAGCATGATAACTGTCTTTTCGCCTTCGGCAAAATCTACCTTGCCGGTGAGAAGCACACCCGGAGCAGTGCCGTGATAGTTTCTCAGAGCTACGCTTCCTCGGGGGAGCATAGCCTGAGAGAGATTGTTTTCCGTCATGGTCCGTCCCATATCATCAAAGTATGCTTTGATGTCCTCTGCGGCGTCTTTACGCATCTCCAGAGGACGAGAGAACACTTTTGCCGTAATATTTTTCGTAATATCGTCGCAGGTGGGACCGAGACCGCCCGTCATAATGAGAATATCAGCGCGTGTGAGGGATTCTCTGATGGCAGACTCAAGTCTTTCGGCGTTGTCACCCACAACAGTCTGATGATAAAGGGGAATACCAAGCTCAGCGAGCTTTTTGGAGATAAACGCCGCGTCGGTGTTGACAATGTCGCCGAGAAGAAGCTCGGTACCGACGGACAGAATTTCAGCGGAGATCATCTTTAATTAAAAACCCTGTCTCTTGAGCCAGTTCTGAACGAGTGCGGGCCACTGGCACGTGCCGGGAACGTCTTTCGCGAGTGAAAGACCGTGTGCGCCTTCGGGGAAAGCGTGTACTTCGAAGGGAATCTTCTTTGCGGAGAGTGCAGATGCCATACGAAGAACGTTTTCGATGGGCACGATGGGGTCAGCGCTTGTGTGCCACATGAGTACGGGAGGTGTATCGTCTCTGACGTTCAGGTAGGGGGAGTAGAGACGCTCAAGCTCGCCGCCTGCTTCGGCGTCACCGAGGAATACTCCGCGGGAGATGTCGTCACCGTAATCAAGATTCATAGTAAGCACGGCGTAGCACGGAATGGCTGCGTCGGGTCTGCATGAGACCTTATCTATCTCGTCGCCGTCTTCGCGTCCGTAATCGAAAAGCGTTGCGGAAAGGCCTGAGAGATGACCGCCTGCGGAGAAGCCCATGGTGGCGATCTTGTCGGGAGCGATATTGTATTCTTCAGCGTGGTATCTTACCCATCTTACCGCACGTTTAATGTCCTCAACGATAGCCTTGTAGTTATAAGGCTCGTAACGGTAGTGAAGCACGAATGCGGAAATACCCACCTCGTTAAGCATTTCAGCGACGGGACCGCCCTCGCGAGGCTCTGTATGAGTGTAACCGCCGCCGGGAGCGATGATAACACAGCCTGTTTTCTTAACGTTTCCGTTTTCGTCAAGTGTTTCGGGAACGATGTAGGGAGTCATTTCAGTTTCGGGCTGACCGAAAGAGGGATCATAAAAGGCAGTCTTGCCCTTTTCCCAAAGATTTACGTTTGCCATAATTTATTATCCTTTCTTAATATCCAAGTCTCTTAAGCCAGTTTGCCGCAAGGTGAGGCCACTGACGTGTACCTTCGAGCCAATCGTAAAGACCGCCGCCGTGACCGCCCTTTTCGAATACGTGGAACTCAAAGGGGATCTTATGCTTTGAAAGGGAGGTCGCCATGTTGATGGAGTTTTCTACGGGAACACCGTCGTCGTCTGCATTGTGGTAGAGGAACATGGGAGGCGTATCCTCAGTAACAGCGTTCTGTCCCGAAAGCTTTGTTGCAAGCTCGCCTCTGAGAGGGAAGTCGATCTCGCCAAGGAGATTTGTACGTGTACCCTCGTGAGTGTAATCCCATTCGAGAGTTACAACAGGGTAACAAAGGATTGCCGCATCGGGTCTGCAGGAAATACGGTCGATTTCGTCGCCTTCGTCAAGTCCGCGGTCGTACTGAGTTGCGCCCATAGTAGCGAGGTGACCGCCTGCGGAGAAGCCGAGGACAGCGATCTTACAGGGATCAATGTTATATTTGTCAGCGTGGTATCTTACCCATCTTACTGCGCGGTTGATGTCCGCACGGATTGCGTAATAGTTGTAGGGGGCAAAGCGGTAAGCAAGATTGAATGTGCTGATGCCGTACTGATTAAAGAACTTGGCAACGGGATCCCCCTCGTGGTCTGCTCGGAACTCATATCCGCCGCCTGCGCAAACGATAACACACCCGGTCTTTTTTACGTTGCCGTTTTCGTCCTTCTCTGCGGGAACGATGTGAGGAGTTAAGTAAGTTTCGGGCTGTCCGAAGGACTCGTCAAAGTACGGAGTGCCGTTTTCCCAAAGTTTAATATTTTCCATTATTGTGTCCTGACCTTTATATAAATTCTGTTGTTAACGTTAAAATCCCATTCTGCGAAGCCAGTTGAAAGCGAGGGCGCTCCACTGTCCTGCACCTGGGAAGTCTTTACCCATTCCGAGACTGTGGGGACCCTTGTCGAATATATGCATCTCAAAGGGGACTTTATGTCGGCTCAGACTGCTTGCCATGTTTATTGCGTTTTCAACGTCCACGCAACCGTCGTCGGCTGTGTGCCATAGGAATATGGGAGGTGTGTTTTCGTCACAGGCAAGCTCACCCGAGTACTGATGTCTGAGAGCTTCTCTTGTCTCGGCGTTTTCACGTCCGATGAGAACGTAGCGCGAGTGCTCATGGACCGACGGGGGCATCATGCTGATGACCGCATAGCTGATTATCGCTGCATCGGGACGTGAGGAGAGCTTGTCTATCTCGTCTCCGCCGTCAAAGCCCAGGTCGTAATTGGTAGCTGCCAGCGTTGCAAGATGACCGCCTGCCGAGAATCCGATAACGCAAATCTTCGCGGGATCAATATTATATTCGTCTGCATGGTAACGTACCCATTTTACCGCGCGTCTTACGTCGCTGAGGATTGCTTTGTGATCGTAAGGATACACTCTGTAGTCGAGATTGAAGGAGGTAAAGCCGTTTTCGGCAAAGCTTTCGGCTACGTCAATGCCTTCATGCTTGGTTTTTACGATGTACGAACCGCCTGCACATACGATAATGGCACCGGTCTTTTCAGTTTTACTTCTTTCAGATATAAAAGGTGTGAGAGAAGGTGCATCCTGCAGAATATTTTCGTTATAATACGGCGGAGTGGTGTTCCAAAGATATAATTTTTCCATTATTTTCAGTAGTCCATTCGCTTCAACCAGTTTATCATAAGAGCGGGCCACTGGTTTGTGCCGGGAGTATCCTGAGCCATTCCGAGTCCGTGATCGCCATCTGGGAATACGTGAAGCTCGAAAGGAATCTTGTGGGCGGATAGGGCAGCAGCCATTCCTATAGAGTTTTCGACCTTAACACAGTTGTCCGCAGCAGTGTGCCAAAGGAACATGGGTGGAGTATCCTCATTAACAGCCGTCTCACCGGAAAGCTTTGTCATGAGCTCGTTTTTTAATTCTTCCTCTAATCTGCCGATAAGTACGTAGCGTGAATGATCGTGTGTTACATCGTCAGCCATGCTGATTACTGCATAACATAGGATCGCTGTGTCGGGACGGCAGGAAATACGGTCGATCTCGTCTCCATCCTCAAGACCGTAGTCAAAGTTTGTGGAGCCCATTGTTGCAAGATGTCCGCCTGCTGAGAAGCCCATAAGGGATATTTTCTCAGGATCGATATTATATTCCTCGGAGTGATAGCGTACCCATCTTACAGCGCGGTTAACGTCAGCTCTGATAGCGTGATAGTCATAGGGGAATACACGGTAATTGAGCATGAACGCGCTGATTCCGTGAGAATTGAAGAACTCGCACACGTCGTTGCCCTCATAGCTTTCACATCTGCCGACGTAAGATCCGCCGGGACAAACGATAACGGCACCTGTCTTCTTTACATTACCGTTTTCGTCTTTTGTTTCGGGAACGATGTATGGAGTAATGCTGGGTACCACGTTTACGTTATCATCGATATGCTTTTCGGGATCAAAGTGAGGAGGAGTACCTTCCCAAAGATTAAGTCTTGCCATAATTATCGGACCTTTCAAAAAAATAATCGGATTTATGCACAAACCGCAGACCCCACCACTGAGGGGAGTCTGCGGCTCAGAAAAATCAGTTTTATCAGAACGCAACCTTTTCGCCGCATTCAACGGATTCGAATGCCTTCATGATGACCTTGAGAACAACTCTCATCTGGTCGTGAGTTACGAACTGTGTATCCTCGCCGTGAGCGGTGCGGATAAAGTTTCTGTAGTAATCGTGTACGTCGGAGTGAGGACGCTCAAGCTGATACTCGTCAAGAGTGATGCTGTCGCGGGGAGCCATTGTTTTTGTAAGACCTGCAGCAGTCTGTACGGGAACTACGTCGGACTCATGCCAAGCCTTGCACTTTGCAACACGGCAGTTTTCTCTCCAGTCAGAGATGAAAGCGGAACCGTTCTTAGCTCTCATATAGAAACGGGGCATAGCGATGAAGTTATATGTACCAACCTCGATGAACGCTTCCTTGCCATCCTCATAGTTGATCCAAAGCTTGAAGCCGTCGTCAACCTCGTCGTTGGTAATGTGCTCGAATGTGCATCTTACGCTCTTAATGCCGTCAAAGCCGAGAACCATAAGAGCCTGATCGATGAGGTGAACACCCCAGTCGTAGAGCATACCGCCGCCGTACTGCTTGATACCTCTCCAGTCGGAAGGGATACCGCGGCTGCCGTGGATACGGGATTCAATATTGATGATCTCACCGATCTCGCCTGTTTCGCTGAGGTGCTTCATTGCGAGATAGTCAACGTCCCATCTTCTGTTCTGATGAACGGAGAAGATCTTACCGTTTCTCTTGGCAGCTTCGATCATTCTCTCAAGGCTTTCCATGGAGAGAGTAACGGGCTTTTCACATATAACGTTCTTGCCTGCATCGAGACAAGCTACAACAACCTCTTCGTGAACGTCGTTGGGGATAGCAACGGTTACAACTTCGATCTCGGGATCTGCAAGGAGTTCCTCTCTTGAAGCGTAAGCGCGGATTCCGCGGGACTCAGCGAGGTCACATCTTTCTTTCTTAATATCATAAATACCGGCAAGCTCAGCAACATCGCTCTTGAGAAGATGCTCTGTGTGCCAACCGCCCATTCCGCCGTAACCGATAACAGCGCACTTAGTTTTCATAGTAAATACCAACCTTTCAACCAATGGAAATGAAGAGAGAGCGGCGCATAATACCGCACAATATCTTCAAGTACAATTATACGGATTATTTAAAAATTGTCAAGGGAGTAGCGGAAAACAGCATCAATTTTTTCTTGTTTTTTTCGCTTTTTCACGGATTTTTCCGACAAGTACGCGAAGCTCTTCTTCGGTGGTGCCGAATACTCCCGGATCGTTTACACGTTCCGAGCCTCCGTGATAGTCACTGCCGCCCGTGGTGATAAGATGAAGCTCCTCGGCAAGTCTTTTTATGTGTTCATTTTCACCATTATCCATAACTTCGCGGTGACACGCTTCAAGACCGTCAAGTCCCTCTGAGGCAAGGTCTCTTATGATAGATTCCATTCTGTCGCTAGTCACAAGATGTTCGTCATTCTCAAAGTATGGGTCGATACACGGCGGATGTGCCATTACCGTGACAAGCCCGAGTTCGTTTGCCATACGTATTATCTCCGCTGAGTCGGGCATATCGGCGATACGTCTCAGATTCTCGGACCGCGAGGGGAGGTTATATGGGAAAATATCCGGGTACTGCAGGCGAAGCTCTTCGTGAGGCACGCCCAGCTTCTTTGCCACTCGTTTAAGTACGTAACTGCGGCAGTACATATCGTTTTTGTAAACGGGAGCCACGTCTCCGTCAAGAAGAAACAGTTCATCGAATGTCATCTCAACACCCGTCTCATGGATCCTTTCAGCCTGACGGAGAGCGATCTCGTTGGTGTGAGCGTAGAATCGGCTGAACATTGACGTAAAACGCGGGTCTCGCAGCTTTTCGTCGTCTCCGTACACAAGTATATCTACCCAAAGAAGCGGTTTTTCGCCTTCGAAGTACATGGTGTTGACCTCGACTCCCGAAAAGGGAAGGACCTCAATGCCCTTAGTCCGTGCGTACTCACGAAGTTTACCGTAATTCATGTGCACAGCGTCGTGGTCGGTGATGCAGATCTTTTTAAGTCCCGCCTCTGCGGCACTGTTTACAACTTGGCATGGAGTTTTACTCCCGTCGGAGATCATGGTGTGCATATGGAGGTCTATCGTATATTTTTGCATATATGCCTCCATGGTTTGTTATTTTGCAGCGCGGTCAGCCTTTTCTCTGATCTTTGCCATGAGGATCTGAAGCTCTTCTTCACTTGTACCGTAAACTCCGAGACCGTTACCGTAATCCTCTTCAGCGTGATAGTCACTGCCGCCTGTTGTGATGAGACCAAGCTCATCTGCGAGGCTCTTTACAAGCTCGGTAGCACCGTCGGCAACTACCTCCTGATGCTTTGTTTCAAGACCGTCAAGACCAGCGGCAGCAAGCTCACGGATAACCTTTTCAGCAAGGGTGTTGTTTCTGAGATGCTGATCACCCTCCCAAAGCCACTCAAGCCATGAGGGATGCGCCATAACAGTTACGAGACCAAGCTCGTTTGCAACGCGGATCACATCAACTGTGTCGGGCATATCAACAACACGTCTCATGAACTCTGAACGTGAAGGGAGATTGTAGGGGAAGAGGTCGGGGTACTTTGCACGAAGCTCTTGAGGAGGAACACCAAGCTTCTTTGCCGCCATTTTCATAACGTAGCTTGCGCAGTACATCTCCTGCTTGTAAACGGGAGCCACGTCGGGATCAATAAGGAAAAGATCGTCATAGGAAAGATCAACCCCAATTTTAGGGAGCATTTCGTACTGATGAACGGCAAGTGCATTTGTATGAGCGAAGTACTTGTTTATCATTGAGACGAATCT
Organism: Eubacteriales bacterium; assembly: GCA_045638405.1. Classification (GTDB taxonomy): domain Bacteria; phylum Bacillota; class Clostridia; order Oscillospirales; family CAG-272; genus RUG11130. The sequence goes on along the minus strand of JAZUBG010000005.1, from coordinate 2,283 downwards.
TTCGTCCTTCAGCTTTTCGTCATCTCCGAATACGAGCATATGTACACTTACAAGCGGCTTGTGACCGTCATAGTACAAGGTGTTTACCTCTGTTCCCATGAAGGGAAGGACCTCAACGCCCTTGGTTTTCGCGTACTCGCGTACTTTGTCGTAATTTTTGTGAATACCGTCGTGGTCGGTGATGCAGATCTTCTTGAGTCCCACACGCGCGGCGGTATCAACTACTCCGCAGGGGGATTCGTTACCGTCGGAGAGAGTACTGTGCATATGAAGGTCGATCGTATATTTCTGTTCCATAATTTATTCTCCTGTTATTTATTCAGCGCATTAGCTCTCTTTTTTGCTATGAGGTCGCAGAGCTTTTGCAGTCCTTCTTCGGTGACGCCGTACTCGGTAAGATGACGGCCGTAGTCTTCCTCTGCGTGGTAGTCACTTCCACCTGTTGTGATCATTCCAAGCTCCTCTGCGAGAGCAGTGTAATGATCTATTGCGTCTTCTTTTATAAGCTGATGGGATACTTCGATTCCGTCGAGACCTAATTCGCGGAGACGACGTATCATTGCGGCCTTGCCTTCCCTTGTAGCGAGATGAGCATCGCATTCAAATACCGTATCAATCCAAGTCGGGTGCGCGATAACGGTGACGAGACCAAGCTCATTGGCAAGCTTAATTAGCTCTGATACGTCGGCGTGCTTAGCCATGTGCAGCAGATTCTGAGCACCACCGTAATGAGGGGGAGTGAGCTCCTCACCGTATCTTTCCCAAACCTCTTCGATGGTGATACCGAATTTTTTTGCAAGACATTTTGCAATATGGTCTTCGGATTCCTTATCCATCTTTTCTATAGGGGCAATATCCTTGTCGTAGATGAACATCTCATCCCATGACAGGTCAACGCCTGATCTTTTAAGACATTCGTACTGCTTTTTTGCAACTTCAACGCTTCTGTCAAAATAACCGCTGACGGCTGAGATAAATCTTTCATCTCTTATGGCGTCATCGTCTCCGTACACCAGCATATGGAATACGAAAAGCGGTTTGTCTTTTTCATAATACACGACGCTTGCTTCACATCCGCTGAAGGGAAGAACCTCTATATCTTTTGTTCTCGCATATTCGCGTAGTTTGTCGTATGTGGGATGAAGTGCGTTATGATCGGTAAGACAGATTTTTTTAAGCCCCATTTCTGCGGCAAAATCTACAGTCTCAACGGGAGAAGCCTTTCCGTCGGAAATCTGTGTATGCATATGCAGGTCAATAGTATATGATTTGCTCATAGAAAAACTCCGTTTCTTGTGATCTATACTGTAATTTTATCATATGACAGTTTAAAATTCAAGAGTGAAAATGGTTATTCTCTTGACATACATAGGATTTTGTTGTATGATTTAATCAGATATAATTTATTTATGGGAGTTCTGTTATGGATTTCAAAAAACTTGACGAGTTACTCGACAGACTTGTCGCATGGAGAATGCCCGGTAACGCCTGCATCGTTATCAAGGATGGCAAGATAGTACACAGATATGCATCCGGATTCGCTGATATTGAGGCGGGTAAGAGGATGACGGGGGATGAGACCTACAACATGTGGTCATGCTCCAAGCCTATCACCTGCGCCGCGGCGCTTACACTTTACGAAAAGGGACTGTTCCTTCTTGACGATCACATTGAACGCTATATTCCCGAATTTGCAAATCCTATGCTCAAGACTAAGGACGAGGACGGAAACGTTGTCCTTGTTCCCGCAAAGAACAAGATCAAGGTTCGCGACCTGTTCTCAATGAGCTCGGGATATAACTATGATATAAATCAGGCAGCAATCAAGGCTATCCGTGAGAAGACAGGCGGACGTTGCCCTACGGGAGATGTGATCCGTGAGATCGCCAAGTGGCCCCTCGTTGACGAGCCCGGAACTGCGTGGAATTACGGTCTCAGCCACGATATTCTCGCTTATTTCGTAGAAGTTGTAAGCGGTATGAGATTCAACGATTACGTAAAGAAGGCGATCTTTGAACCTCTCGGAATGGAAGATTCCACGTATTCCAACCCCACAGCAGATCTTATTGAGAGAATGGCACGTCAGTATACATACGACGCTGATAAAGACAGACTTATCCCCTCCGACAACAGCGTAAGCTTCGTGTTCGGTTCACAGTACGACAGTGGCGGAGCAGGACTTATTTCCACAGTTGAAGATTACGGTAAGTTTGCTTACGCTATGGCAAACGGCGGCGTGGGACTTAACGGCGGACGTATCCTTTCCCGCGGTACCATTGATCT
>JAZUBG010000004.1:0-10550 GCA_045638405.1 Eubacteriales bacterium | reverse complement strand
GTATGATTTTTGTGTGATACTTTGATAAATGAGTCGTTAAACAAATGTGATTAAATTATTATAATTTTTAGTTTTACTTGAAACTCTGCGGATTTTGTGGTAAAATATACTTTGTGAGTGTTTTACTCTTACCAAACTTTTAAAAAATATCGTATACATAAATGAAAGGCAAATAATATGAAACTTGGAATTATCGGTCTGCCGAATGTCGGCAAAAGTACACTTTTTAACGCAATCACAGGTGCAGGTGCTGCAAGTGCAAACTACCCCTTCTGTACTATAGATCCTAACGTAGGTATCGTTCAGGTTCCCGATGCAAGACTTGATAAGCTTGCAGAAATGTATAATCCTGAGCTTTACACACCTGCAACAGTAGAGTTTGTTGACATTGCAGGACTTGTTCGCGGTGCATCCAAGGGTGAAGGTCTTGGAAACAAGTTCCTTTCTCACATCAGAGACGTTGATGCGGTCGTTCACGTTCTCCGTTGTTTTGAAAACGCTGATATCGTTCACGTTGACGGTGATGTTGATCCTGTCCGTGACCTTGAAACTATCAACCTTGAGCTTATATTCTCCGACATTGAAATGATCGAGAGAAGAATCGCAAAGACAGAAAAGCTTCTCAAGGGTGATAAAACTCTTGCAGGCGAGCTTGCACTGCTCAACCGAGTTAAAGCTACTCTTGAAGAGGGTGTGACCGCACGTACTATGGAGTTTACCGACGAAGAGAGAGAAATTCTCGCTGATGTAGCACTTCTTACTATGAAGCCAGTTATCTATGTTGCTAACGTTTCCGAAGACGAGGCAGGTGGTGTATCTGACGATAATGTATATTTCGCAAAGGTAAAAGAAGCGGCTGATGCAGAAGGTGCAGAGGTTATTCCCGTTTGCGCAGGTATCGAAGCTGAGATCGCGGAGCTTGATGCTGAAGAAAAAGCAATGTTCCTCGAAGAGATGGGTATCGCTGAAAGCGGACTTGACAGACTTATCAAGGCAAGTTACGCAATTCTCGGATATATCAGTTACCTCACGGCCGGTCCCAAGGAAGTAAGAGCGTGGACCATTGTAAAGGGTACTAAGGCTCCTCAGGCGGCAGGTAAGATCCACTCTGACTTTGAGAGAGGCTTTATCAGAGCTGAGATCGTAGCTTTCGACGACCTCATGACATGCGGCTCCATGAATGCGGCTAAGGAAAAAGGGCTTGTAAGAAGTGAAGGTAAGGAATACGTTATCGCAGACGGTGACGTTGTTCTTTTCAGATTCAACGTTTAATCAAGCGGAGTATATTTCATGGAAAATAATACTAATTGGGGCCAAAGTGTTGCAGGTGTTGTTGTAAATGAAGGCAAGGTATTGCTAGCACGCCATACTTACGGTGGCGGTGCAGGGATGCTTATAATTCCGGGTGGATTTGTGGAATTTGGAGAATCACCACAGGATGCGTTGAAACGAGAATTTCTCGAAGAAACGGGTATTTCAGTTGAGCCTCTAAGGATAATCGGTGTTAGATTTAATATGCACGATTGGTATATTGTCTTTGAAGCTGAGTATGTTTCCGGAGAAGCAATATCCGACAACAATGAAAATAGCGAAGTTGTGTGGGTTGATATTGAAGAAGCTATTAACCGTAATGATGTTCCGGAACTTACAAAGACACTTTTAAAGCATATGTTTAGGAGTGACGGTGGGCTTTTGTATACCCATTATGATGGAAAAGGGAAGAACGCACCGTATTCACTTTGGTGTATGTGATAAATAATTTGTACTGAAAATCGGCAGGAGATAACCCCCCGTCCTACAAACCAATTATAATGGTATATGTAGGGCAGGGGATCTATCCTGCCGATTTTTTTCTTTTTGACAATATACAACAAAGACTGTATAATATTTTCTTTTCTTATCTTTTTTGCTACGCAAAAAAAGATAAGAATTAGCCAAGGAGGTGAGGAGCTTGCGACGAGGAAACTTCGGCGTTTGAGATGGTTCCTTCTAAGAATTATAACCGCATGAAAAAACGAAAGGAAAATAACGAGGCCTCTTTTCGTCAGCCTATGGCTGCCACCTTACTTACAGAAGAAGGTTAGGTTGTTTTGATTATATCTTATAAACTAACGCCGTATCCATTCTTAATAAGCGAATATTCTCTGCTTTTCAGAACTTCAACGAGTTCCTCACGGGAAGTTATGGGATGATCCGTAAGTATTCCCGCATTAGGTTTGTGATGTCCGTCGTGATGATCGGTACCCGATGTGAGAATAATTCCGAGTTCACGCTTTGCGGCACATTCGAGAGCAACGAGATCATTGTTTGAGTTGTGCTCGGGGTGTCCGTTAAACACCTCGATACCGTCAACGTCTCTGTAATCAAAGATGCAGTGACCAAATCTCATTGGATGAGCACAGATAAGAAGCATTCCTTCAGCATTGAGTTCTTTTCTGAAATCCGCAATGTTTCGTCTTGAAAATAAGTACTGTTCAATAAGAAATTCTTCAGTAACACCGATTATGAGATGATCTTCCCATTGAATGTTGATCTCAACACCGGGGATCACGTTCAATCTGTCTCCGGCGTACTGCCTTGCCTTCTCGCAGACTTCAAACATACGGTGAACTTCTCTGCGGTAATCTTCATCTTCATTGCCGTAGGAGCTGAGATGATTTGTAAGAACGAGAGTAGTGTAACCGTACTCTACGTACTTGTCAACCACATCTTCGACTTTAACGCTTGAGCATCCGCTGATCTCAGATGAGTGACAGTGAAGTTCTGTCTTGTATCTGCGGGACGGGGACAGCTTACTGCCTAAAAGCTTAAAGTTTCCTTTTCTGATAGTGGAAATAAGCTCTTCTATAGTGTTGATCTCAAAATCAGTCACAATACCGCCGCTTGGATTAGATGTCTCGCTGAAATATCCGCTGCCTGACATCAGTAGGATTCCGCGTGTCTGATACTTTTCGCAGTATCTTTCAGCGAAAGCATTATTGCAGTCGAATCTTTCATCGCCGCAGTATACTTCAAATCCGTCAACATTGTGACTTTCAATAATTCTTCCGCCTACCTTAGCGGGATGAGGCTGCACTACAAGAATGTTCTCTGATTCTCTGCTTTCGCGGTAATCGGTAATCCAACTGTCACTGTAATAGTTTAATTCGTAAAGATCTTTTTTCTCAGCCCCGTAAATAATAAAATCATTGTCGTGTGTTTTGAACTCCGCGCCGAAAAGTATATTTAGCTTATCTTTGTATTTTTCAGCGGTTTCCGAATAATCTTTAAGGATACGGTCAATTCCGTTTTCATATACACTCTGATCATCGTCGAAATTTATTTTGTAAAGTAAAACTACGGTTTTATATCCGTTTTCGATATATTTTTCAAATAACAGCTCGTCTTTAAGGTATCCCTCTCCAAATGAAGATTTGCTGTAAGCGTGAAGTTCGGTCAAGTAGTCCATGATTTCCTCCGATCTGCTGTGTGCTATCTTACTATAGACTTTTTATTATGATCCTGACGCCTTCCAAAACGGACAGGTGTAAAGGATAAAAAACATAAAAGAAATATTTCAGCTTTAGTTTACCACGTTTTTCGGAATATAGCAATAGCAAAAGGATAGAAAACAGTGCATAAGGTTGGGAAATTCGGAGATCTACAGCGAGAATTATTAGCGGTATTGTAAGAAGAGCTACTCTGACGCTTAGTTTGTCCATTCTCCTCAGACTTTCCGGAGCAGATTCAGGCAGATTTGTTACTAAACTTGCCGCCAGAGGAGTCGCGGCACCGGTAAAACCGTAATCAACGTAGAATATTTCACAGAATACGTAAGATACAGCTACAGAGAAAGCAAATATAGCAAATCTTGCGAACTTTTCTATGTTCGTAGTTTCTGATGAGAAGGCTGCCGCTTTGTAATAGTCAAGGGCGAATATCATTGACAGTGAAAACGTAAATGTTGTGAAAATACTGAACTGTATTTTACCGCTTGAAATGAAATATCCAAGAAAACAAATAACACCTACGATAAAAACGCTGAGAAAATATTTCTTTTTGTTTTTTGTATATTTGACGCCTTCTGAGATCATGAATGCAAATATCGGAAAAGCAAGGCGTCCGATGATTCTGAAAATTTGGACATTCGGAAAAAACATGAAGCCGAAATGATCGATGAACATAGAAATTGCCGCAATGATCTTAAGCGCATTACCGCTGAGAATCCGTGGAATTTTGAAGTTCATGACTTTCGGCTCCTTTAAGTTTATTTGATTTTAATTATTGACAATTATCAGCTTCTGTAATCTCAACTGCGCGTTCGAGAGCATCATCGATATGTCGACAGAAGTTGTCTCTGCCTATCATATCGGCGAATCCGGACTTTATCATTGAGTTCATAGGCTGAGTGTTTACGTGAGAGATAACTATCTTTATTCCTCTTTCCTCACATCTCTTGTAGAGACCAACGAGACCGTTCATAGCGGTAGCGTCGATAGCGGAAACACTTCTCATTCTGAGAACGAGACACTTTGTGTAGTCCTTAAATGTAATTGCGTTGAGAATATCGGCAGAACCGAAGAAAAGGGAACCTTCAAGCTCGTATACTCTTATATACTCAGGGATCGTCTTACCGTTTTCGCTTTCGGTACCGTACTTCCAGCCTCTGATGCTTGAAGTGTCGCTCATACGTTTCATAAAGAGAACGCAGGCGAGAACGATACCGACTGCGATTGCAACAACGAGGTCGAATACAACAGTAAGAACGAACGTGAGAACGAGAACGAGAATATCACTCTTGGGCGCAGTCTTAATGACCTGAATGAAAGGACGCCAATGTGACATATTATAAGCTACCATAAAGAGGATAGCAGCAATAACGGGCATGGGGATAAGAGAAGCGTAGGGCATGAGCACAACGAGAACAAGAAGGAGTACCACTGCGTGAACGATGCCGGATACGGGTGTCTTACCGCCGTTCTTGATGTTAGCGGCAGTTCTTGCGATAGCGCCTGTTGCGGGGATACCGCCGAAGATAGCAGAACCTACGTTACCGATACCCTGAGCGATAAGCTCGGTGTTGGAACGGTGCTTAGTGCCTGTCATACCGTCAGCAACTACGCAGGAAAGAAGAGACTCGATAGCTGCAAGTACAGCGATCGTAAACGCGTTGGGGAGAACTGCCTTGATAAGCTCGGGAGAGAATGAAGGCATATGAGGACGGGGAAGAGCCGAGCTGATCGTGTAAAGGTCGCCGATAGTATTTACGGTAATGTCAAAGTGAGCGAGTACTTTAACTGCAACGATGCCTACGATAACAGCAACGAGAGATCCGGGGATCTTCTTTGAGATGAAGGGCCAAACGATAAGAACAGCGAGTGCAAGAACACCAACGAGGATAGCCCAAACGTTAACAGTAGAGAAGTTATGTATAACAGCCTCCACTTTTTCCATTGTCTCAATGGGTTTTACGTCTGCAGGATATGTAAGACCGAAGAAATCCTTAAGCTGACCAATGAGTATCGTAACAGCGATACCTGCAGTAAAGCCGGTAGTGATCGTGTAAGGGATAAACTTGATAAGTCCGCCTAACTTAAAAATACCCATAAGAATAAGGATAACGCCGGCAAGAACGGTAGCGGTAATAAGACCGCTCATTCCGTGTGTTACCACAACCCCGGCAACGATGGTTGCAAAAGCGGCTGTAGGGCCGGAGATCTGCACGGTACTTCCACCGAAGAAGGAAATGAGGAAACCTGCGATAATAGCAGTGTAAAGACCCTCCTCAGGACCTACACCTGACGCAAGAGCGAGAGCTATGGAGAGGGGGAGTGCGATAACCGCAACGATTATACCTGCGACAAGGTCGGATATGAACGTTTTTTTATTGTAGCTCTTAAGGCTTGTAAAAAGCATCGGCTTAAAAGTGTTCATCTTAAACTCCATTCTGAAAAAATAAATAATGTTAATAAAAAGTTAACTCCAATATGACATTTTACTACACAGGACGGCACGTGTCAAGGGCAAAAAACAAGCTTTTGAAATTTCGTCGGAACATGAAAAAAACAACAGATTACACCGCGCAATCTGTTGTTTTTTCCAAATAAATTATTCGAGATGATCAATTACTTTAACAAGAAGTTCGGGGTCAAATGATAACTTTTCGACAGCTTGAGCCTCACCGCCGGCGTTAAACTTCATCTTGCCGTGGTTGACTCCCGTGAGAACGAATATAATCGAAGATACTTCGTATTCACCCGCACCGTTAAGCTTTAGCATATGCGGCTTGCCGTATACAAATTCCATATAATAAGCGTCGATTGTGTTTTCGTCGAACAAGCCGGATTTTTGATATTCTTTTACGTAAACGGTACGGTGCTCATTGATCTTCAGAATTTCCTCGAAATCTTCGTCTTCAGTCATAAGAGTTACAGCTTTGCCGTCGCCGTGGAGAATAATTTTCTCGGGAGCACCGAAAACGGGACTTTGGGTCTCATCACTGATAACAGGTACTTTTCCCGGAGCATTTTCCGCTTTGTTTTCGGGTGATATGGCATTATCGGCGGTGTAATGCCGCACGATTATAGAAACCGTTACGGCATTTACCGCTACTGTTGCTACCAGTATCAATATGAATGCGATCAGCTTGATCTTATCTAATGCTGTAGTAGAAATTTTCAAGAGTTCCTCCGATCATGTCAAGGTCGCTGTCGTAGAAGTCTATATGAGTGGAAATCTCCAGTGCGTAATTCTCGCCGTCGCGGATGAGAAGAACTTCTTTTACTTCCAAACCGCGGAAATCTTCTCTGTAAATCGCCATTGCATTTGCCTCAGCTACTGCATTGATCAGATTTGTGTCGATCTCTGAAAGTTTATTTTCGTCAATCGATGCCGCAACCTTGTGCTGGTGGATAGAAGAGCCGAGCAAAGTTCCGTCATAAAACATTCTTACATAAGCATATGCTGCTGTAATACAGTCGTCTTTTCCTCCCATAAGTTTGAAAGTAAGATCGTACATATATCCATAATTTTTTTCGATTTTAGACAACTCAAATCCTTCAAATGCATCACCGTACATTGTACTTGTGTGCATTTTTGCAATATTTTTTACAGTATTTTCGTCTAACCAATCTGAATCTTTAAGAGGATTTGAAATTTCCAATTCATATAATTTCCCATTAATTGCCATCTCATCGAGCCAGGAATCGTCAAATGAAACACCAACTAAATCACCATCTTTGTCAAATTGGAACTTATTGTTTTTAGAATCAACATATTCACTTCTTGTTTCCCAGATTGTGTCATAATTGTTATTGTAAGTTAGCTCAATTTTTGTTCCGTCAAACAGAGTATGGGTCAATGTTGTAGAATTATCAACAACAGGGACAGGTGCATTATTTGTTATATCAATATTTGTTGCTGCTGTTGCTACAATACAACCCAATATTGACAATATTAAAGTAAGAGTTATTATAATAAGATTTTTAGTTTTCATTAATTCTTCCTCCTATTATGGATTATTATCTAAATACAGGTAATATGCGTTACTTGAATTGTAATATCTGTTCATCAGTAAAGTTTTATTATCAGCAGATACACCGCGACTAATAATTTCTGAATCTATTTTTGTCATCGCGTACGATATATGGTAAGATTGTGCAAACTCAAAAAAACCATTGAGCCATATCAGCAACGAAAGTTGATCATTTTCTCCCAACCAACCTACGGCACAGTAACAACCTTTAGCTATTGCTTGGTCAACTAAATTTCCGTAAGCAGAACTTGTAGCGCCTGTTTTATCTGCCGCAAAGATTATTAAATCCGTTTCAGAAAGATCACCACTGTTTAGATCAGATATTGCACATGATTGATTGTTTAGCGCTGCATGTCTTACCCCTGCAAGATACGAATTAATTCCGGATACCTGTTTCATTCGAATAATACCATTTCCGTATGATTCACCGAATACAACGTGTATATCAGAATTTTTTAGTTGTGTGAGTGTCTGAGATGCTGTTTGATTATATACGTCATTTACAGTACTGAAGCCAAGGTTATTTATATGGGTTTTACAGTAATTGCTCAAAGGTGTAGTCGTACTCGAGGAAGGCGTATAATCAATCGTCGATAAGTACGAGACACGATCTGAATAGTTTTTTGCTCTGAATAAATAGCTATTAGATGACGATGAACCCGAATTAGTATAGATCTTTATCAAGTAATATCCGGGGTTCACATGGATTCGCGCAAGATCAAAGCTTCCTGTACCGCCATTTGTAACAACAGCGATAGATTTTAAATTATCATAATCGCCGGTATATTCGTAAATATGCATTGAATAGTTACACCCACTAGGTGATAATAAGTAGAAATTTACCATTCCTACTTGGTTAAACCCTATATCCCACCAGTCGACATCGCTGGAATTTGACAGATAACCGTAGGTGTCGTAATCATTATACGTTGCGAGAGATCTATATGCGACATCGTCTGTTGTGCTGTTTGCATCATTTTCGTAACCAGATTCCACAATAGTTCCTGAGCTTGCATGAGTAGGGAATATGCAGATAGCCAATATCATTGACAGTGATAATATTAAAGATATAATTTTTGTAATTTTCATTGCTTTTCACCTCTATAGAGTTTTATATTTTTTTGGCCAAAATGGAAGCATATGAAAATTAGGCGGTGATGAATTGCCCCCTCGACTTCATCCTCGCCGAGGTAGAATTGCATCCTTAATATTATGCAGTATTATATATTTTGGGGTATCGATTGATTTTTGACTCATCAAAACACTCCTTTCGAGTACGGTTAAATTGCTCTAATCCTCAATGATCTCCTTTGCAAAGTCGATCAGCACATCACGATCTGCAACTCCGCCGACGATAACTGTTACGTTACGGTTACCGAAAACGATGGAACCGTTTCGTTCGTCTTCGTTATAGAACATATATACTTCGGTTTTGCCGATGTAGATCTCGCTGTACTGATGCTTTTCCGTACTGTGGATAACGCCTGCAGGATCCGTTGGGATAATCTCAACCACTACAAAATCACTGCCGTTTTTGTAGGTGTAAAGTGTAGAGTCGCCGTCTGTATTCTTTACGTCGAAAGTATATCCGTCGGGAACTTCATTCGCTTTGATATAATACTTTTCGGAAAGGTTCGCTTGAGGTGTCTCTTTTTCCGTTGTTGCCGCGTCGCCATCGGAGAAGTCGATAATTGCAAGCTCACGCATCCATGAAACAAAGGTGTTTTTCACCGCAGCTCTTACGTTTCCGTTTAAGGTGACGAGAAGAGTAACGGCTGTTAATGTCACAACGGCAAACATAGCAACTTTACGCATCGCTGTAAATTTAAACCCGGGCTTTACCGCTTTACGTGAAGTACGTGTTTCTGATTTGCTTAAGAAATCGGACAGCAGAGCTGAGGAACTGCTTTCTATCTCGTTTTCGGTGACTCCGCCAATATTCAGAAGAAGCTCAGATGCCTCAGAAATAAGATCTACGTTATCTTTACCTATCTTCGCAGATTCTTCATTGATTATGAGCCGCAGAGCAGAGGCAAGCTCTCGGTCATTTGTAATGGGGAACACCGTCTCCATTTCTTTAAGTCGCATTTCAAGTTTGTTTGACAATTTTAACACCTCCGTTTTATGAACTGAAAATCAATTAAATTTCTTCGCTAAACCATTGGACTCACCTCCGCCTTTTTTTGCCTTCTGTATATAATGTCGTGAGAATTCCAAATTAGCGAAAAAATTTATAAAAATTCAAAAAAATTTTTTGATCTCTTCCCGTACACGTTTTTCTATTTTGAAATACTTATATCTTAATGAAGAGTAGGGAATTGATGTAATATCTGAAATTTCAAGAAGCGGCTTTTTTTCGACGTACCTGAGTCTGAAAAGTGTACGTTCTTCTCCAACCAGAGTTGACTCTATTCTGCTTATGTAAACTTCAATTGGTGTTTTGTCTGCAAAATAGTTGTCGGTGTATTCTTTTTCTGTGAGGATGCCTTCTGCAAGTGCGGCTTCAAGTGATTGGAAATGTTTATTGTGCCATTTCTTTTCACGTAAACGTGCTGTAACGCACATTTTTGCTGTTTTGTAGAGATAAACTCTGAACCCATCGCCTTTTTCAAGGGAGTCCCATTTTTCAAATACTACTTTCAGCATATCACTGAAGGCGTCGTCGGCAACGGACTTGTCACCGCCGGATACGGCTAAGCAGTAACGGTAAAGTTCAGCTCGGTATTTTTGTATCAGTTCTTCAAATTCTTTTTCGTCAATCACTCAACCATCTCCCTTTTTTAGAATTTCTACATTCAGCTATATATAATGTCGTGTAAAGGCAAAATTAGCGAAAAATTTCGAAAAATTTTAAATAAATTTGATTTTTTTTTTGAAATTGGCAGGTGAACATATAAAAATAGGCTCAATGTCAATAGTTGGGGTAAAGAAAAACTGAAAAAATAAAGATAACTGAAAACGAAATGAGAAAAAGATGCGTGAAGGCGAAGCCGAGCGCGTCTTTTTCTCATTTCGGGCGCGATCAGTTAGGGGAACA
>JAZUBG010000003.1:0-6582 GCA_045638405.1 Eubacteriales bacterium | reverse complement strand
GGCCCTTCCCCTGCATTGAATCCGACCTCGGTAACAGAGGGTTCGAAAGATTCGGCGACAATAACGAGATCGGCGGAGAGCTCCCCTACTTTGAAGGCGCGTGGATGAATAAGTATAACGGGAAATATTATCTCACGTATGCCGCTCCCGATACGAAGTACGCCTCATATGCAGACGGATGCTTTGTGGGCGACGGTCCCATGGGACCGTTCACATATTGTAAAAACAGTCCCGCCTCTTGGAAAAACAGCGGATTTCTCCGCGGTGCCGGACACGGATGTCTCTTCGAGGACTTGAGGGGGAACTGGTGGAAGATGGATACCGTATCCATCAGCAGAAACCACGAATATGAGCGTCGACTGATACTTCTTCCCGCAAAATTCGGTGATGACGGACTTCTTTACACAAATGCGGTACGCTCTGACTACCCAATGTATGTTCCTACCGAAAATGACCGCCCGTTTGACGTACCCGGACCCGATTGGAACTTGCTTTCATATGCAAAAAAAGCACGTGCTTCGTCAGAGCTTGATGACAGCCGATCGACGTCATTTGCGTTTGATGAAAACATAAAAACCTGGTGGAGCGCCCGTAGCGGAGATGCGGGCGAATGGCTTGAGGTCGATCTGGGAGATGTCTATGACGTGCGTGCACTTCAGGTGAATTTCGCAGATCAGGACATAGAAAACGTGGGAGGAAGAGGCTGCACCTGCACCTACCGCTATAAGCTTGAGGCATCGGTGGATGGCGAGAATTTTGAGACCTTGGCTGACAAATCTGATAACACAGAGGATTATTCCCATGATTACTATGAGATAACTGAAGGGCAGCGGATCAGATATATTCGCCTTACCAATATGGGAGAGGTTCCCGCAGGCGGAAAATTTGCGGTGAGCGGTCTTCGTGTGTTTGGTTATGGTAATGCCCCTATTCCGACTGTCGTGAATGCAGTGACCTGCGAAAGACTTGAGGACGAGCGAATGATGACTGTGACTTGGGATGAGGCGGGAAATGCTGAAGGTTATATAGTACGATTTGGAATAAACCCTGATGAGCTGAATCAGCATTATATGATCCAGGGTCAGACGAGCATAATGCTGAGGTGTCTCAACAAAGGTGTGGATTATTACGTAAGGGTTGATGCATACAATGAGAGCGGCGTGACAAGCGGTGCCGTGGTCGTAAAGGTTCCGACAAGAATGTGAAGTATAAAATGAAACGTGCGGATAGATTAATCAAAAATCGAGAGGGGAATAATGTTATTATGTTTGAGAAACGGAAAGCCAGAAAAGAAGCGATCAAAAAATTGATAAAAGAGATGCGTGAAGACTTGAGGAATATAAAGAAGGCAACCTACGTTGAAAATGTGCATCGTCAGATCGATCACTTCAGAAACTATTCGGAAAAATTATCTCCTGATGGGTGGAGCCTCATTACTTATTTTATTATGAATAATACCGTTTCATATCTTGATTGGAGTTGGGAGAACAAAGCTAAATTGAAGCCTCTGAAGTGCTTAGGCTTTGATGAGGAGCCTAAGCATAGTGGATACGTGATGCACTTCTATATTCACAGCGAAACGGATAAAATATATGCAGAATGGGATTGGAATGACGATTCCTGTAACAACTCTCATCCGCCCAGTGCTGCCGCTTTTTTTGAAATTGAGACAGACGTGTATAACAGTTTCATTGACATACTTGAAAGAATATGTGAGAAAGATAGAGAAATATGTTCGGATTTTTAAGTGTAGTAAACGTATAATTTGGAAACTTATAAAGTGTGGATTATTACGTAAGGGTTGATGCATACAACGAGAGCGGCGTGACAAGCGGCGCCGGGGACGTAAAGGTTCCGACAAGAATGTGAAGTGTAAGTGGTTAATATAAAATGAAATGTGCGCGTGGCTTTATCAAATGCTGTGCGCACATTTTTTGTTCAAAGGATAACGTGGAAGCTTGCAAGAAAGTAAAAAGCAAAGATCTCCGAAGGCCAAAACTTCGGAGATCTTTATTTATCACTTCACAAAATATCTCTTTCCTGAGATAACGGTTATCATTCTTCCCTGCGACGTGTATTCCGTGCCGTCCTCGGACACAAACGTCACGTCTGTCTGGTTTTCTGCAAGCTCTACGGTAACTTCCCCGTCTGTGCCTGTAATCTCAAACTCTGTCACCTTAAGGTCAGCCCATTTTGCCGAGACCACGTAACCGCCTCTTGCGCGAAGACCCTCAAACGAACCATCCTTCAGCTCCTCGCAGATCGCGGGAATAAGAGAGATAAATCCTTCGTGGCTCTGGAGCACCATTTCTGCGATACCTGCGGCTCCGCCGAAGTTACCGTCGATCTGGAACGGCGGATGATTGTCAAAAAAGTTATAAAGAGTGGAATGTGTAAACAGCGCTCTTATGTTATCGTAGGTATCTCTGCCGTTCTTAAGTCTTGCAAAGAGGTTGATAAGCCAAGCTCGGCTCCAACCCGTGTGTCCGCCTCCGTGAGCAAGTCTTCTGTCGAGAGACGTCTTTATTGCATGGAACAGCTCGGGGGTATTTCTTGTTATCTGAGCTTCAGGATAGAGTCCGTAAGCGTGGGAGATGTGTCTGTGACCGGGTTCGGCATCTTCCCAGTCCTCGATCCACTCCTGAAGCTGACCGTACTTGCCTATCTGCAGCTTGGGCATTCTTGCTCGAACCGCACGGATCTCATCAGCGGTCTCGGGGGAAACTTTGAGAATGTCCTCGACCTGTGTATAGATGTCAAGTGCACTGCTGATGATCTGTATATCCATTGTAGGGGAGAGGGAGAGGTATACGGGGATCTTGTGCCCGTCACGCTCAACAAGATACTGGTTTTCGGGAGATGCTGAAGGACCGGAATACAGAACACCGTCGGGACCCTCGAACATAAAGTCTGCGAAAAACAGGGCGGCATCACGGATGAACTCATATGCTGTCTCGCGGAGGAATTTCTCATCCCCTGTGTAAAGGTAATGCTCCCACATATGGAGTGCAAGCCAACCCGCACCGATGAACCAGAAGCCCCACATTGAGCCTGTGGCTACTGAAAACTCATATATGTCGGAGATGTGATGAGTCACGCATCCCCTTGCGTGATAGTTCTCCCTTGCAACTCTGCGTCCTCCGGGGAGAAGACACTCGTTCATGTATTTGAACAGACCAAAGGCACATTCGGAAATGTTTGCGGTTTCAGCGTGCCAATAATTCATCTGCAGATTGATGTTGGTGTGGTAATCGGCATTCCACGGAGACTCGTATCCTTCGCACCAAAGTCCTTGCAAATTCGCAGGGAAGGTATCCTCACGGCTTGAAGACGTGAGAAGGTACTTGCCGAACTGGAAGTACAGTCCGAGAAGTCCGCGGTCAACAGCATTTTTGTCGTTCTTCAGTCGTGTCAGTCTCTTTGCGGCGCTGAGGTCATCAAGCCCATCGTCCCCGAAATTGATGTCGGACCTGCCCATGATAGCGGAAAAGTCCGCGATGTGCTCTTCGCGGAGGGCGTCATATCCCTTATCAGCGAATACCAGGTATTTCTCGGTATCCATTTCGGGATCTCTGTACTCGGTCACGATGGAAACGAACAGCTCAAGCTTTGTTGATCCTTTTATGAAGATATCGTCTTCATCATCATAGGAATACGTTTCTCCGTCGGTTAGCACCTTGACCGTAACCCTGAACTTATGTGCTCCGTTAGCGGTAGTGTGAACGAAGTCCATAAGGGCCGAACTGCCTTCAGAGGAAACGTTTCTTGTGACGCCGTATTTCCGGCGGTACTTAACGGAAATCCTACGGGTAGGATCGGTATCAATTCTCATACATATGAGCTTTGACGGGTGAGAAGCAAAGCTTTCACGGGTATAACGGACACCGTCAAGCATATAATCGAGGGAGTAGAGTCCGCGTTTCAGATCAAGATGCCGTTCATAGCTTTCATACTCGCCGTAGCCGTGAACGTCAACGAACAGGTCTCCCGCAAACTCATAGGAATCCACAAAATAGCGGTGCTTTTTCTCGATGTTTTCAACCGCCCAAGCCTCCGCCTCAACGTTTTTTCCTTCGAACAGCATTTTGCGGATAGTGTTAAGCTTGTCCAGATACTCGGGGATGTTGGTATCGATTTTTCCACCGTTCCAGATGGTCTCTTCGTTAAGGCAAAGTCTTTCGGTCTCGATGCCGCCGAATAACATGGCACCGATGGAGCCTGCTCCTATGGGAGATGCGTTTTCCCAGTTATAAGCAGGACTTTTTAGTTTGAGAAAATAATCTTTCATGGTAATCTCCATTCATCTTACAGCTTCAGAAATTTAAATGAAACAAACACGTGTCTGCATAGCAGACAAAAATTCGGACTGCCCGATTTTTAGTGTTTGTTTGCATACCCACCATGGGGTCGTTAATCAATAAATATGGTTTAATCTATTTTCCGACGACATTATCTGCCTCACCAAGTTTAGCCTTCACGGCTTTTATATGCTTGTGCAGCTCCAGTAACTCTTTACGTGAGGAAACACCCAGCTTACCATATATGTTTCGGTTGTGATATTTCAGCGTGCTTTCTTTGATGTTCAAGTTTGCCATAACCTCCTTCGTGGTAGCTCTGGCAATATAAGCATCGTAAATCTCGAGTTCGGTTGGCGTCAGTTGTCGGAGTCCGACCATATAGGCTTCAATGCGTTCCGGTGGTACGGTATCGAGCTCCAGCGGGGTTTCAATTATAGCAATCGGTTCTGCTTTTTCGTCCTTGGTATAATTTTGTACAGTTTCAATCTGCCTTACAACCTCTCGAAGACGCTGGTTTTCGGTCATAACAAGGTGTGCCCCCAAAAGGAACAACTCGCTGATTATATAGGAGACAGACAACATTTCAAAATCAATTGATGTGATCTGTTCAATAAACCAAACTCCGATGTTTACGAACACAGCAATCGCGATAATAACAACGTGGGTGGTGGTGTCTATGGTCTTCTTGATCTGTGCACGGATGATCACCGTAACCATTGAGGTAAAATAACCGAGCAAATAAATCAGATACAGCGGATGTAACGGACCGTATACTTTTACGAGAGTGGAAACGCCGTTAATGATTTGGAAAGAAACTTCTTTGTAATAGATACCCAGCACTCCCGGACTTGCGGCAATCAAAAACACGACTGCGGAAATACCGAGCAGTACACCGGGCAGATGTTTTTTGTATTTGGTATTTGTTGCATCTAAAATGATCATCAGCATAGACAGAGGCAAAAATACCGAGCCGAGATAGGAGACTCTGTTTGCATGCAATGCCATTTCGAGGCAAGAGGAAACGGACAAAAAAGTATAACCGATATTCACCACGAGAACAGACGAGAACAGAACAATAAACCAAGTTCTCTTTTTGCGAACGCAAAAAAGACTGCTGATAAGAAGCAGTAATGAAAGGACTGCTGCAGTACCGTAAATGATAGATTGGCTGATTGCTTTTTCTCCGACTGAGCTGCATCCGGTGAGGGCGGTGGATATAAACAAAAGGGGAATCCCCCAAAATACACATTTTTTCATTAAAAACTCCACCCCATACTTTTAGTATGGGGACAAAATGTATTTATACTGTTATAATTATAACAGTATAAGTGATAGGTGTATCTTTATCGTGATAAAAGTTAAAAGTAATTTGACCCTAACATATTTGATATATTGTACCACAGAACGGAATGTTTTTCAATGGTAGACGTGATACTTTTGAAAAACGCGAAAATATTTTTTAAAACTCTGAAAGGAGATTAAGCTTATGAAATCAAAAATGAAAACACGAATGCTAAGTTTCTTTCTCTGTATCGTGATGCTGGTCGGAGTGATACCGACATCGGTATTTGCTTATTATGAAGAGCCGACGGCAGAGGGTAACGATGCACTTGAAACAACCGTTTACGATTATACCAAGCCTGTCGGTGTAACCATGCAGCGCCTTACAGGAAACTGTGTAGCTGAATTTGGTGAGGACGGAAATCTTGGTGACGATTTCCTGTTCGTGATCAAAAGCGGCGACCGCTACTATGCCATGAAGGACGTGCCTGCAAGCGAAACGGCTTATAACTCAATTCCTGCCGTTGACGTTACTGCATGGGTCAATGCAGACGGCACCTTGACCGTCCCGGCTGATACCCTTGGCGTGGCTTTCTGGCGTTATGAAGAGCGCTGGGATCGTGAACTGGGTATGTTCATCAACGGCCGCGAGGACTACCTCACTTACACCGAGCATTACGAAAGCGAAGACGGTGACGACAATGATTATAACGATGCGGAAAGAATTTACAGCGCCGAATTCAAGATCAGAACCTTTGAGGACGGCCAGTATATTCGTAATCCGGGTTACTGGTCCGAAAACGAAGTCAGCGGAACTCTGCATTTTGGCGGTTCATGGTCCTACAAGATCAGCAGCTATAACTATCTTTCGCTTAAATATAACTTGATCACCAATCTGCGCGATGACGGTATCGGCGGCAAAGAGTTTTACTTCCGCTATCTCGGCACCGATGTAGAATACGTAGGCGATGAGGTGGAAGGTTATCTCTACTATACCGATTGC
>JAZUBG010000002.1:0-2151 GCA_045638405.1 Eubacteriales bacterium | reverse complement strand
ATGCTCACCGAAAATGGTGCAAATCTTTCTCAGGGACAGCGTCAGCTTCTCTCAATCGCCCGTGCGGCTGTTGCTGATCCCCCCGTTATGATCATGGATGAGGCTACGTCATCTATTGATACAAGAACTGAGGCGATCGTTCAGCGCGGCATGGATGCTCTGATGCATGGCAGAACTGTATTTGTTATTGCACATCGACTTTCAACCGTTAAAAACTCCGATGTTATCATAGTTCTTGATCACGGACGTATTATTGAACGCGGTAGCCATGATGCCCTTATTGCCGTAAAGGGTCAGTACTACAGACTTTATACAGGTGCATTTGAGCTTGAATAAAATTAGAAAATCCCTCGGTCAGACTGACTGAGGGATTTTGTTTATCCTATATATTCTTTACTTAAACGTTACTGTTTCACCTGCATGTACACAAACAGCACCACCGTCATATCTTACACATACGTCGATCTGCGTGGGGTTGTATACTCTCGTTGTATCGGCAGAATATTCGAGACTTCTGTAAGCTTCAACGTAATCGTAAAGCTCACCGTTGGTAGCGTACCAGATGTCATTGTGTCCTGCGATCATTTTGAGCTTTTCTTCGACAAAGTCCCATTTATTAATAAACTCAAATGAATGAGCCCATGCATAGAAGATCTTTCCGTGGTAATAAGAGTTGTTTAACGTTAGAAATTTGTTGAAAAGTGAATCAAAGTCGTCTTCCAAAAAATGCGCGGTAGGCTTCCATTCAAGCCATGTTTCTGGTTCGGGAAGGAGGAAGGACGTGTCTCTCTGCGCTAAACGGGCAAACTTGAATCCGCAGAGCTTAGCACATTCAATGGCACCTTTACCGTAGCTTCCGTAAGGATATACGTGCCCCTTTACAAAGGTGTCGAAAAGCTCTTCCAGACGACGTCTGTCCATAAGCATATCGTAAAGCGCTTCGGAAGTGGGAACGTGCCCGACAGCTTCGTGATGGTATCCGTGAGATATTATTTCAAAATGTGGATCACTAAGGAGCTCCACTGCTTCCTTTTCAGTCATCGGTCTGTGACCGTGTGGAGACATGGGAATTTCCGCACCTTCGGGATAAAGTTCGCCTGCACATAGGTTGAATGACCCCTTTAGGTTGTACTTTAACATCAGCTTTGCAAGCGGAATGTCAGAGTCGTGTCCATCGTCAAAACTCATCGTTACAGCTTTTGTCTTGAAGTCAGGGAACATGATAGTTAATTTGTTCATGATTTTTACCTCGAAAATGATATTTGAAATTTAATTTGTTAAGTATGTATTCTGTGATCCTTAACTATATTATATTATAACAACGGATATAATTCAACAGTTATTTTCGAGATAATTCTATTGAAAATAACATTTGATTGTGCTATAATTATATGATGAAGTTATGTCTAAGAAAAGGCAAGGTTTCAAATTTATGAAAATAATTGTTGTGGGATGCGGAAAGATAGGAACTCATATAGTTGCCATGCTCGCTCACGAGGGGCACAACGTTGTTGCAATTGACCGAGATCCCGGTGTTATAGATACGTTAACAAATATTTACGACGTTATGGGGGTTTGTGGCGGCGGTGCCGACTGCGAAGTTCTGAATGAAGCCGGTGTGGATAAATGCGAACTGTTTATTGCGGCGGGGGGCTCTGACGAGCTTAATATGCTCAGTTGCTTTATGGCGAAAAAGATGGGTGCCGCTCATACCATCGCCCGTATCAGAAATCCGCAGTATAACGATAAAAGTCTTAATTTCATGCGCGAAAATCTTGGTCTTGCAATGCCCATTAACCCTGAGCTTCTTGCCGCACATGAGATATTCAATATTCTGAAGCTTCCTGCAGCGGTTAAGCTTGAATCATTCTCCCGCCGTCATTTCGAAATGATCGAACTTAAAATCAAGGAGAATTCGGCGCTTGTCGGTCATCGTGTTGCCGACGTCAGAAATAAATTTACTGCTGAATTTATCATCTGTGCGGTACTCAGAGACGGTGTGACTCATATTCCTGACGGTAATTTCGTGCTTCAGGCAGGTGATAAGGTCGCCATAGCCGCGGCTCACCTCCAGATCCAGAAAATGCTGAAGGAAATGGGTATTATCCATAAGGAAGCTAAGAACGTAATGATCCTCGGCGGCAGCAGAAT
>JAZUBG010000001.1:0-2293 GCA_045638405.1 Eubacteriales bacterium | reverse complement strand
GGTAACTACGGTGCATTTACCTATGACTTCACCGAAGCTGACAGCGGAAGCGAAAAGGTTCCCGTAACCTACTGTGCCTACGGTAACGGCGAGGTAATTTTCGATGCCGGTGTTCAGGTATCCCTCGACGAGTTTGAGCCTATCACCAAGGAAGAAGAATATCTCTTCCCTGCAAAGTCAATTTCAAAGATCAAGAAAGCTGATCTTTCAGCAAAGAACTACGCAGGTAAGCTCGATATGTACAGCTACCTCTACAATGACAAGGAAATGATGACTCAGGCTTGTTTCCCCAATAAAAAGGCTGATGGAGGTCTTTCATTGGCGTCGACCGTTGTAGTGGCAGATCTCGGAGGTGCGGCAACATCATGGGAGTTTACACCTACCATAGCTGCGCGCTTCAATAAGTATCACACCTATGAGAACATTCTGTTCACCGGTGTTTTCGGCAACGAATACTACGGAAACCATATGCCTCTTAAGGGGTACGATCGCGAAACGGGCTTTTTCACTCTGTACGAAAGAACGCACATCGGTATGTATCCCAGCGCACAAATGATCTTCCACAATATCTCCGAGGAGCTTGACTACAAGGATGAATACTGGGTAGACATTGAAAACGAAATTCTGTACGTTTACGAACCCTCTTACAACTACACACTTGCAACCTCGGGATATTTTGTAAACATTGATGAAAATGCAAATTACCTGAATTTCGTTGGATTCAGCTTCAAGCACATCAATAACGATTACGCCTTCTTCATCAAGGGCGACCACATCAACATCGATGCTTGCCACTTCTTCGGTATCGGTGATGAGTTCACTATCTACTCCTACGGTCAGCACCTTCACGTTACAAGATGTGAGTTCGAGCAGATGTGCGGCGGCGGAATCATCGTACGAAAAAACGGTGACAACAATATGCTGGTTTCCGGCGGTCTCGTAGTTGACAATAACAGCTTCCACGATTTCGGAAAGTACTATCTCTCCTATAAGCCTGCGGTTCTTCTTCAGGAAGCGGTAGGTGCACGTATTTCTCATAACGAGATCTACAATGCTCCTCACTCTGCTATCATCTTCGGTCACGGAGAAAAGCAGATCCGTTTCAGATATGAGCAATATTTCGCAGAAAGCGGCAGACAAGTACCCAATAACGATTGTTGGAATGGATTATATTACATTGATAACGTAGTTGAATACAACTTTATCCACGACCTTTTCACCTCAATTATCGGTGATGCGGGAGCAATTTATATTCCCATGAGTGTTACGGACCGCGGTAATCAGATCAACAACAACATCATCGCAAACGTACTCAGTCCCAAGGCATGGGGTATATACATTGACAACGGTATGTGCGGTGTAACGGCAAAGAATAACATTCTGTTTAATCCCGGTGTCTACGCATTGTTCGGCAGCGGAAGTAATCATGAGATTTCCGGTAATATGATAATATTCACTGATCTTCCTATATACAGTGGTATTGTTAAATATAACAAAAACGTTGTTTCATTCAATCCCAAGTATGCAGGAATGCTTGAAGAAGGTATGGATACACTAAACGCATCCCCCACATGGCCAGGTTTCCTGAGTTCTTTCCAAAAGTTCCCCACGGATCCTGAAGCACTTGCTCTCTGGCGTGAAAGATGGCCTGAAATATTCCTTGTAGCCGATGACCTCTCAGTTTCACCCGAAAGACTATCTGACCCTTACTGTCCCACAAACAACTTTGGCACCACGATAAAAAACAACCGAGCATTCACGGATCTTTCGGAAGAGGATGCCGAATATTACGATGATCAGGTAAGATTCGGAGGTCCCGATCCCGAAACCTTACACGGAAAATACTATTATGAATGGAATACAGTTGCAAACAACAAGATCCTTGACCTGAAGTTTGCTAACGAATACTTCGTAAACGTCGCTGACGGTAATTACACCACGATAGAACCGAGCATCGGCGACAACGACTTTGCAAAGATCGGTAGATATTGATCTCAAAATTAAGTAGCTATAAATAAAATGTCCCGTCAATGACGGGACATTTTATGTTTTATGCTCAAATCGGTTGACATTTTGAAGGTTTCGTTGTATAATTCAGTTAGTTATATTTTACTTTTCATTATGAGGAGGACAAAAAATGAAAAGACGACTTTTATCCCTTTTTCTTGCGGCAGTGATGATGCTCGGAACGGTTATCATGAGCATCCCCGTGTCCGCAAAACTAAATTTCCACGACACCGACGGTCATTGGGCGACGGATGCCATCGAATACGTTGTTGAAGAGGGACTCATG